>NZ_PZKG01000004.1 GCF_003034985.1 Cereibacter changlensis JA139
GTGGCCCGACAGGATCACCCCGCCCGCGACCTCGGGCCCGACATGGGCGTAGAGCGCGGCCTTGGTCCGCTCGGCGTTCCAGACCCTATGGGCGGTGATGCCGAAACCCTCGAGATATTCCTCCACCCAGTCGACCAGCGCGAGGTTGCTGTCGCGGCTGACGGTCGGGAAGGCCACCAGACGGTCGAGGATCTGCCGGGGCGTGAGGACGGTGGGCATGTGCGGTCTCCTGATGCAGCCCGCAGCGTGGCCGGGGCGTCCGGGAAGGTCAAGGGCCGGGGGTCGCCTTCCCCCGGCCTCGCCCGGTCAGAAGCTGGACAGCAGGTTCAGCGAGATGCGGCTGAGGTCGTCATGCTCGCGGTGGTCGATCGGCGCCGCCACGTTCAGGTTCAGCGTGCCGAGCGGGCTGGTCCAGTAGAGCGCGAGCCCCGCGGCGCTGCGCAGGTCGTAGCTGTCGTCGATCACCCCGCTGCCGCCGACCGGCGGGCCGTCGAGCTTCCAGACCGAGCCCGCGTCGACGAAGGCCCCGACCGAGAATTGCGGCGCGATGTCCCGGCGCAGCTCGACGCTGCCGAGGGCATAGCGCTGGCCGCCGAGCGCGGTGTCGTAGCTGTCCTCGACATAGTCGCGCGGCCCGACGCCGCCGATGCCGTAGCCGCGCGGGGCGCGGCCGCCGAGGAAAGCGCGGTCGTGGATCGACAGCGGCCCGTCGCCCTTGGCCTCGATGGCCCCTGCCCCGAAGCCGGCGCTGATCACCCAGCCCGCCGCCGGGCTGCGCGCCCAGAGACCGCTGACCTCGAGTCCCTGGAAGCGCCGGTCGCCGCCGAGGCTGGCGGTATAGGTCAGGTCCAGCACCTCGCCATGCGTCGGCAGCTGGCGGCGGTCGATCTGGCCGAAACGGGCCGAAAGCTCGATCCCCGCCGCGTCGCTGCTGCCCTGCTCGTCGAGGATCAGCGGCGAGGTTTCCTCGCGGATGTCGTCGATCTCGTCATGCTGCCAGAACAGCCCGCCCTGCAGCGAGAGCCGCGGCGCGACATCGGCAGCCAGCGCCGCCGAGAGCCGGCTGCGCGAGGAGGAGAAGCTGTCGTCGTCCCAGTCGCTTTCGCTGTGGCTCGCCGAGAAGATCAGCCGGGTGTCCGAGCCGAGCCGGGTGTCGCCGAGCTCGTGGGTGTAGCGCAGCCGCAGCCGGGCGTCCTTGCCCTCGTCGCCCTGGCGGAACTCCAGGCCGAGGTCGACGCCGCTGTTCAGGATGTTGGTCCCCTCCAGCCCGATGCTGCCGATGGCGCCGCGGGTCGAGGAATAGGCGGCCCCGGCGGTGAGCTCGGTCTGGCCGCCCTGCTGCGCCTCGGCGGCGCCGGCGAGGGACAGCATCGCGGCGGCGAGAACCAGCGGATGGGAAACGGCGGTCATGTCATTCTCCTGTAACGCGCGAGGGCGCGACGATCACGCAGTCGAGGCCGGGCAGCAGGCCGGGCGCTTGAAGCGTGAAGAAAACCGAGATCGTGCTGGACGAGACATCGGCCAGCGGGGCGGCATAGTCGAAATCGAGCCCATGCTCGGCGCCGCCGATCCGGGCGCGGAAATCGCTGGCCGCGATGAAGGCCGGCACCTCGGCGGCGGGCACATAGGCCTCGACCCGCAAGGGATCGGTGACGGTGATGGTGGCGATCGGCTGCTGGGCGTCGGGCGCCTCGCCCGGGTCGATCAGCGCCTCGGCCACGGTGCCGGCCACCGGGCTGCGCACGACCGAGCGCTCCACCCCCAGCCGCACCCGATCGGCCTCCAGCGCCGCCAGATGCAGTTCCGCCTCGGCCCGGGCCAGATCGCCGCGCGCGCTGTCCAGATCGAGCCGCGCGGTCTCCACCTCGGATTCCGAGATGGCCCGGCTCTTCAGCGCCCGCTCCAGCCGCGCCAGCCGCACCTGCAGCGCGGCGACGCGGGTCGCGGCCGAGTCGCGCGCCGAGGCATCGGCGGCGCGGGCCTCGGCCAACGCCAGCTCGGCCCGGCCGAGCGCCGCGTCGAAACGCACCAGAACGTCGCCCGCCGCCACCTGCTGGCCCGGCCGCACCTCCACCGTCTCGATCACGCCGCTGACCGGCGGCGCGACCTTCACCTCGCGCGAGGCGCGCACGGCGCAGGAGACCGGCATCTCGGCCCCTGCCCAAGGCTGCTGGGCATAGGGGGACGGCGCATAAGGCGTCGGGGCCTGCTGCGCCAGGGCGCAGGCAGGCCAGAGCAGCACCAGCGGCAGGGCGCAGTCAGCCCAGGACATTCTTGCTCATCGCCCCGGTCAGGAATTGCAGCCGGACCCAGGCGCGCAGGTATTCGATGCGCTGGACCTCCAGCTCCATCTTGAACTCGCCCGCCTGCCGCTCGCGCGCGGCGAGGATCAGGTTGTTCGACTCGCCGGTTTCCAGCCGGTCACGCTCGGTTCTGACGTTGGCATTGGCCGAGTTGTAGGCCTGCGACAGCCGCCCGATGGCGCTGGAGAGCTGTTTCATCCGCTCCAGCGTCATCAGCGTCTCGGTGTCGACCTGGCGGCGGGTGGCGTGGAAATCGACGATCGAGGCGCGCAGGTCGACGTTGGCGTCCAGCGTCCGAAGACCGTCGCCGCGGGCGTTGAAGATCGGCAGCGTCAGCCGCACGCCGGTCGTCGTCTCCTCGGTCTCGGAGCCGCCGCCGAAGCGGCTGCCCTCGCGGGTCTCGGTCTCCATCCGCATGAAGAGGTCGACCACCGGGGCGAAGTCGGCGGCGATGGCCTGCTTGCGGGTCAGGTCGGCCTGAACCACCGACATGGCGATGGTGAGGAGTTCGGCGTTGTTGCGCCGCGCCGCCTCCTTGGCGGCCTCCGGGCTCAGCCGCTGCTCGGTGCCGAGCACGCCGTTCGGCACGGCGACCGGCTGCACGTCGGAGATGGCGGTGCCGGTCAGATAGGCGAGCCGGCTCAGCGCCTCGACATAGCGGGTGGTCTCGATCGCCCGGTCGCTCTCGGCCTGGGCCTGTTCCGACAGGATGGAGCGGCGCGAGGTCTCGTTGGCGAGACCCGACTCCGAGAGCGAGGCCTCGGCGCCGGCCTGGGCGCGCAGGCTGGCGCTGCGACGGCCGAGCTCGTCCATCTTCATCTTGCTCTGGCTGGCCAGCAGATAGGCGTCGAAGGTCTCGTAGAGCGCCTTCTGCACCGAGGCGATGTAGCGCGCCTCCGAGGCGGTCCGCGCCGTCCGGCCGAGCTGGATGCCGTAGACCCGGCTCATGTCGATCAGCGGCTGCTTCAGCTCCAGCGTCAGGGTCGTCACCGGATAGGTGGCGGTACCTTTCTCGAAGACGCCGTTGTCGGAGGCGACCACCGTGGTCTCTACGGTGCTGGAGACATAGTTGGCGCTGATCTGCGGCAGGTAGCCGAAGATCGCCCGCATCCGCTGGGCGTCAGCGCGGTTGATGTCCTGCGCGGCGCGGCCGATGTCGGGGTTGTGCTCCAGCGCGGCGCGCAGCAGTTCGCCCAGCGGCCGCGGCGCGGCGTTGCCGACGGCGTCGCCGCCGAGCGCCTCGTTCAGCCCGGCGATCGAATTGGCGCGCGACATGGTCTTGTCGAAACGCTCGTCGGCCTTGGCGCGGGTGTCTTCCGGCAGGCCGTTGTCGACCAGCTTGCCCAGCCGCTCCGGCGTCGCCTTGTTCGACATGCCGTCGCAGCCGGCAAGACCAAGGCAGGCGCCGACCGCGAGCAAGGATATCGTCCTTCTGTACATCTTCCGTCCCTCTCCGTGGGGCTTTTGCCCTAGGTGTTTTCCAGCCGTTGCTGCCGTTCGGCGATCTCGGCGTCTCTGAATTGCGCGATCTTGGCGGCGACCCAGCCGGCGGCATGCCGCCAGACCGGGATCGGCGCGAAGGCGATGCGGGCCTGCGCCCCGCCCGGCCCGAAGCCGGCGGGCGAGGCGTCGAAGGCGAGCCGCAGGGTGAAGCTGCGCTGCGCCGTCGCCGCCTCGGCGTCGGTGCGGACCTCCTCGGCCAGCCGCGCGCGGTCGGTAGCTACCGGCAGGTAGCGCCCGCCGACCCGCAGGGTGATGTCGCTCAGACCGCGGTCGAAATGCTGCACCCGGCTTTCGGGGAAGGCCCCGACCAGCACCGTCTGCTCCGCCTCGGGCAGGAACTGGCCGATCACCGCCCCGGCGGCGAGGTACTCGCCCGGATGCAGCACCCGGGTCAGGGTGAAGCGGCCAGCGGCGGACGCCGCGATCTGCAGCGCCGCGGCGTCGGCCCGGGCCAGCGCCAGCTGCGCCTCGGCGGTGGCGACCTGCTCGGCCCCGCGCTGCGCGCCGGCGGCGCCGACGGCGGTGTCGATCCGGCGGGCGAGATCGGCCTCGGCCCGGCGCAGCTCGGCCAGGGCGAGGCGCGAGGCGATATCGGCGTTCTCCAGCGCCAGCAGCGGCTGCCCGGCCTCGACCCGCGCATCGGGCGCGGCGGCGCGCAGCACGGCGCCCGGCCGGTCGACGGTGACGGAATAGGTGGCCAGCGTGTCGGGGGCCATGTCGATCACCGTCACCGGCGACAGCGGCACGAAGGCCAGCCCGACCAGCGCCAGCCCGGCCAGCGCGGCAAAGGCCCGGCGGCGCGGCTTGCCCTCGACCGGCGCGGCCTCGGGCCCCGGCGGCGGCACGGCGCGGACCTTCTGCAACAGCGGCCCGACGAACATCAGCCAGCCGCCCCAGGCACCGACGATCAGCCCGACGCCGAGATAACGCGGCAGGAGGTTCCAGACCAGCGTCGCCAGGATGAACCAGCGGTAGATCATCGAGGCGAGGCCGTAGAGCGCCAGCACCATCTCGGTGCGGAGCCGGAAGCGCGGCGGCTGCGCGGTCAGCCCCAGCCCCGAGCGCCAGAGCCGGCGCAGCGAAGCGGTGGCGTCGGTGCCGAGGTTGCGGTGGCCCAGCACGTCGGCGAGGATGAAATAGCCGTCCATCCGCATCAGCGGGTTGGCGTTGAACACGATAGAGCTGAACACCGAGAAGACGAAGGCCCGGCCCAGCACCTGGCGCAGTTCGGCCCCGTCGGTCAGGTGCCAGCAGATGAACAGCGTGAGCCCGACGGCGATGTCGGTGAGGATGCCCGCCGCCGAGATCAGGATGCGCTGGCCGCGCGTCGCCACCAGATCGGCCTCGGAACAGTCGACATAGGGGATCGGGTAGAGCCCGATCAGGTTCAGCCCGGCCTTGCGCAGCCGCACGCCGCAGCGGGTCGCGGCCAGCAGGTGCCCGGTCTCGTGGATCAGCTTCAGGAAAGGCGAGACGAGGCCGAAGGTCAGCAGCGCCTCGACCGAGAAGACATCGCGGAACTCGACCATGATGGCCCAGTCGTTGCGGATGCCGAGCACCAGCACCACCAGCGCCAGCAGCACCAGCGTCGCCGCCCCGGGCCAGCCGAAGCAGCGCCGGGCGAGGCCTTCGAGCGGCGGCTGCAGCCGGCTGGCGTCGAGCAGCGGGATCTGCATCTGCAGCGGGTTGAAGCGCTTTTTCGTGAAGCGCGCCCCGTCGCGCATCTGCCGCAGCCAGGCCAGGGCGGTGAAGCCGCGCTTGGCGTCCTCCTGGCTCAGCCGGTCGCGCGCCGCGGCGTCGCCCAGCGCCGCGCCGGCGAAACCGCGATAGGCCAGCGCCGCCTGCCGGCTGAGCCGCAGGATCTGGCCGCTGACGCGGTCGCAAAGCAGATAGCTGAACCCTCGACCCTCGACCGAAAGGTGCAGCTCGATCTGCTTCACCAGCGCAGGCCGAGGTAGGTCCATGCCGTGATCCTTGCGTATTCGATGAGGTAGTGGGTCAGGCCCAGTATCCGGGGCGTCGTCTCTCCTTGCATGCGGGCGTAGCCGGTGAGTCCGGCCATCAGCCGGTCGTCGGCGTCGAGGATGCGGGCGGTGGCCTCCAGCCGTTCGTCGCCACTCTGCGGGTCGCGGACGAGGACCGGCGGGGTGAGGATCTCCACCGGGTAGTCGGCGTCAGTCAGGCCGCGAAACAGCGCCTCGCCCTTCGCGCCCTCGACGAGGCGGCGGGCGTCGACGCGGGACAGGGTCAGCACCATGAGGAAGTCATGGTCGGTCTGCACCGTCACCACGTCGCGCCCGGCGGTGAAGCCGGCGCCGATGGTGTTCTGCGCGATGGCCGAGATGACGCGGCCGGTCGCCGGGGCGGCGAGGAACAGCTTTTCCAGCCGGCGGCGCAGCTCGGCGGCGCGGGCCTCGGCGATCTGGCGGCGGCTCTGGTGCAGCTGCACCGCGCCATAGTCGTTCTCCGCCATCGCCGCCTGTGCGTTCAGCTCTTCCACCACCACGGTCAGCTGTTCCTGCGCCAGCTGCTCGGATAGGGATTGCGAGCGGAAGCGGGCGACCGGCTGGCCCTCTGTGACCTGATCGCCGACCCGGACCAGCATCGCCTCCAGCGTCGCATCGGTGCCGAGCGCCGCCACCACGGAATGCGCCGGGACCGCGACGCCCGAGAGGGTGATGCGCTGCGGCACCGGCCAGAGCAGGAAGATCGCCAGCGCCAGCCCCGCCACCGCGGCGGCGGGCCGCCACCAGCGGGCCACCGGAGCCTCGCCCGCCTGACGCAGCGGGCGCATGAGCTGCATCAGAGCCGGCAGGTCGGCGGCGAGACCCTCCGGTGGCTCCGGCGCGTCGAACAGGATCGCGCCATAGGCGCCGGGCGTGGCGGGCCATTGCAGCGTCAGCGACGCGGCGCCGAACCGCTCGAGGATCAGGCTGGCCTCGAGCTGCGCCGGATCGGCCTCCGCCGCGGCGGGGTCACGCTCGAAGCGCTTTGGCATGCCGCTGGCGGCAGCGAGCCGCAGGAAGCCGCGCAAGAGGTCGGCGTGCCGGCGCAGCCGCGCATCAGAGCTCCAGAGCTTGCCGGGCTTCGCGCCCTTCAGGGTGAAGACCGCCAGCCCGCTGGCCTGCCCGGTCTCGACCAGCTGCTCGCCCAGGAACTGCACCAGCGGCTCGGGCCGCTTCAGCGGGGCCTTCAGCCGCGCGGCCAGCCCGGCCAGCCGCGCCGCCGCATCGGGCGCCGTCTTGCGGCTGCCGCCGGCCGCGGCCAGCCCGGCGGAGAGCGCCTGCGCCCGCCCGAGCAGCGGCGCGAGGTCGGTCAGCGAGGGCACCGCCGGCAGCAGCCACAGGCACCAGCGGCCCGGCGGCAGCGGCACCGACAGCACCATGCCGCCGCCGAAACGCCGGGCGGCAGGCCTGTCCTGCAAGAGATCGGCCATGGCTGCGCGATCGGCGGGCGACGGGGGGTCGCCCAACACGCGCAGGACTGTCTGTCCCGCATCTGTCACGAAGACGGATGTGGCCTGATCGAGCAAGGACGGCGCTTCCGGCTCAGATTTCGATCTTGCCGAACTGGTCTTCGTAGGCCTTCAGCGAGCTGGCGAGGATCGCCGCGAAACGCTTGGCTGCGAAGGGGTTCAGCACGAGGCGGGTCGACAGGTTCACGTCGACCTCCTTGTTCTCGGCCGCCGAGCCGCGCCAGTTCTGGTGCGTGCCGAACAGCAGGTAGAACTCTTCGCGGTTGGCCGTGGCGGTGCCGATGTTGGCGTAGACGCTCTCCATCTTGTCGTCATGCCAGTTGATGGTCATGCCGTTCATGGTGCTGGTCTGCTTAGACTTGGCGGCGGGGGTATCGGACATGGGTCAGCCTTCCTTCAAGTTTCATTCTGCCGCGAGGGGCCGTTCGCCCATCGCCGCGTCGTTCTGGGCGCGCTGGTGCAGCACCTTCGCCAGCCGCTCGATCAGCAGCTCCAGCATCACCGGATCGGTGTCGCCCGACAGCAGCCCGGCCTCGATCAGCGAGGACAGCATGCTGTCGGCCAGCAGTTCGGAATCCGCGCCCATGGCGATCATCTGCGCCATGGCGCGCAGCATGCGCGGCTCGTCCAGCATGTCGATGGTGCGCCGCCAGAGATCGGGGTCCAGCGCGTTGCGACCGGGGAAGGTCAGCACCTTGCCGAGCGAGCCGTCCTCCACCGCGTCCAGCGGGTTGCCGATGGCGGCGTTCTGCTGGGCGTTCGACACCACGTCGACCGCGCCGGCCCCGGCGAAGTTCGATGTGTAGAGATAGCGCTGGTCGTTCTCGGCCCGGCCCTCGAAGCCCTGCGGCAGCCAGGCGCGGAACAGGCCCGCGTAGCCGTCGGAGAAGATCGCATCCTCGGCGGTGTCGCCGTAGAACATGTCGGGGCCGAGGTTGCCGACCATTACGTCATGGTCGCCCTCGCCGTGGATGTGGTCGTAGCCGCCCTGGATGAAGGCGAAGTTGGTGTCGATGGTCAGCCATTCGGTCAGGCCGCCCTTGGCCTCGTCGACCCAGCGGCGGGTGATGATGGCGGTGTCGCCGATCAGGATGTCCTGGCCGTCGCCGCCATACATCAGGTCGGCGCCGAAGCCCGCCACCGCGATGTCATTGCCGATCCCGCCATAGATCAGGTCGTCGCCGCCGATGTCGATCCGGGTGGCTTCGAGTCGCAGCATCCGGTCCGCCGCCGACTGGCCGGGAAGCCGGTCATGCGGGTGCAGGAAGGTGAAGAGCGCGATGTCGCCGAGGATCACGTCATCGCCGCCGCCGGCGCGGATCGTGTCATTACCCGCCTGGCCCATCAGGATGTCGTCGCCGAGATCCTCCGCATCGGCGTAGATCAGGTCGTCGCCGCCGCGTTCGATGTCGGTCATTTCCAGCGTGACGATGTCGGTAGCGTTGACGAAGGTGACCTCGCCGGAGTCGCCGAAGACCACGTCCTCGCCGCTGCACGCGTCCACCGTGTCGTCGCCCTGGCCGGCCAGCACGATGTCGTTGCCCGAACCGGCCTCGATCCAGTCGTCGCCGGCAAGCTCGCCAACCAGCGAGGTGACGCGGCCCACCGCGCCGTCCAGCGGGGCCACGTAGCGCCCGTTATCGCCGAGGATCACGTCGTCGCCGGCGGTGGCCAGCAACGTGTCGGTGCCCGTGCCGCCGAAGATCACGTCATCGCCGGAGCCGGTGGTGATGTGGTCCTCGCCGCCCTCCTCCGGGGTCAGGGTCTCGATGACCTCGCCCTCGAAGGCGGTGAGCCCGGTCCAGGAGATGAAGCCGGCGTCGCCGGTCACCCGGTTGCCGCCGCCGCCCAGCACCGCGACATCGTCGCCGCCGCTGAGGATCACCCGGTTGCGGCCGTTCCCGCCGGTGACGCTGTCATTGCCGTCGGTCGCCCGCCAGACGCCGGTGGCCTCGTTCGCCCCGATCTCGCCGAGATCGGCGAGGATGACGTTCTCGCCGTCGCCGACGGTCACCGCATCGTCGCCCAGACCGGCGAGCACGCGGTTGTCGCCATCGCCGAGCAGGATCACGTCATCGCCGCCAGTCGTACCCTCGTCCAGCGCGGTGGCGACCTGCGAGCCGTCGGCCTTGCGGGTCAGATCGATGACGCCATTGTCGCCCAGAAGCGTGTTCCGACCGTCGCCCGAGGTGATGCGGTCATTGCCCAGACCGGCAAGGATCAGGTTGTCACCGTTGAGCGTGGTGATCACGTCATCCCCACCCGTGTCGGCGTTGCCGAGGAGGGTAGCATCGACAGAGCCATCCGCGTTGCGGATCACCTGCATCTCGCCCGCGTCGCCCAACACCGCATTGTCGCCCTCGCCCGAGGTGACCGTGTCGTCGCCGAGGCCGGCGAGGATCAGGTTGTCGCCGTTCCGGGTGGTGATCTCGTCATTGCCGCCGAGCCCGGAGTCATCGCGCAGATCGAACTCCGCAGACCCATCCGCCTCGCGGATCACCTGCATCCTGCCCGCGTCGCCCAGCACCGTGTTATCACCCTCGCCCGAGGTGACCGTGTCGTTGCCGAGGCCGGCGAGGATGAGGTTGTGACCATCGCCCGTGACGATCACATCCTTGCCGCCGCTGACGCCATCGTCGCTCAGTTCGGCGGTCACCGTTCCGTCGTTCTGGAACGTCAGTTCGATGACGCCGTCGTCGCCGAGGATGACGTTGTCGCCCTCGCCGCCCTCGATGCGGTCATCGCCCTGCCCGCCCGCGATCACGTCGCGGACAGCGCCACCGAGCACGGTGTCGTTTCCGGCATTGGCTTCCTTGACGGCCGTGACCCGCATGCCGCCCGACAGGATCTCGATCACCCCGTCATCGCCGAGCACGTAGTTCTCATGCCCGCCGAGCGTGACGTGGTCGTCGCCGCCGCCCATCACGGCGCGCAGCACGCCCGGGCCGGCCACGGCGGTGTCATTGCCGTCGGTCTGCGCATTCACCGCCTCGACCCGCTTGGCGATGCCGTCGATCCTGGCGCGGGTGGCCGCATCCTCTGCCAGTTGCTCCGGCGTCGCGTCCTGCCCCGGCGCGCGGTAGCCGCGCAGCTCCTGCAGCGCCTTGCTGTCCAGCGTCATCGCGCCGTTGTCGCCCAGAAGGATCAGCCCGCCATCGCCGACCGCCGAGATCCGGTCGTTGCCGGAGCCGGCGATCACCAGGGTGGTGACATCGACGCCGTCGCCATTGCCCGTGGTGATGCTGTCGTCGCCCCCGAGCGTGCTTGCCGTGCCGGTGACCGTGGCGTTCACCAAGTCGATGGTCCCGAGGTCGCCCAGCACGATGTCGCCGCCGGTTCCCGAGGTGATGGTGTCCGCCCCCTCGCCCGCCAGGATCAGGTCGTTGCCCGCGCCGGTGGAGATCAGGTCGGCGCCGCCCGCGGCGTTGCTGAAGGTCTCGAGCCTGGTCACCGCCTCGTTCAGCCGCGCGCCGCGCACGCCGCCGAAGTCGCCGATGACGACGTTGCTGCCCTCGAGGTCGGTGATCGTGTCGACCTTGCCGTTGTTGCCGCCGCCGACCATCACGTCGTCGCCCGCCCCGCCGAACAGCGTGTCGCCGCCGGCGTGCGCCGAGCCGTCGAACTCGGTCTCGATATCCTCGGCCACCAGGTTGGCGGAGAGCCGGATGCGGGCGAAATCACCCAAGAGCACGTCGTTGCCGCGGTCGCCGTACAGGGTGTCGTCGCCGCCGCCGCCGATCAGGATGTCGTCGGCATCGCCGCCGCGGATGACGTCGTTGCCGTCGGCCGCGTCGCGCAGGCTGACGTTCACCGCCTGGCCGAAGCCGGTGTTCTTGTCGTAGCTCTCGATCGAGATCGTCTCGCCGGTCTTCACCGAGGTGAAGTCGAAGGTGCCGCCGCCGACGATGTCGATGCCGAGCCCGCCGTAGAGCATGTCATTGCCGGCGCCGCCCTCGATCACGTCATTGCCGAGCTGGCCGAAGATCCGGTCGTCGCCGGCCCCGCCGATGATGATGTCGGCCCCGTCGCGCTGCGCCAGCTGGTTCAGCTTGGCCGCCTGCGGGCTGGATGTGGGGTCGAGCAGACCGCTCTCGCCCGTGGCCTTGCCCCAGCCCCAGACTTCCGAGGACATGGCGCCGGTGCGCAGGATGTCGGCGCCCGCGCCGCCCTCGATGAAGGCCTGCGCCCCGGCCACGGTGACGTCGTCGTCGCCCGCCCCGGCATAGACCTTGACCACGCCGGTGGACCCCGCGCCGGCCTTGATCCTGTCATTGCCCGAGCCGGTCATGATCAGCCCGTTGCCGGCGCCGGTCGTGATGCTGTCGGCGGTGGAGCTCGCCTTGGCCTGGGTCGAACGGGTGTAGTCGTCGAGGAAGCCCGCGAGGGTGACCTTCTGTGCGTTGCCGTCGATGTCGGTGATGGCGTAGCTGGCCTTGGCAGCGCCGCTCGTTTCGACCTGGCCTTCGGTCGTGATGCCGAGCAGCGAACAGATCTCGCTCTTGCTCAGGTCCTTGTCGGCGAAGGTCGCGACGAAGAGGTCGCGCATGCCGTAATCGCCGTCGCCGAAGAAGACGACATTGCCGCCGGGGATGTCCACCGTGTCGGCGCCGGAACCGCCGAAGATCACATAGGTGCCCTTGGCCCCGGGATTGGCGGTGACGGTGTTCACGCCGTCGCCGAGGAACAGCACCACCAACCCGTCGTCGGGCAGCTTGATCGTGTCGTTGCCGTCCTCGGTATAGACCACGATCGGGATGTCGGTGGTGAGTTCGGACATGTCGACGGTGTTGTTGCCCTTGCCCGCCGGGATGATGATCCCGCCGACATTCTGGTTCATGTCGCCGGCCAGCTTGCCCTGCTCGTTCGAGAGGTTGATCTGGATCGGCGAGTTCGGGCCGTCCAGGGTGATGACGTCGTTGCCGTCCTTGTCCATGGTGGACATGGAGTTGCCGATGTTCGAGCCGACGGCCAGCACCGCGGTTTCGCCGTTGTCCACCTCGGGTGACAGCCGCGGCGGCAGGGGAAGACCGCCGAAGGGGATCTTCACGTCAAGATCGACGATGTCGATGTCGAAGGTCAGGTTGATGAAGCCGAGCTTGATGCCGGCCCAGACCGACAGGTAGAAGTTGATCCCGAATTCGCCCTCGAAGAGGTAGCCGAGCAGCTTGCTCGGATCCTCGGCCCCCGCGTCGAGGATCGCCAGCAGTTCCGGGAAGCGCAGCTTGCCGTCGTCGTTCGGGTCGTTGAAGCCCATCCAGACATTGGCCCCGCCGCCGATGTTCAGACCGGCGATGCCGAGGTTCAGCGCGGCGTCGACCTGGAAGCCGACGTCGATGAAGGGCTTGGTGTCGAGGAAGACGCCGTCCAGCAGCCGCTCGGGGTCCAGCGTGTTGACGAAGTTCACGATGCCCGACAGGTCATAGCCCGCCGATAGCCCGGCATAGGCATGGGCGCCCAGCTCGAACTTCAGCGCGCGCGAGATGGCGCCGCTGACCCAGCCCGGCGCACCGATCTCGTCCATGATCAGGTCGACGAAATCGGTCTTGGGCAGGTTCAGGTTGAACAGGGTGAAGTGGACCTTCACCAGATCGACCTGATCGTATTTGCCCAAGAGGATGTTCATCGCCGAGAAGGGATCGGTCAAGAGCGGCAGTTCCAGCGCGAAGCCGTTCGCCAGGCTGCCGAAGACCCCGAAGGTCGAGCCGGTGGAGCTGGAGGCGAGCACCGCGCTGGAGGAGTTGCTGGAATCCATCACGACGCTGGAGCTGTCGAGCTTGCCGGTCGCCTCGTCGCCCGCGAAGGAGTTGGAGAAGTCGAAGGTGCCGAAGACGAACTGGCCGCCGGTGGCGTTCAGCTTGGAGACGAAGTTGGCGATGTCGGTCACCGTCTTCAGCACCGAACTGACCACGCCGAAGATCGGGAAGGCCTTGGATAGCGCGTCGACGACGAAGCTGAACGGCACCTCGTTCATCCAGGCGAAGATGTCGACCAGCGGCTCGATGAAGGACATGATCGGGTCGAGCACCGGGGCGATGATCGCGTCGTAGATCACGCTGGCGTCGATCCGGACATCCTCGAAGGCCACCTTGGTGAAGGTGAAACCCGCGTCATCCGCCGAGGTGTAGCCGCCGAGGATGATCAGCTCGGTCTTCACCGAAGGGATGATCTGCTTGCCGCCGATCAGCAGCGGGGTGTTGCCGTCCTTGGTCGGGTCGATGATGTTGGCGGTCAGGCCGAGCTGGATGTCGACGCTGGCGTTGAAGGTGAAGGCCACGAGGCCGGTGGCCGACATCCGGGTCAGGTAGACCAGCTTCTCGTAGGACAGCTCCAGCCCGGTCCCGGTCACCGGGGTGATGTCGCCCAGATCGATGGCGATCTCCTCGCCGTTCGCGGTGCCGTCGCGGTCGATGATGGCGAGGCCTTGGTCGCCGAAGAGATCGACGCCCAGCGAGGCGGTCACCACGGCCGTGCCCTCGCCCGTGCCGTCGCCGATGTAGCTGCCCTCGACCTTGGTGATCGCGTCGACGTCGATGCCCAGCACGCCCATCAGCTTGGCCGAGCCCTGGAAGGTGCCGGCGTCGGCGGTGATGCCGATGCGGATCTCCTCCACATCGGTGTCGTTCAAGAGGAAGAAGCCAGTCTTGTTCAGGCCGAAGCCGATGTTCACGCTGTAGTCGAGGGTGATGCGGATGCCGGAGCCTTCCTTCACCGCCAGGTCGAAGCCCGGCAGGCCGAGGTCGAAGGCGATGTCGAGGAACTCGTCGAAGATCACCGCGCTGAAGTTGATCGCGCCGTAGAGGTAGCTGTCGCTCAGCCCGCCCTCGGTGTCGAGCGCTGCCTGGATGAACTGGATCGGCTCATTGCCCGGGTTGAACACCTCGTTCAACTTGTCGTTGAACCAGCCGGTCAGCAGGTCGACCGTGGTCGGCAGGGTGCCGTCGGCCTTGGGGGTGTTGGCGATCTCGCGCGCGTCGGCCAGCACGCCGTAGCGGAAATCGGTGAAGAAGGTGACGGCCGAGCCGATGGCGTCGCCCACCACCGGCAGGTCGATGGTCTTGAGATACTCGTCGAACAGCTGCTGCATCCGGTCGAGGATCATGTCGAGCCCGTTGAGCACCGCCGCCGGATCGTTCAGGAAGGCCAGGATGTTGAAGTCCGACAGGAAGTCGGTGAGATCGGAGATCGAGGGCAGCTCCAGCGCGAATTCGCCCTTGAGGCCCGTGCCGTTCCAGAGGTTGATCAGGTCGCCCGAGAAGCTGTCGAGAACCTCGCCGCTCAGCTTGACCTCGCCGCCGGTGGTCAGCAGGTCGGATCTGAAGGTCAGTCCGTGCTCGTCGGGGTTCAGGAAGCCGAGGCTGTCCTGGAAGGCCAGATCGACGACGACGCCGATCGCCACGTCGAGGTTGAACAGGTCGAGCACCGAACGGCCGGTGTCGGTGACCAGCGAGACGAGGTCGGCGAAGTCGTACTGCCCCTCGTGCTCGTCGCCGTCGATGTCGTTGAAGCCGAGCGCCAGATGCGCCGGATCGGTGGAATCGGCGCCAGCGCTCAGCATTGCCGTGCCGTTCACCACGTTGATCGAGATCGGCCCGAAGCCGAGCTTCAGGTTCAGACCATCCGGCGCGCCGGCGGTGAACTCCAGCTTCAGCCCGGATTTCTCGGTGTCGAGATAGACCCGCGGCGCGCCGATCTCCTGCGACTCGCGCAGGATGGAGGAGCTGGCCGAGCCGTTCAGCACCGTTCCGAGCGTCTCGAAGCCAAGCAGGCGCGCGGCGTTGGAGCCGCCGAGCTCGAAGATCTCGAAGGTGACGGCATGGCCGCCGTCGGTGCCCGAGACGCCGAAGACCACCGGGTCGGCGCCGATGCTCTCGGCGAAGTTGCTGCCGACGAGACGGATCACGCCATCGACCAGCTCGGCCGTGATCAGCTGGCCGACGGCCATGGTCCAGCCGGTGACGGCGCGGCTGGAGATCTCGCTGCGGTCGATGTCGGCGGCCTTGAGGGCGGCGTTCAGCGCCTCGACGAAACCTTCGGCGGTGCGGCCTTCCTCGGCGGGGATGGTGATGTCGACGCCGGCGCCGAGGCTCTCGCCATCCAGCCCGAAGGCGAGGTGGAAGCTGTAGCCCGCCGCAAAATCCTCGAAGCCCTCGGCCAGGGTCAGGACGGTCTCGCCCTCGACCACCTCGGCCACCGCCGCCTCGGCGCCGAACAGCGCCTCGACATCGTCGCTCAGGATCAGCCCGGTGTTGCTGTCGGCCAGGGTGATCTGCCCGGTCTCGGCGTCGAAGCCGAAGCTGACATGGTCGCCGATGGCGGTCTGCAGCTGGTCGTTGATCTTGGTGACCAGCTCTTCCAGCGTGGTCGCGCCGGCGATGTCGATGTTCACCGTCTGGCTTTCGCCGGTGTCGGCGTCCTTCCAGCGGATGCGCAGGTCATGCGCGCCTTCGGCCGATTCCACCAGCGAGGCCACGGTGGCGAGATCGGTCAGCGCGGTTTCGCCGCTGGCCAGCTCGGGCGCGTCGAGCAGGGTCTTCGACAGGTCGATGCCGAAGACGAAGTTCATGGTCAGGTCGGGATCGAAGACCAGCGTGCCGTCGCCCTTCACGTCGGCGAGATTGGTCAGGATCGAGGCCGCATCCTCGCCGACGATCGCCGCCAGCTGGTCGCCGATCAGCGAGGCCAGATCGAAGTTGAACGGCAGCTGCTCGGCGTAATCCTCGAGGAAGGTGAAGCGCAGGCCGAAGCCGAGGGTCTTGCTGTCGGCGTCCCAATCCAGATCGACGGTATCCTGGCCGAAGACGCCTTCCAGCATGGTCTCCAGCTTGGCCAGACCCGATTGCGGATCGGCGCGCAGGGCCTTCATCTCCTCGCTGAGGTCCTTGGCGAAATCAACCGCGTCGAGCAGCGAGAAGTTCAGCAGCGGGATGTTCTGGTCGAGGAAGGGCAGCTTTTCCTTCAGCGTCTCGCCGGCGAGGCTGACGAGGTTCAGGATGGTCTCGAAACTGTCGAGGATGTCGCCGTCACCGAGGCTGGCCAGCGCCTCGATCTCGTCGACGCCCTCGCCCAGCAGGCGGTAGTTGGCGGAGTCGAGCGGCCGGGCCAGATCGTCGATCGTCAAAGCGACGCCGTCGATGATGCCCTCGTTCAGACCCTCGATGCCGACGACGTTCAGCTTCACGTCGCCAAGCTGCAGGTAGAGCTGCGACAGGATCTCGCCTTCCGACGGCTCGTAGCCGTCGGCGTCGACATGGCGCAGGTCGTCACGCTCGGTGGTCGCTTCCCCGTCGGTGTCGAGCAGCGCGCCCTTGCCGTCGGTGACGATGCCGCCCTGCAGGTCGGCGCGACCGACCAGAGTGTTCAGCCCGCGGGTCACGTCGAGATTGCCCTCGGCGTCCTCGTAGAGGAAGGCGTCGATGATGTTCTGCAGCGTCGCCCGTTCCGAGAAGGCCCCGTCGCCGTCGCGGCCGATGATGCTGAAGTCGAACTGGGTGTCGATCTCGAGGAAGTTCAGCGCCGCATTGTCGGCGCCGAAGCTCAGCGACATCAGGCCCAGATTGGCGCTGCCGGTGATGTTGGTGGCGCTGCCGGTAATCTGCGCCTCGAGCGCCAGATCGGCGAAGAAGATGTTGTCGAGCAGCGCCTGACCCAGCGCGATCTCGGTCTCCTCGCTGTCCCCCGCCTCGTCCAGCTCGCGCCGGGCGTCGATTGCGTTGTCGGCGTCGGAACCCGCGGTCAGCGCCGCGGCGAAGCCGACGAGGTCGATGCCCACGGCGGCGTCGAACTTCGCCGACAGCGCCGCCTGAACCCGCACCGAGAGCGACAGGTTGGACAGCGCGTCCAGCCCCAGGTCGGACAGGCCGAAGTTGCCCTCGATCTCGCCCTCGACCGACACCTCGGGGAAGGAGAAGACCAGCGCGCCATCCTCGGTCAGCTGCAGCGAGGCGCCGGCCAGCGTCTCGGTCTCGGCCAGGCGCACGTTCACCCATTCCATCAGCGACTCGAGGTCGAAGGCGCGGGTCAGCTTCTCCGGATCGGCGCCGAAGGTCAGACTCGTGCCGGACGGCCCAACCGCCGAGAAGGTGAAGCTGCCGTCGTCCAGCTTCACCTCGACCGGCACGCCGCTCTCTTCCAGAGCCGTCTCGAAGGCGGCGAGGATGCCCTCGAGGTTCGGCTCGTTATCCGACCCGTACCAGCCGTCCTCGGGCTTCAGCACGGTGACCGGGATCGTCTCGCCATCCACCACCGCGGTGAAGATCATCTGCTCGACGCCGATCATCGCGTCGGCGAAGTCGTCGCCCGGGGTGAAGCTGAGGGTCTGGGCCGAGGTCATGCTGAGAGCGGCGATCTCGTCCTCGCCCTCCGAGAAGACGCCGGTGGTGACGGTCAGCTGGTCCTCGTCGAAGCCGAGCGTGGCGAAATCGAAATCCGCCACCGCCGTATCGTTCTCGCGCCGGGCCCCGACCAGGGCCAGCGCGTTCTGCGGCGCGCTGCTGCCGCCGGAGCCGATGCGCAGCGTCTGGCCCGAGGCGGTGACGGCGAAGCCGTAGGCGGCCAGCGCCGCGTTCATCAGCCCGGCCAGCGCCTCGGTCTTCTCGGCGTCCGTGGCGGTGGAGCTGGAGAGCACGGAGTTGCCGGTGAGGGTGACAGTGACTGTCTCGCGACCGCTGTCAGTGACCACGACGAAATCGAGCTTGGCGACGCCTTCCAGCGCGTCCAGATCGATCTGGGTCGCCAGTTCGGTCACATCGGTGGTGAGCTCGGTCATCGAGCCCGACTCGGCCGAGAAGCCGAGCGCCGTGGTGTCGATGTGGAACAGGTCGCCCAGCGAGGTGAAGACCGAGGAAATCTCGCCCAGGATCGAGGAGAGCTCGGCATCGGTGAAGGGGATCGAGACGTTGAACAGCGAGCTGGACAGCACGCCCCCCAGCACGTCGCCGATATCGGCGAGGAACTGGCTGATCTGGTCCATGCCCATCGCGGCCAGACCCTCGATGGCGCTCTCCATCCGGTCGCGCAGCGCCTCGTCCTCGATCGACTCGGAAAGATCGACATCGAAGCCCAGCGAGGCGTCGGACAGGAAGCGGGAGATCCGTTCGGCATGGGTTGCACCCGAGGGCAGATCGGCCAGCAGCACCGAGGACAGCGCGAGGTTCACCCCGTAAGCCATCCCTGCCCCGCCGGGCCCGCTGATCGCGCCGAAGAGATCGAGCGTGCCGGAGAGTTGCAGCGCCGCCAGCTGATAGGCCTCGCCGGTCGCGATCTGGATGAACTCGTCGCCGCCGACCTCCTGGATCTGGGTGCTGATGCCGAGCTCGCCACTGGCAAGCGACTGCACGTCCAGCGAATTGCCGATGATCATCGAGACGCCGAGATCCTCATCCGCCGCGTGGCTGATCACGACCCGGAACTCCGCCAGCGTCACCGCGTCGAGGCCGAGCGACAGCAGGCCGAGGTTCACCGGGCCGTCGAGCGCGCCGGTGTCGAACTGGCCGCCGAATTGCAGCAGCGGGTCGAAGTCGAGATTGTCGACATGCAGCCGGATCTCGGTGCCGGCATCGGTCTGGGCGATCTCGCCGCCCAGCTGGAAGCGGAACTGCGTCGCATCAGAGCTGACCGACAGGTCGAAGGGGGCCACGCCGGTGCCGCTGGCCCATTCGAGCAGCGAGTCGAGGTTGAAACCGAAGGTCGGCAGGTTCACCGCCACGTCGACGCGGCTCCCGTTCTCCGCGTTCTGGGTGAAGCTGACCAGCGTCTGCCCGCCGAGCGTGATGTCCTCCAAGAGGACCCCGAACTGGCCGTTCAGCACCTCGGCGTAATGCGTGTCGGAGCCGGTGGTGATGGCGGTCCGCACCGCTTCGGCATCGAGGGAAGAATTGCCCGCGACGATCTTGTCCACCAGAGTGTCGATGCTGGTCTGCAGCGTGTTGTTGGTGAAGACGGACAGACTGAAGGTCTCGGCCATATCCGCCGCGCCGACAATGTCGCTGCCGAAGGCCTCGTTGATCTTCGCCGCCAGGTCGACCGCCGCCGCATCATCCGCCGTGTCGATGCCCAGCAGCTCCATCGCCAGGGTCGAGCTGTCGCGCAGCGCCGCCATCGTGTTGCGCAGCCGGTCAGCGATCTCCTCGATTTCCTCGAAGCCGGGCAGCGCCGCGGCGTCGGTCGCATCGGTCAGCACGTCCAGCACCCCGAGCGCCGCCGTCGCGAGATCATCGAACTGCTCGAGGAAGTCGTCGAAACCTTCGACCTGCGCCTCGATCAGGTCATGCACCCCCGCCAGCAGTGAGGCGATATCGTCGGCCCCGCCAAGATCCCAGCCCAGCGTCGCGTCCATCAGCAGCCGCGGCTCGAGCGGAACGAAATCCGGCTCTGCAGTGCTGCCAGCGAGAGGCGTCACCGGCTTGGAGGCTGCCGAGAGGTCGGAAAAGGACGAGGTGAGTCCGCTGGTCATCGAGGTGCTCTCCAGAGCCGATGGAAGGGGAAATTCCGCAGCCAGGGCGGGCAAGTCACTCGCAAGCGCCGTGTGAACGGAGTTCCTGCAACTTCGCAAAAAGAGAGACTCTACCGCAAGTGGACTGATGCAACCGGAGTGCTTGCTGCGTAACGCGGGGTAACAGAAGCCGTGCCGTCAGGGCAACAAAACGGAAAGCGCTGCCGTTGAGACGTTCCGTAATGGGAACCCGCGTCTGCCGATCGCGTCTCGCGCCACCGGCAGGCGGAGTGACTCGGGCCGGGCTACGCCGGCGAGGCCTGCGCCAGGCGGATGCGGACCTGGGTGCCGACGCCCAGCGCGCTCTCGATCTGCAACTCCCCCGCATGGGCCTCGACGATCTGCGACACCATGTAGAGCCCGAGGCCGGAGCCCTCGGCATGGCGCGCATTCTCGCCGCGGTAACCATTCTCCATGACCCAGTTTATCGCATCGGGTGGAATGCCGATGCCATTGTCCACCACCTCGATCACGACAAATCCCGGCTCCTGCGCAAGCCGCAACAGGACGCGGTCGGAATTTTCAGCCATAGCAATGCCGGAGGAGTATTTCATCGCATTTTCCAGCAGATTTACGATGGCCAATTCCAGCATCTCGCTATCGGCCTCGATCAATGCGCCCACCGCCTGCGGATCGCATTCAAAACAGATCTGGTTGCCGAGAAGATCCTCCGCCCGGCGCAATGCGGCCTCGGCGACGGATTGCACTTCGACAACCGCCATCACCGGCTGGAAGGTATTTCCCTGATACTGGCTGCGCGACAGGTTGATCTCCACCACCTCCACCAGGCGCGCAACCGCCCGCCGCACCCTTTTTATCCTGTCCTGGTTTTTTGTGTCCGCCGCCGGAAGAGTCAAGCCGATACTGTCGACATTGGAACGGATCACCGCGAGCGGGGTCCGGTATTGATGTGAGACCGCCTCGAAAAATTGGATCTGGCGTGATTGGGATTCAAGCTCCGCCCTCAGCCTGTCTTCCGCCACGTGACGTGCCCGGACAAGTTCCTCCGTCCGTTCCTCGACAATGCGCGCCGCGCGCTTTTCGGCATTGAGCGCGGTGAAAAGCGCGGTGGCTTGCATGCTCTTGTTCAATGCCTCCGAGTCCCGCAGGCGCATTGCCAGAGCCCCTGTCAGGATGATCGCCTGCAACAGAGAGGCCGCGCCATAGGCGTGGAGCGTATAAAACGGTAGCCAGTTGACGCCGAGTTTCTGCATCATGGTGAGGGCTGCGCCGATCCCCGTCAAAGAATAGGCCACTGCCCGCAGCTGTCCCGCAGTTCCGTCCTGTCCGGCATAGCGGATCACCACAGCCATATTGAATAGCGCCATGACAAAGGAGACCGATGTGCCGATCGGCGCGAAGGCGAAGTTGCCCCCTGCAAGCGCCACCGGAACGCCGATGATCCCAACTGTCATTGCCGCCATATAGACCCTGTGCAACAGGGCCGATTTCGCTTTGGTCTCGATGATCGCGGATGCCGCAAGAACACTTGCGGCGAGCCCCCACCAGGCATTCACCCCGATGAAGATGTCATTGCCCTCGTTCCATCCGGAAAAGAGGAAGACACGGCTGAAACCGAGATTTCCGACATACATCGCCGCGATGGAAATCGTCGAAAGCGCGAGCAGCGGATATCTTATCTGCCTGTCGAAATAGTAGAAGAAGAGCTGGACAAGCGCCAGGGCGATCATTCCCCCGGCCCAGGCCCCGTAGATCAGCAAATAGGCGAGGCGGCGATAGACGAAGGCGTCGGTCTGGAACAGGCCCAGCGACACTTGCGTCGAGGAGTTTCCGTTGCGGATGTTGACATAGACGACAGTGGTCTCGCCGGCGACGAACTTCAGCGGAACGGCGTCGATCAGGCCGGAAAAACCCTTGTCCGACAAGGACCTATGGTCCCCCATGCTGAATATCTCGAAATCTGCCGCGGTCATTCCATCCCGTTCGGGCGCGACGTAGACGTCGAGGTAATCCATGAAATTCGGCTGGATCACCAGCACGCCGCGCGCATCCTGGATCGCCGGCAGGACGATCCGCAGCCAGACGCCGTCCTTGGTATAGCCGAAATTCTCGCTGAGTCGGGCCGGCTTGAAAGCCTCGGTCATGCCCAGCACCTGCGAAAGATCGAGCGCCCGCTCCGGGTCGCGCAGGGCGGAAACGCGACCCGAGAGCGATGGCGGATCGAGGCGGGATTCGTCGATCGCATCGGCCCCGGCCGGGGAAACAACGAGGAAAAACCCGATGAGCAGCGCAACAAGACTGTCGATTACGGCACGGATCATGCTATGACAGCCCCGCAACGGGGAAAGTTGTCGCTTGCTCCCGTACCGGAAACTGGGGGACCCGCCTGGTCCGACAGGATGTGCCCGTTTCACACTGTTCTCCGGATCGCAAACCGCGCTAGAATTGATGGATTGACCTGCCGTGCAAAGAAGCAACCGAGCCCAGAGACAGAGGCTGATCCTCGTCGAGGATGACGTGGATCTTCGGCAAGGCTTGGCAGATTATCTCCGCCTGTGCAACTTCACTGTCGAGGCGGTGGGATCGGGGTCGGAATTCCACGCCGCGCTGCGCAAGGCCAGCTACGATGTCGCGATCCTGGATATAAATCTTCCCGATGTCAGCGGCTTCGAACTTGCTCAGAGCGTTTCCTCGCGGGGCGGAACCGGGGTTATCCTGCTGACCGCGCGGAACAGCAAGCAGGACCGGGTGCGGGCTTATCAGGACGGAGCCGACATCTATCTGAGCAAGCCGGTGGACAGCGAGGAACTCGCCCTCGCCGCCTGGAATCTCGGATTGCGGGTCCGGCGGGAGCGGCAATCGAGGCTTGGAAATGCCGTCCTCGTTGGTGGTCCTGAAGGCGCGATTGCGGGAATTGCCTTGGATGCCGCGTCGGTTGTTTCCGCCTCTGCGGACGAAGGAACAACGGGCGCGAATGGCGGCGCCGAAGGCGAGATGGCCTCCCCGGGCAATTCGACATGGACGCTGGACCGTATACGGCAGGTGCTCGATTGCCCGAACGGGGTGGTGCTGCCGGTATCGGGCAAGGAAGCGATCATTCTGGAGACGCTGGCGCTGAATGAAGGCACGCGGCTCAGCCGGACCGACATGCTGAAAGCCTATGGCACGAATGAGGATGGCACCGACAGCCGGAAACTCGATGTCGCCCTGGGGCGGCTGCGGGCAAAAGCGAGGGATGCCGGCGTCGAATTGCCGATCCAGATCGTGCGCGGCGCGGGGATCCGGTTGCTAGAGACCATCAAGCTGGTTTGACCTTGGGTTTGCATGCTCCGGCAACCTTATTGGGGCCGGTTGATATCCCGGCATTGCCAATAGCCGCTGAATAAGTCAGGCAGCGTTTTCCAAGACGGTTTTTTGGCTCCACCTTGCGCTATCTGCTTCAGCATGCGCCAACTCCTGGCTGTCGTCGCTGGAGAGGGCACGGCTGCGGCGCCAGCGTCACCTCCATGGCTCCCGTGTTCAACTGTCCGTCCAGCTCGAAAACTCCATTGAGCGGGGCAGACGACAGAGACCGCTCCGGAAGCGCCCCGCCTGCCCCGGAGTGCCCCGAACAACAGGACTGCCGGACGATCAATTATCATTCTGATTTGCTGATGCGGCAACGTGGATCAACCGCGAGTGACGGATTGCGGCATCAACCCTTGGTCGCAACGGCTCCTGCCCAGACGATCCTGATAATTTTATCGAACCAGCCGGGAACAAATCCCGCTTCCCGCGATGGTTGCGCGCTTCGCGCGTCGATACAATTTCCATGCGTCACGACAAGTGCTTAACTCGCCCTTAGCCGCATTATAGCGCTTGTCATGCGGAGGAAACCCGCTACGCTTGACCTATTCACCAGGACCCGGTGCAATTCCGGGTGGCTCTTCCGGCCGCCGATCCGCCGGACCATTTCGATAGCTAGATCTGACAGATCCGAATTCGCTTGTGGCGCGTTCTTGCAGCTATGCAGAAAATGATGATTTCCGATCCTTTGCCCGGCAGCGCCCCGTAGGGGGCCCCTGCCCTCAGAACCAGTGATTGACCAGGCTGCAGACCGTGCGATTTCGCGCCGGATTTTTTCAGACCGAGCTATTTCAATTATTCCAAGGCCCAGATGAACCAGATCATTGAAAGACCGCACCCGCTTGGCGAACCGATCGCGCCCCGCCTTGCACCCCTACCCCCGACCGTCTGCCCAGGGACGCAGATGCTGGACCAGACCTTCGACGGCGACGAGGCGGGGATGATCCGCCGGCTCGGCTTCCGCTTCGTCATTGGCGAGGATTTCCGCCAGCACGAGCGCGATCCGTTCCAGCCCGGGCTGCAGGCGCTCTGGGCGCACCGGATCGGCGTCCACGCCGAGAACAAGCGCGGACCGCTGCGGGCAGTGCTGCGGGCCGTTCACCGGATTGGCCACCTGATCTGCCGCAACCTCTACGGCATCGAACTGGAAAAAAGCGTTCGTGTCGGGCGCCGGCTGCAGATCGGCCACCAGCACGGCATCGTCATCCACCGCCATGCCACCATCGGCCACAACTGCGTCATACGGCAGGGCGTGACCTTCGGCGTCGGCACCGACTGGACCGAGGGCGCGGGGCCGGTGATCGGCAATGGCGTCCGCTTTGGCGTCGGCAGCGTGGTGATGGGCAATGTGAGCATCGGCGACAATGTCACGGTGGGCCCGAACTGCGTGATCTCCAGCGACGTGCCGGCGGATTGCACGCTCTTCGTGCCGCCGCCGCGGGTGCTGCCGAAAGCCGCTCCGGCCCCGCGCAGCGCCTGACCCCCTCGCCTGAAAGGACTTTCCACATGACCGTTTCCCCGGACCGGATGCTTGCATCCCTGCAGAACGCCGTCGCTGAGCTGAACCTGTCGCTGCCGCCCGACCGACAGATCTCCGACGACCCCGATGCGGTGCTCTATGGCGAGGGCAGCCCGCTCGACTCGCTGGGCCTCGTGAATTTCGTGATGACGGCCGAGCAGCATATCGGCGACGACACCGGCGCCGACATCGTGCTCGCCTCGGAATCGGCGATGTCGCGCAAGCGCAGCCCCTACCGCTCGCTGCGCAGCCTCGCCGATTACGCGACCGAGATCGCCGGCCAGAGTTCCGCAGCATGAAGGTCATCGCCATCACCGGCACGCGCAAGGGCATCGGGCGCTTTCTGGCCGAGCAATATCTGGAGCGCGGCTGGACCGTGGTCGGCTGTTCGCGCGACGCAAGCGACCTGAGCCACGAGCATTACAGCCACTACACGCTGGATGTCGCCGACGAGCAGGCCGTCGCTTCGATGATGCAGGACGTGCGGCGCAAGCATGGCCGGCTGGACGCGCTGTTGAACAACGCGGGCATCGCCTCGATGAACCACGTGCTGCTGACCCCGGCCAGCACACTGCAGCGGGTCTTCGCCACCAATGTCATGGGCACCTTCCTGTTCTGCCGCGAGGCGGCCAAGCTGATGGGGCGGCGCAAGTTCGGCCGGATCGTGAACTTCGCCACTGTCGCCACGCCGCTGAAGCTGGAGGGCGAGGCGGTCTATGCCGCGTCCAAGGCCGCCGTGGTCTCGCTGACCGAGGTGCTGGCGCGCGAGCTGGCGCCGATGGGCATCACGGTGAACGCGGTCGGGCCGACGCCGGTGCCGACCGATCTCGTGGGGTCGGTGCCGGAGGTCAAGATGACGGCGCTGATCGCCCGGCAGGCGATCCCGCGCTACGGCACGATGGAGGATGTGCTGAACGTCTGCGACTTCTTCCTGCGCGACGAGTCGGATTTCGTCACCGGCCAGACGCTCTATCTCGGCGGGGTCTGACATGGCGGCGGCGGATTTCCTGCTGGACCGCTTCGCCGCGGCCGGCGACAAGACCGCCTTCGTCGAGGCGGAGGGCGGCAGCACCAGCTATGCAACGCTGCTGACCCGGATCGCGGCGCTGGAGCGGCGGCTCCGGGACGAGGCGGTGCCGCGCGGCGCCTCGGTGCAGCTTTGCGGCGATTTCGGCGCCGAGGCCGCCGCCTGGCTGCTGGCGCTCTGGCGGCACGGGGCCATCGTCGCCCCGGTCGCGCCGAGCAGCCGCGAGAAGCTGGAGGAGTTCGCCCGGATCGCCGACGCCGGCTGGCGCGTCGAGGCGGCGACCGGCGGGTTGCAGCGGCTGGCGGGCGGCTCGGCTCACCCGCTCTTCGACCGGCTGCGGGCGGAAGAGGCCCCCGGTCTCGTCATCTTCTCCTCAGGCACCACAGGCGCCTCGAAGGCGGCGCTGCATGACGTCCGCCGGCTGCTCACGAAGTTCCACCGGCCGGGCAAGGATTTCGTGACCCTCGGCTTCCTGCTCTTCGACCATATCGCCGGGATCGACACGCTGCTCTACAGCCTCGCCAACGGCTCGACGCTGGTCTGCCTGCCGGACCGGTCGGTAGGCTCGGTGCTGGCGCGGATGGCGGAGCACCGGGTCGAGGTGCTGCCCACCGCCCCCTCCTTCCTCAACATGCTGCTGCTGTCGCGCGGCGGCGAGGACCTCGCGCTGCCGGATCTGAAGATCATCACCTACGGGGCCGAGATGATGCCGCAGGGCCTCTTGGAGCGGGTGGCCGACGCCTTCCCCGGCGTGCAGCTGATCCAGAAATACGGCGCCTCCGAACTCGGCGCGCTGCGC
The DNA here is from genome assembly GCF_003034985.1 of Cereibacter changlensis JA139. Taxonomy (GTDB): domain Bacteria; phylum Pseudomonadota; class Alphaproteobacteria; order Rhodobacterales; family Rhodobacteraceae; genus Cereibacter; species Cereibacter changlensis. The sequence goes on from NZ_PZKG01000004.1 coordinate 26,423, forward strand.
TCGCGCTCGGAAGGCGCGCGGTCACGCTGGATCCGGCTGGAGGGTGACGGCGCCGCCTGGCGGGTGGTCGACGGGCTGCTGGAGATCCGCACGGCGACGGCGATGGTCGGCTATCTCAACGCGCCGAGCCCCTTCACCGAGGACGGCTGGTACCGCACCGGCGACCGGGTCGAGGTGGAGGGCGACCAGCTGCGCTTCCTCGGCCGCGACAGCGACATGATCAATGTCGGCGGCCAGAAGGTGTTTCCCGCCGAGGTGGAGAATGCGCTGATGCAGATCCCGGGCGTGGTCGAGGCCTCGGTCTACGGCGCGCCGCATCCGCTGCTCGGGGCGGCGGTCTGCGCCCGCATCCGCATGTCAGACCCGGAGGCCCGCCCGGCCGAGATCCGCAACGCCATCCGCGCCGGGCTGGCCGGGGTGGTCGAGCCCTACAAGATCCCGCAGAAGATCGAGCTCGCCTCCGGCCCGCTCGCAACCGCGCGGTTCAAGCAGCAAAGGGGCTGAGCTGCGGGGCCGGGCAGGGCCCTGCGGTCTTGCGTCACGGGGCGCGGCGTTCTAGAGCCTGCGCATCGGATCAGCGGAAGGGCCAGGGCCATGGACAGACGGACAGCGATGAAGATCGGTGCGGCGGCTTCGGTTGCAGCCTTCCTGCCACGCCCGGCGGCGGCGGCGTTTTCGCCCAAGCCCGCGGGCTGGCGGCAGTTCGAGCTGACGACGCGGATCGAGATCCCCGCCTCCGGCGCGCCGGTCCAGATCTGGGCGCCGGTGCCCTCGGTCACCGAGGCCGGCTGGATGAAGGCCGGCGAGTCGCGCTGGACCAGCAACGCGGCCGAGGCCGGGCTGAAGACCGACCCGGTCTACGGTGCGGCCTTCGTCCACGCGGTCTTCCCCGCCAGCGACGCGCCTGCGGTGCTGGAGATCGTCTCCACCGTCTCGACCCAGGATCGCGCCGCCGACCTGTCCAGCCCCGGCGCTGCCGCACCGCTGACCGAGGCGGAGCGCGCGCTTTACCTCTCCCCCACCCTCCTGATCCCGACCGACGGCATCGTCCGCGAGACCTCGGACCAGATCACCGCCGGCGCTTCGGATGACATGGAGAAGGCGCGGCGGCTCTATGACTGGATCGTCGAGAACACCGCACGCGACCCCGAAGTGCGCGGCTGCGGCCTCGGCGACGTGGCCTCGATGCTGGAGATGGGCGACCTGACCGGCAAATGCGCCGACCTGAACGCGCTCTATGTCGGGCTGGCCCGCGCCGCCGGCATTCCGGCGCGCGATGTCTACGGGCTGCGCGTCGCGCCCTCGGCCTTCGGCTACAAGAGCCTCGGCACCGGGTCGGAGACCGTCACCAAGGCGCAGCACTGCCGCGCCGAGGTCTATCTCGAGGGCTTCGGCTGGGTCGCGGTCGACCCGGCGGATGTGCGCAAGGTGATGCTGGAAGAGCCGCCGAAGAACCTGGCGATCGACGATCCCAAGGTGGCAGACGCCCGCGCCGCGCTGTTCGGTGCCTGGGAAGGCAACTGGATCGCCTACAACTTCGCGCATGACGTGGCCCTGCCCAGCGCCGAACAGGACCCCGTGGAATTCCTGATGTACCCGCAGGCCGAGGTCGACGGCGAGGCGCTGGACCCGCTTGATCCCGATGCCTTCGCCTATGTGATCACCGCCCGCGAGATCACCGCCTGACCACCGGCCCCGGGACCATGCGCTCCGGGCCCGCCTGCTGCCCCGGCCTTCTGGCTGGCGAGCACTGACGACGGTTTCGAGACGCCGCCGGTGATCCCCCGCGGCTTCGGCCTCAACCGCGGGGCCGCCGGCTTGCGGGCGACCTTGCGGCAGATCCAGCGCCCTGCACGGAGAATTGCATGGTCGCAGGGCGTCGCCGGCTATCCGGGCGCACCCCGATGCGCTAGGAGGCCCCAGTTTCGGGGGGGAGACCGACCGCATGACGAAAGCCATCCAGTTCCTGTATCGCCAGTCGCTCCGCAGCTGGATCATCATCGCCATGATCTTCGCCGGGCTGCCGCTGATGGCCAGCGCGGTCTCCGGCTATATCGTCTATCACCGGACCATCGTGCAGCCGTTCCGCGAGGTGCTGTCGACGCAGCAGGACATGCTGATCAGCCTTCAGCGGATCCAGGGCGACTACTGGCTCGTATCAGAGGCCGTGAACGCCTATGTGCTGACCGGCGACCCGGCCCAGGCCAAGCGCTTCTCCACCGCCCGCGACCATGTGGAGACGCAGTTCGACCGCATGGAACGGGCGGTCGCCGACCAGCCGGTGCTGGCCGTCCCGGTGCGGGCGGCGCGGGCGGAATGGGCCCTCGTCGCCGCCACGGCCCAAGCCCTGCTGGACCGGGAGCGGCCCGATCTCGCCGACGCCATCGGCGATCTCGGCCAGGTGCTGGAGGTGGAGCGCCAGCTGCCCGCCGCGGCCCTGAAACTCGAAGAACTGCTCAGGGACGTCCGGCTCATCAACGAAGCCAACCACGCCGAGACGCTACGCGCCTTCCGCGTCATCGAATACGGCGCGCTCGCCGCGCTGGTTTTGTCGATCGGCATGATGGGGCTGGGCGGCTTCATCGTGAACCGGGCCATCGTGCTCAGCGCCGACGAGCTGGTGGCGGGGGCGAAACGCTTCGCCGAGGGGCGGCACAGCAGGCCCGTGCGCGTCACCGTGCCGCCGGAACTGGCCGCGGTGGCCGATGCCTTCAACAGCATGACCCGCACCATCCTGGAACAGCAGGAGCGGCTGGGCGAATATGGAAGGCGCGACAGCCTGACCGGATTGCTGAACCGGCACGAGTTCGACCGCGCCCTGGCGGGCCGGCTGGGCGCCCCGGGCCCGCACCGCTTTGCACTGCTGCTGGCGGATGTGGATTTTTTCAAGCAGATCAATGACCGGCATGGCCATGTGATCGGCGACGCCGTGCTGCGCAGCCTGGCGCTGACCCTGCAGAGCGAGGCGCGCGACAGCGGCGCGGCCTTCCGCTACGGCGGCGAGGAGTTCGCCATCCTGCTCGACGATTCCGGCGAGGCGGAGGCGCTGGCCATGGCCGAGCGGCTGCGCCGGGCCGTGGCGGCGCTGACCCACCTGCCGGAGGCGGAGATCACCTGCAGCTTCGGCTTGGCGCTGCACCCGCCGGTGCGCTCGGCCGAAGCGCTGCTGCGCGCGGCCGACGCCGCGCTCTACGAGGCCAAGGCCAAGGGGCGCAACCGGGTGGTGCTGGCCGCCTGAGGCAGCCTCAGTCCCACTTCGGCCGGTCTTCCCGCTTGGGATAGGCCTGCTCCTCGCCCTGGTCGGTGGTGGTGGGAAACTCGCCCTGGTTCTCCACCGCCAGCAGCGACTCGCCGTCCGGCAGGTGCTCGTCGATCGGATGGGTGCTGGAATGCGGGTTCTCCTCGATCGCCAGCAGCTCGCGCGCCTGGTCGAGATAGGGGATGAAGCCGCCTTCGGGCGAGCCGGCCTCCTGCCAGAGCAGTTCGGCCCGTTGCTCCACCCGCTTGTCCCAGGCGTCGAATTCTTCGCGGTTCATCGGCAGCTCCTCGTGACTTGCTGCCGGGTCAACCCCGGTGCGCGTCGCCGGTTCCTTTGTCGCCGCGGCGGAAAAGCCCCATGAGCGGTGCCACGACATAGGTGGCGAAGGGGATCAGCGCCGTTCCCAACGCCAGACCGAAGACGCCGTCCATCGCCGCCTTCGCCGTCCATTGCACCGCCCCCGGGGCCTGCGGGACCAGAGCCGCCACCGCCGCCGCCCAGTCGTGGATGTGGTGGCCGAGCCAGCCGAAGCCCAGTTCCTCCATCCCGTGGATCACGATGGAGCCGCCGACCCAGAGCATCGCCATGGTGCCCACCGTGCTCAGCGCCGCGAGGAACCCCGGCATGCCCTTGACGATGCCGCGCCCCAGCGCGCGGGTCAGACCGAGCCGGCCGTTCAGGCTCATGTGCAGCCCCACGTCATCGGCCTTCACGATCAGCGCCACGCCGCCGTAGACGAGGATGGTGATGCCGACCCCGACCACCGCCAGCGTCGCCGCCTCCATCACGAAGCTGCCGACCGGTATAGCGGCAAGCGCGATGGTCATGATCTCGGCGGAGAGGATGAAATCGGTCTTGATCGCCCCGGCGACCTTCTGCTCCTCCAGATGCAGCGGGTCGCCGACCTGGTGCTGCTCGTCGGCATGGCTGCCGGGGAAGAACCGGTGCACCACCTTCTCCGCCCCCTCGAAGCAGAGGTATGCCCCGCCGAGCATCAGCAGCGGCGAGATCACCCAGGGCGCGAAGGCCGACAGCGCCAGACCGGCCGGCAGAAGGATCAGCAGCTTGTTCTTCAGCGAGCCCTTGGCGATGCGCCAGACGATCGGCAGCTCGCGCTTGGCCTCGAAGCCATGCACGTATTTCGGCGTCACCGCGGCGTCGTCGATCACCGCGCCCGCCGCCTTGGCCCCGGCCTTGGCCGCCTGCCCGATCACGTCGTCCACCGAGGCCGCCGCCACCTTGGCGATCGCGGCCACGTCATCCAGCAGGGCAAGCAATCCGCTCATCCGGTTTCCTTCGGGTTGGGAGCCGGAGAGCCGGCGGTGGGGCCAATCGGAGCTGTCTTGGCAGGGCACAATGCGGACGGCAAGCCCCGCGTTCCGCGCACCCTTCGCCGGCACGCGCTGCCCCCTGCAGCCGTGGCGCTTGTGTCGCGTTTCCCGGCGCCCCGCCCCTGCCCTAGCCTCGGCGCCAGCGCATGGAGAACCGCATGACCGACCGGCTTGCCCTGACCCTCGCCCTGCTGATCCTCGGGCTTCTGGCGGCCGACCTCGGGCTGTTGCATGGGGGCGGGACCCTGTTCCTATCGCGCAAACTGTCGCAGCTTGTCGAATATCTGGCGGTCTGGCGCTGAAACCTCCAGTCTAAGGGTTGAATTTATCGCATTTCTGAGGAGGTTAGCCTGTAGCGCTTACCGGAGTCGCGCGAGTCGCGGCGATCCGGCATCATTGGGAGAACTCTATGACCGTAAAAGTGGCAATCAACGGCTTTGGCCGTATCGGGCGCAACGTGCTGCGCGCCATCATCGAGTCCGGCCGCACCGATATCGAGGTGGTGGCGATCAACGACCTCGGGCCGGTCGAGACCAACGCCCATCTCCTGCGTTTCGATTCCGTGCACGGCCGCTTCCCCGGCACCGTGACCACCACCGCGACCACCATCGACGCGGGCCGCGGCCCGATCGAGGTCACGGCGATCCGCAACCCCGCCGAACTGCCCTGGGGCCATATCGACATCGTGCTGGAATGCACCGGCATCTTCACCGACAAGGAGAAGGCCAAGATCCACCTCGAGAACGGCGCCTCGCGCGTGCTGGTCTCGGCGCCCTCGACCGGCGCGGACAAGACCATCGTCTATGGCGTGAACCATGACACGCTGACCAAGGACGACCTGATCGTCTCCAACGCCTCCTGCACGACGAACTGCCTCTCGCCGGTGGCGCAGGTGCTGCATCAGGCGATCGGGATCACCAAGGGCTTCATGACCACGATCCACAGCTACACCGGCGACCAGCCGACGCTGGACACGATGCACAAGGATCTCTACCGCGGCCGCGCCGCGGCGCTGTCGATGATCCCGACCTCGACCGGCGCCGCCAAGGCCGTGGGTCTGGTGCTGCCGGAACTGAAGGGCAAGCTCGATGGCGTGGCGATCCGCGTGCCGACGCCGAACGTATCGGTCGTCGATCTGGTGTTCGAAGCCTCGCGGGCGACCTCGGTGGATGAGATCAACAACGCGATCCGCGAAGCCGCCGATGGCCGCCTGAAGGGCATCCTCGGCTATACCGACGTGCCGAACGTGTCGTCCGACTTCAACCACGACCCGCATTCGTCGATCTTCCACATGGACCAGACCAAGGTCATGGACGGCAACATGGTCCGCATCCTGTCCTGGTACGACAACGAGTGGGGCTTCTCCAACCGCATGGCCGACACCGCCGTGGCGATGGGCAAGCTGATCTGATCAACGACTGATCCAAGACTGCCGAAAAACCGGACGGGCCGACGCTTTTTCCAGCGTCGGCCCGTTTTCGTCATGCTGGGGGCGCATGGCGCCACGGTGCAGACGCAAGTGGTTGACGTTACGGAGAGCGGCTATATCGGGGCCGGAGGAGGACGAGTGAGACGACAGTAAAGGATACCACCATGACGACCCTCATCAGCACGCTGCTCGACGCCGCCCGCAAGCAGGCCCGCTACCGCCGGACCCGCGCCGAGCTGGCCCGCCTACCGCTCGACACCAGGCTCGACAACGACATCTACGACATCGACGAGACCGCCCGCCGCGCCATCTGGGGCTGAGGCTCAGCCGCGCGGATAGCGCGCCTCCAGCGCCGCCTGCACCGGCGGGGTGACGAATTGCGAAACGTCGCCGCCCAGCCGGGCAATCTCCTTCACCAGCTTCGACGCGATGGCCTGCCGGCGGGCATCGGCCATCATGAAGACGGTCTCGATGCTGGCATCGAGCGCGCGGTTCATGCCGACCATCTGGAATTCATATTCGAAATCCGCCACCGCCCGCAGCCCGCGGACGATGACCGTGGCCCCCACGTCGCGGGCGCAGTCGATCAGCAGGTTCTCGAAAGGATGCACCACGATCTCGCCGCCGCAGCGCGCGACGATGCCGGCGCATTCGGCCTCGACCATCGAGACCCGCTCCTCCAGGCTGAACAGCGGTCCCTTGTCTCGGTTGATCGCCACGCCGATCACCAGGCGGTCCACCAGCGCCAGCGCGCGCTGGATGATGTCGACATGGCCGAGCGTCACCGGATCGAAGGTGCCGGGATAGAGTCCGATGCGCATGGATGCCCCCCTTTTGCGTCCCGGGAACGCAACAATACTGTGCACCGGGATGCAACCGGAAAAGCTGCGGCTAAAATCCCTTGATCATGCCCTCCAGCGCATCCTTCTGCATCGACAACTCGGAGAGCCGCGCCTTCACCACGTCGCCGATCGAGATCAACCCGACCATCTGATCGGCCTCCATCACCGGCATGTGGCGGAAGCGGCCGTCGGTCATGGTCTGCAGCACCTCGACCGCCCGGTCCGAGCAGGCGCAGCTGATGACATTCGCCGTCATGATCGCGTCGACCCGGTCGCTCAGGCAGCCCGGGCCGCGGCGGCCGAGCTCGCGCACGATGTCGCGCTCCGACAGCATGCCGGCGACCTGCTTGCCGTCGGTCGAGACCACCACCGCGCCGATCCGCCGCGACGACAGCACCTCGACCGCGCTGGCGATGGTGGCGTCGGGCCGGACCGTCACCACCCCGTCATCCGATTTCAGTTTCAGGATCTGTTGGACGATCATCATTTCCTCCCAGAAAGTCTCCGCCTGAAAATCAGCTTAGTGCAGAATCTTCTCAAGTCATGCCTTCCAAACGTATGAGCTCGCGCCGGATGCCGCTCGCCAGCGCGTCGGCGAAGCGGTTCATCCGTTCCACCCGCCGGTCGTCGGCATGGCGGATCAGCCAGAAGGCCCGGGTCAGGCTGACCACCTCGGGCAGGATCTTCACCAGCTCCGGCGCCGAAGGGATGGCGAAGTCATGCACGATGCCGATGCCGCCGCCGGTCCGGAGCCAGTTCAGCTGCACCGAGACCGAGTTCGAGGCCAGAGGCGCCGCCCCTGCCCCGATCTCGGTCAGATAGTCCAGCTCCTTGTCGAAGATCATGTCGGGGATATATCCGACGATCCGGTGCGCCTTCAGATCCTCGAGGCTCTGCGGCGCCCCTGCCCGCTCCAGGTAGGCGCGGCTGGCCGCCAGATGCAGCTTGTAGTCGGTCAGCTTCTGCACCGTCAGCCGCCCCGCCTCGGGGCGCGAGACGCCGATCGCCATGTCGGCCTCGCGCTTCGACAGGTTGAAGACCCGTGGCAGGGCAACGATCTGAACCTCCAGCCCCGGGTTTTCCTCGCAGATCCGAGTGACGACCTGCGGCAGCAGGTAGTTGGCGCAGCCGTCCGGCGCGCCGATCCGGATCTGCCCGGTGAGCCCCGAGGCGCCCTGCACCTCCTCCAGCGCCTCCAGCATCGCCTGCTCGGCCCGCTCGGCATGGGCCAGCATCCGCTGGCCCTGCTCGGTCAGCGCATAGCCCTGCGGGCTCTTCGCGAAGAGCCGCGCCGTCAGCGCCTCCTCCAGCCGTGCCACCCGCCGGCCCACCGTCGCCGGATCGAGCCGCAGCACCTTGCCCGCGCCCGACAGGCTCTCGCTGCGCGCCACCGCCAAAAACACCCGCAGATCGTCCCAGTCCATGCCCCACCCTTGCAAAACTGCAAAACGCTTTTGAAACCTTGCCGCTTTATCCGGCAAAATTGCAAGGCTAAGGTCTGGCCAGCAAATCGGGAGGATTCCATGCAGGAACTGAGCCACTGGATCAACGGCAAGCACGTGAAGGGCACCTCGGGCCGCTTCGCCGATGTCTTCAACCCCGCCACCGGCGAGGTGCAGGCCCGCGTGCCGCTCGCCTCCAAGGCCGAGCTTGACGCCGCGGTCGAGGCCGCCGCCGCCGCCCAGCCGAAATGGGCCGCCACCAACCCGCAGAAGCGTGGCCGGGTGATGATGGCGCTGGTCAACCTGATCAACCGCGACATGGAGAAGCTGGCCGAGGCGCTGAGCCGCGAGCATGGCAAGACCATCCCCGACGCCAAGGGCGACATCCAGCGCGGGCTGGAAGTGATCGAATATTGCATCGGCGCGGCGCAGATGCTGAAGGGCGAGTTCACCGACTCCGCCGGCCCCGGCATCGACATGTATTCCATGCGCCAGCCGGTCGGCGTGGCGGCGGGCATCACCCCCTTCAACTTCCCGGCGATGATCCCGCTGTGGAAGATGGGCCCGGCGCTGGCCTGCGGCAACGCCTTCATCCTCAAGCCCTCCGAGCGCGATCCCTCGGTGCCCCTGATGCTGGCCGAGCTCTGCAAGGAGGCGGGCCTGCCCGACGGCGTCCTGCAGGTGGTGAACGGCGACAAGGAATCGGTCGACGCGATCCTCGACAACCCGACCATCGCCGCGGTGGGCTTCGTCGGTTCCACCCCGATCGCCGAATACATCTACACCCGCGGCTGCGCCAACGGCAAACGGGTGCAGTGCTTCGGCGGCGCCAAGAACCACATGATCATCATGCCGGATGCCGATCTCGATCTGGCCGCCGATGCGCTGGTCGGCGCGGGCTACGGCGCCGCGGGTGAACGCTGCATGGCGATCTCGGTCGCGGTCCCCGTGGGGGACGCCACCGCCGACGCGCTGATCGAAAGGCTGATCCCGCGCATCGAAAAGCTGAAGGTCGGCCCCTATACCGCCGGCAACGATGTCGATTACGGCCCGGTCGTCACCGCCGCCGCCAAGCAGAACATCCTCAAGCTGGTGCAGTCGGGCGTCGATCAGGGCGCGAAGCTGGTGGTCGATGGCCGCAACTTCGCGCTGCAGGGCTACGAGGACGGCTTCTTCGTCGGCCCGCATCTCTTCGACCATGTCACCCCCGACATGGACATCTACAAGAAGGAGATCTTCGGGCCGGTGCTCTCCACCGTGCGCGCCGCCTCCTACGAGGAAGCGCTGGGTCTGGCGATGGACCATGAATACGGCAACGGCACGGCGATCTTCACCCGCGACGGCGATGCCGCCCGCGACTTCGCCAACCGGGTGAACATCGGCATGGTCGGCATCAACGTGCCGATCCCGGTGCCGCTGGCCTATCACACCTTCGGCGGCTGGAAGAAATCCGGCTTCGGCGACCTGAACCAGCACGGCCCCGACGCCTTCCGCTTCTACACCCGCACCAAGACCATCACCACGCGCTGGCCCTCGGGCATCAAGGAAGGCTCGGCCTTCAACTTCAAGGCGATGGATTGATCCTGCCGGGGGGCGGCCAAGTGCCGCCCCCCGCGTTCCGCTTTCGGGCTTGACCGCGGCGGCTTCCTGGCGGACGCAGGATGCGTCGCCACAGGAGCCGCCATGGGCTGGACCGCAACAACCGGCTTTGCCGCCCTCGCCGCCGAGGCCCGCGCCCGGCTCGACGCGCTGCTGCCGCTGCGGCTGCCCAAGGGCACGCTGATGTTCCACCCCGGCGACGCGGCGCAGGGCTTCGTCGTGGTGCTGGAGGGCCGGGTCGAGGTCTTCCTCACCGGCGCCACCGGGCGCGAGATCCTGCTCTACGCGGTCGAGCCCGGCCAGAGCTGCGTGCAGACCACGCTCGGGCTGATGGGCGGCGAGGATTACACCGGCGAGGCGATCACCGCCACCGACTGCCACGTCGTGGTGATCCCGAAACCGCTGTTCCTCACGCTGATGGACGACAGCGCCCCGTTCCGCGCCTTCGTCTTCACCGCCTTCGCCACCAGGATGCAGGACATGATGCTGCTCTTGGAGCGCGTCGCCTTCCAGCGGGTCGAAAGCCGCCTCGCCGGCGCGCTGCTGGCGCTGGCCCGCGACGATCAGGTGAACACCACTCAATCCGACCTCGCCACCCGCATCGGCAGCGCCCGCGAGGTGATCTCGCGCCGGCTCGACCATTTCGCCCGGCGCGGCTGGGTGCGCACCGACCGCGGCCGGGTCACCCTGCTCGACCCCGCCGCCCTGCGCCGGATCGCCGCAGCAACCGAAGGCTGAGCCCGAACGTGACGAGGTCACAGACGCCGCGCGCGCCGCGGCGCAGGATGTCGCCATGCCCCGGCTTCCGGGCGTCCTCATCAAAAGGTGACATCATGCTGAAAACCAATGTCGGCGGCATCGACCGCATCCTGCGCATCGTGATCGGCCTGGCGCTGCTCGCCGCCTTCTTCCTGCTGCCGGGCCACAGCCTGCACTGGGTCTTCCTGATCGGCATCGTGCCGCTGGCCACCGGCCTGCTGTCCAGCTGCCCGCTCTACACGATCTTCGGCATCAGCACCTGCCCCCTGAAACACTGAGCCGGGAAGGCCTGCGGCCTCCCATTTTCTGTCCCTAAATATCCCCGCCGGAGGCTCCCCCGCCTCCGGCGGCGCCCCGCAGCCGATCCCGCCCGAGGCAGCAGCGGCGCGCGGGCGCCCGATTCCCCAAGGCACCGCTCCTGCTCCGCAGCCAACCTGCGCACCTCGACATCGACGCGAGAGCGTACCCGGCAACAGAGCAAACCGGAAGCCACAGCCCCCCATTTTCTGTCCCTAAATATCCCCGCCGGAGGCTCCCCCGCCTCCGGCAGCGCCCCCCTCGCCGATTACACCCGCGGCAGCAGCGGCGCGCGGGGGCTCGATGCCCCCAAGCGGCGCTCCTACTCCGCGGCCAGCCGGCGCGGCTTCAGCATCGGCGCCAGATAGCGCCCGGTGTGCGAGGCCTCCACCTTGGCCACATCCTCCGGCGTGCCCTCGGCGACGATGATCCCGCCGCCATCGCCGCCCTCGGGGCCGATGTCGATGATCCAGTCGGCGGTCTTCACCACGTCGAGGTTGTGCTCGATCACCACCACGGTGTTGCCCTGCTCGACCAGCTCGTGCAGCACCTCCAGGAGCTTCTTCACATCCTCGAAATGCAGACCGGTGGTCGGCTCGTCGAGAATGTAGAGCGTGCGCCCGGTCGCCCGCCGCGCGAGCTCCTTCGACAGCTTCACCCGCTGCGCCTCGCCGCCCGACAGCGTCGTCGCCTGCTGACCGACCTTCACATAGCCGAGGCCGACCCGCACCAGCGCGTCCATCTTCTCGCGGATCGAGGGCACCGCCTGGAAGAAGGCCTGCGCATCCTCCACCGTCATGTCGAGCACGTCGGCGATGCTCTTGTCCTTGAACTTCACCTCCAGCGTCTCGCGGTTGTAGCGCGCGCCCTTGCAGGTCTCGCAGGTGACATAGACGTCGGGCAGGAAGTGCATCTCGATCTTGATGACGCCATCGCCCTGACAGGCCTCGCAACGCCCGCCCTTCACGTTGAAGCTGAAACGCCCGGGCTGGTAGCCGCGCGCCTTGGCCTCGGGAAGGCCCGCAAACCAGTCGCGGATCGGGGTGAAGGCGCCGGTATAGGTCGCCGGGTTCGAGCGCGGGGTGCGGCCGATCGGGCGCTGGTCGATGTCGATCACCTTGTCCAGATGCTCGAAGCCGCGGATCGTCTCGCAGGGCGCGGGGGTCTCGCGCGCGCCGTTCAGCCGGGTGGCGGCGGTCTTGTAGAGCGTCTCGATGGTCAGCGTCGACTTGCCGCCGCCCGAGACCCCGGTGACGCAGACGAATTTGCCCAGCGGGAAATCCACCGTCACGTCATGCAGGTTGTTGCCCGAGGCCTTCACCACCGTCAGCTTCTTGCCGCTGCCCGTCCGCCGGGTCGCGGCGACGGGAATGCTGCGCGCGCCGGACAGATACTGCCCGGTGAGGCTGGCCGGATCGGCGGCGATCTCGGCGGGGGTGCCATGCGCCACCACCTGCCCGCCATGCACCCCGGCGCCGGGGCCGATGTCGAAGACATAATCCGCCTCGCGGATCGCATCCTCGTCATGTTCCACCACCAGCACCGAATTGCCCTGATCGCGCAGGTTCTTCAGCGTGGTCAGCAGCCGGTCGTTGTCGCGCTGGTGCAGCCCGATCGAGGGTTCGTCGAGCACATAGAGCACCCCGGTCAGCCCCGAGCCGATCTGGCTCGCCAGACGGATGCGCTGGCTCTCGCCGCCCGACAGCGTGCCCGCCGCGCGGCTGAGCGACAGGTAGTCGAGCCCGACGTTGACGAGGAAGCCAAGCCGCTCGCGGATCTCCTTCAGGATCGCCCGGGCGATCTCGTTCTTCTGGTTGGTCAGCGCATCGGGCACCGTGCCGACCCAGGCGAAGGCCTCCTTGATCGACATCTGCACCACCTGGCCGATGTGGATGCCGCCGATCTTCACCGCGAGCGCCTCGGGCTTCAGCCGGTAGCCGTGGCAGGCGCCGCAGGGGCGGTTGTTCTGGTAGCGCTCGAATTCCTCGCGCACCCAGGCCGAATCCGTCTCCTTGTAGCGCCGCTCCATGTTGGGGATCACGCCTTCGAAGACGCGGCTGACCTGATAGATCCGCCCGCCCTCGTCATAGCGGAAGCTGATCTCCTCCTCGCCCGAGCCGCGCAGGAAGACCTGATGCACCTTCTCGGGCAGGTCCTTCCATTTCTTCTTCTTGTCGAAGCCGTAATGCTTGGCCAGCGCGTCGATGGTCTGCATGAAATAGGGCGACTTCGATTTGGCCCAAGGCGCCAGCGCCCCCTGCGCCAGCGTCAGCCCTTGGTCAGGCACCACCAGCCGCTCGTCGAAGAACAGCTCCATCCCCAGACCGTCGCAGACCGGGCAGGCGCCGAAGGGCGCGTTGAACGAGAACAGCCGTGGCTCGATCTCGGGGATGGTGAAGCCCGAGACGGGACAGGCGAATTTCTCGGAGAAGGTGGTGCGCACCGGGTCGCCCTCGCCCTCAGCCGGCGCCGTCTCCAGCACGGCGATGCCGTCCGCTAGATTCAGCGCGGTGCGGAACGAATCCGCCAGCCGGGTCTGGATGCCGTCGCGCACCACGATGCGGTCGACCACCACGTCGATGTCATGGCGGAACTTCTTGTCCAGCACCGGGGCGTCCTCCAGCTCGTGGAAGGCGCCGTTCACCTTGACCCGCTGGAAGCCCTGCTTGCGGAGCTCCATGAACTCCTTCTTGTACTCGCCCTTCCGGTCGCGGACGATCGGCGCCAGCAGATAGGCGCGCGTGCCCTCCGGCATGGCCATGACCGCATCGACCATGTCCTGCACCTGCTGCGCGGTGATCGGCAGGCCGGTGGCGGGGGAATAGGGCGTGCCGACCCGCGCCCAGAGGAGACGCATGTAGTCGTAGATCTCGGTCACCGTGCCGACGGTGGAGCGCGGGTTCTTCGAGGTGGTCTTCTGCTCGATGGAGATCGCGGGCGAGAGGCCCGAGATATGATCCACATCGGGCTTGCCCATCATGTCGAGGAACTGCCGCGCATAGGCGCTCAGGCTTTCCACATAGCGGCGCTGGCCTTCGGCATAGATCGTGTCGAAGGCGAGGCTCGACTTGCCCGACCCCGACAGGCCGGTGATCACCACAAGCTGGTCGCGCGGAATGTCCACGTCGATGCCCTTGAGGTTATGCTCGCGCGCCCCGCGCACCGAGATGAACTTCTGTTCGGCCATGCCCACGTCCCTGCTGTCTGAAGCACCAGAGATAGGTGAAGCGGGCTGAGTCTCCAACCCGAAAACGTGAACATTATAAGAACGCAATGCGGCTTTGCGGAAATAGTTCAGCCGGTCGCCCTGCGGCGGGCGGAAAGCCACTGATGCAGGCCGATCCCCGCCGCCGCCGGCAGCAGGCAGAACAGCACCAGCCCGCCGATCCCCTGCCAGGCGATCAGCGCGGCCAGCAGCGGCGTGCCGCTGGTGGTGCCGAGATTGCCCAGCTGCGCCACCGCCCCGGCGGCCCGGCTGCGGCCCTCAAGGTCGGGGTTCAGCTGCGGGATGGCGGCAAAGCTCGCCCCCTGCACCAGCCCCAGCGCCGCGGCGAGGATCAGGCTGGCTGCCGCCAAAGGCAGCGGCGCGCCGCGCTCCAGCCAGATCAGCCCGGCGGCGAGCATGGTGGCGGCGAAGCCGAACTGCACGATCCGGATCGCCGGCAGGCGGCCCAGTAGCCAGACCCCCAGCGTCAGCGAGACGGCGATGCTTGTCAGCGGCATGGCCGAGGCCAGCAGCAGCTGCCATGGCCCGGCCAGCGTCGGCAGCAGGGTCAAGAGCGCGACATAGACCAGTGTATAGCAGAAGAAGCCGATGGCCGGCGCCGCGACCCGCGGCGAGGCATAGATCTCGCCGTGCTGGCGCAGCAGCCGCCCGGGCGACAGCGGCACCGCCGGGCCGCGGATGTCCGGCGGCAGCAGCCGCCACAGCAGCAGGGCGAACCCGGCCATGTAAGCGGCATGGGCGAGGAACAGCGCCGGGATGCCCTGCGCCTCGACCAGCGGCCGTCCCAGCGTGGCGGTGATGGCGAAGGAGACGGCGAAGAAGCTGCTCCACAGCGTCATCGCCAGCCCCTGCAAGCGCAGCGGCGCAAGCTGGGCGATCAGCACCGGCGCGGCGACGACGATGGCGAGATGCGACGCCCCCTCCGCCAGCCGCAGCGCCAGCATCACCGGCAGGGGCGGCAGCAGCGCCTGCAGCGCGGAGAGCGCGGCCCCCAGCGAAAGCGCCGCGACCAGCACCCGCCGATAGCCCAGCCGCTGCACCAGAAGCCCCGCCGTGGTGCCGAAGACAAGCCCGACGAAGCCGACGATGGAGACGGTCAGCCCCAGCGCCACCTCGCTCCGGCCCGGATAGGCCAGCGCGATCTGGTCGAAGATCACGCCCAGCTTGGCGAATTGCGCCGCAGAGCCGAGCCCGGCGCCCCAGAGCGCCAGAACCAGCAGCATCGGAGGCGCGGAACGGGTCATGCCCGCAGGGTTAGCCCAACCCCGCCGCGGGGGCCAGCCTCAGAAATGCAGCGCGCGGCCGTAGGCGTCGAGCACGGATTCGTGCATCATCTCGGACAGCGTCGGATGCGGGAAGACCGTCTCCATCAGCTCGGCCTCCGTCGTCTCCAGCGTGCGGCCGATGACATAGCCCTGGATCAGCTCGGTCACTTCCGCGCCGATCATATGGGCGCCCAGCAGCTCGCCGGTCTTGGCGTCGAACACCGTCTTGATGAAGCCCTCGGCCTCGCCCAGGGCGATCGCCTTGCCGTTGCCGATGAAGGGGAAACGCCCCACCTTCACCTCGAAGCCCGCCTCCTTGGCCTTGGCTTCGGTCATGCCGACCGAGGCCACCTGCGGATGGCAATAGGTGCAGCCGGCGATCGAGCCCGGCTTGATCGGATGCGGATGGCCGCCCGCGACCAGTTCGGCCACCATCACGCCCTCGTGGCTGGCCTTGTGCGCCAGCCAGGGCGCGCCGGCGATGTCGCCGATGGCATAGAGCCCCTCGACCCCGGTGCGGCAGAACTCGTCCGTTACCACATGGGTCCGGTCGATCTTCACGCCCAATGCCTCGAGCCCCAGCCCCTCGACATTGCCGACGATGCCGACGGCAGAGATCACAGTGTCGAACTCCATCGTCTCGGTCTTGCCGCCCGCCTCGATATGCGCGGTGACCTTGCCCGGCGAGCGGTCGAGCTTCTTGACGGTGGATTTCTCGAGGATCTTCATGCCCTGCTTCACGAAAGCCTTCTTCGCGAAGGCCGAAACCTCGGCATCCTCCACCGGCAGCACGCGGTCCATCACCTCGACCACGGTGGTATCGGCGCCCAGCGTGTTGAAGAAGCTGGCGAATTCGATGCCGATGGCGCCCGAGCCGATCACAAGAAGCTTCTTCGGCATGCGCTTCGGCTGCAGCGCGTGGCGGTAGGTCCAGACCAGATCGCCATCGGCCTCCAGCCCCGGCAGCTCGCGCGCCCGCGCGCCGGTGGCGAGGATGATGGTCTTGGCCTCCAGCTCCTCGGTGCCCTTGTCGGTCTTCACCTGCACCCGGCCCTTGGCGGGCAGCGTCGCCGTCCCCATCACCACGGTGATCTTGTTCTTCTTCATCAGATGGCCGATGCCGCCCGACAGCTGCTTGGCCACCCCGCGCGAGCGGGCGACCACGGCGTCGAGGTCATAGCCGATGCCGTCGGCCTTCAGGCCGAATTCCTTGGCGCGGTGCATCAGGTGGAACACCTCGGCCGAGCGCAAGAGCGCCTTGGTCGGGATGCAGCCCCAGTTCAGGCAGATGCCGCCGAGGTTTTCCCGCTCCACGATGGCGACGTTCAGCCCGAGCTGCGCCGCCCGGATCGCGGCGACATAGCCCCCCGGACCGGACCCGGCCACGATCATGTCAAAGCTCTTGGCAGCCATCGTCATCTCCTGGAAAAAGTAGTTTGGCCTTAAACCATATTTGGAAGCCGCGCAACGAAGCCCAAGCCGGGGGGCCATGCAGCCCCTGCATGGCTCAGGCCGACATCGCCTTCACCATCGCGCCGTAAGCCCCGGCCTGCATGAACTCCTCCTCCTCCGGCGTGTTCTCCCGGCCCAGCGCGGCGTTGCGGAACGGGAAGCGGCCGTAGCGGCGGATGATCTCGGCATGGGCCTTGGCATGCAGCAGGTTCTCCGCCCCGGTCTCGGGCATGCGGGTGGAGAACAACTCCACCGACAGCTCCTGGTCGGCCATGTCCTCGGAATGCTCGAAGGGCATGTAGAAGAACTGCCGCTCCGGTTCCGGGGCCTGCATGTCCCAACCCTCCTCCAACGCCCTGCGGGCGCAGTCACGCGCCTGCGGGTCGGTGGCGAAGGCCTCGGCCCGGCCACGGAACATGTTGCGCGCGAACTGGTCGGTGAGGATCAGGAAGGCGAGGCTGCCCACCGTCCCCTCGCACCAATGGTCCAGCCCGCCCTCGCGCGCCGCCTGCCACAGGTCGCCGAAGCGGTCGCGGATCTCGTCGTCCAGCTCCTCGGAGCCGACATACCAGCCTTCGGGGCCAACCTCGCCCAGCCAGTAGTCCAGCACGCCTTCCGGATCGTCCGCCATTTCAGTCTCCTGCATGTGTGCCTTCCGAACCTGACAGGTCCGGCGGCAGGCTGCAACATCAGCGGCCCGAGGTGTCGACGCCCTCCTGCCCCTGCTCCATCATGGTGCCGACCGCCAGAGCCGAGGCGGTGGGCGCCAGCGTGGCGAAGGCCCCGGTATCGGCCACGGCGGGCGCGGCGCGCTGCGTCATCCGCCAGGCGGCGTAGGTCGCCAGCACCCCGAAGAGGATGCCGATGAACAGGAAGAACCCGTCCGGCCCGACCTGCTCCATGATCCAGCCGGTGACCAGCGGCCCGAAGATCGCGCCCAGCCCGTTCATGAAGATCAGACCGGCCGAGGCGCCCGCCATCGACTCCTTGCTGAGGAAGTCGTTGGTATGGGCGATCAGCAGCGAATAGAGCGGGTTGGTGATGCCGCCCAGCAGCAGCGACACGATCAGAAGCCCCCAGAACGGCGGGGTGAAAAGCACCGCCACCGCCATCACCGCGCCGCCGACCACCGCCAGCCCCAGCACCAGCTTGCGTCGGTCCATGCGGTCCGAGAACCAGCCGATCGGATATTGCAGCACCAGACCGCCAACATACATCGTCCCGATGAAGATCGAGATGTCGCGCACGCTCAGCCCTTCCAGCGTGCCCCAGACCGAGGCCATGCCGAACATCGCCGAAAAGATGCCCCCCGTCAGCAGCATGCCGATGACGCCGAGCGGCGAGATCTCGAACAGCTCCTTGAAGGACAAGGGCTTCGTCGTGTCGAAGACCGGCGCTGTGGTGGTGGTCAGCAGGATCGGCATGAAGGCCAAGGAGACCAGCACCGAGGGGATGACGAAGAGCGTGAAGCCCGAGGGCTCCGCCACGTTCAGGAGCGCCTGCGAGCCGATGATGCCGATCATCTGCACGATCATGTAGAGCGACAGCGCCTGCCCGCGGGTCTCGTTGGTGGAGCTGTTGTTCAGCCAGCTCTCGGCGGTGATGTAGACCCCCGAGAAGCAGAAGCCGACCAGCACCCGCATCCCCGCCCAGACCGTCCACTCCGGCAGCACCGGATAGACCACCAGCACCGCCGAGATCAGCGAGCCGAGCGCCGCGAAGACCCGCACATGGCCGACGCGGCGGATCATCTCGGGCGTCACGCGCGAGCCGAAGAGGAAGCCGAGGAAATAGGCCGACATCACCATCGACAGCTGGAAGGTGCTGAATCCCTCGATCCCGCCGCGGATGCCCAGCAGCGAGCCCTGAATGCCGTTTCCGACCATCAGCAGCATGACGCCCAGCAACAGCGGCCAGGTGGAAGCGAGAACCTTGAACATCGACGAACTCCGGGGGGTTTCGGGCACAGTAGCAGCGGCCTCCCGCCCGGGAGGGCGCAAAGGCGACGGTTGGACGGGCGGGCGCGCCTAGGGGATCAGCAGCGAGGCGTCGCCGTAGGAGAAGAAACGGTATTCGGTATCAACCGCATGACGGTAGATCCGCTCGATCCGCTCCTGCCCCATCAGGGCCGAGACCAGCATCAGCAGCGTGGACTTAGGCAGGTGGAAATTTGTCATCAGCGCGTCGGTCACCCGGAAACGGTAACCGGGATAGATGAAGATATCGGTCGTCCCCCGCCAGGGTTCAACCGCACCAGTCGCCGCCGCCGACTCGATCAGCCGCAGCGCGGTGGTGCCGACCGGGATCACCCGCCCGCCCGCCGCCTTGGTGGCGTTCATCTCGGCGGCCGCCGTCTCGGTCACCTCGCCCCATTCGGCATGCATCCGGTGGGTGGTCACATCCTCCACCTTCACCGGCAGGAAGGTGCCGGCGCCGACATGCAGCGTCACCTCGGTGAACTGCACGCCCTTGGCCGCCAGCGCCTCCAGCAGCGGAGCGTCGAAATGCAGCGAGGCGGTCGGGGCGGCGACAGCCCCGGCGTGACGGGCGAAGACGGTCTGATAGTCGGTCTCGTCCTGCGCGTCGGGCTTGCGCTTGGCGGCGATATAGGGCGGCAGCGGCATCGCCCCCGCCTCGGCCAGCGCCGCGTCGAAATCCTCGCCCACAAGGTTGAAGACCAGCCGCAGGTCGGTCTCGCCCTTCTCGGCCACCGTGGCGCTCAGCGCCTCGGAAAAGCGGATCATCTCACCTGGCTGAACCTTGCGCAACGGCTTGGCCAGCGCGCGCCAGCCCTCGGCGGCAGGCTCCATCAGCGTGATCTCCACCTTGGCCACGGCGTCCCCGCGGGTCCGGGTGCCGGTCAGCCGCGCCGGGATCACTTTCGTGTTGTTCAGGATCAGCCGGTCGCCGGGGCGGAAGATCTCCAGCAGATCCGAAACATGCAAGTCGCGGATCGCATCCCCCTCCGCCAGCAGCAGCCGCGCCGATGTGCGCGGCCGCGCGGGTCGGGTGGCGATCAGGGTCTCGGGAAGGTGGAAGTCGAAATCGGATAGTCTCATGGTCCCTCCAGCACCGGCGCCGGCGCGCGGAAAATCTCGCGGAACATGCCCGGCGTCAGGATCGACAGCGGGTTCACCGTGACCGATGGCCGGTCCGAGCTGCCGCCGAGCTTGTAGTTGAAGCCGAACACCCCCTCGCCGCGGCGGGTCAGCACCGCGCCGATGCCGTTCAGCAGATAGATCGGCGAGATGACGCCCTGCATGTCCAGCCGCTTTCCCACCACGTCATAGATCCCCGCCACCGACACCCCGAGCGAGGCGCCGACTGCGGACCCGCGGGTGATCTCGATCGCCGCCGGGGTCAAGCGGAAATCGGCCTCGGCCTGGTTGAAGACCAGCCCGTCGCCGTTCAACTGTTCGAGGATCCCCACCACCGAGATGGCGCTCAAGAGCGCCGCCAGCACCGGCGCATTCTGCACCCGCACGTCGCTGGCCGAGGCATGGCCGTTGTAATGCCCCTTCGCCCCGGTCGGCAGCAGGTTCAGGTCGAGGCTCCCGCCCCGTGCGTCGGGGAAGATGCCGGTCGAGGCCATCACCCCGCCTGCGTCTTCCGACAGGATGCGCACCGCCGTGCCCTGCGCCACCGGGGCCAGCGCGCCGCGCACCACCGCCCCGCCATTCACCCGCGCCGCGAAGTCGCCGCGGAAGCCGCCCTTGGTGTCGAAGACGCCGCCGAGCCCGGTCAGGGCGATCTTCTCGGTCACCAGCAGGCGGTCGAGCTGCACCCGGACCGTCACCGGCGCGCCGCCTCCGCCCCCGCCGCCGCCCGACCCGAGCGACAGCCGGCGCAGATCGACCGAGCCCCCGGTGACCGAGACCTCCGGCGGCATGCCCTTGCCCTGCCCGACCAGCGTCACCGGCGCGTCGAGCCAGCCGTTCAGCCGCACCCGGTCGAGCCGGGCCTGATCCAGCTGGCCATCGGCGCGCAAGGTGACCGAACCCTCGGCCTGCAACCCGCCGCCCTCGACCACCAGCCGCTGCACCGAGGCCGGCTTGCCCAGCACCGCCTGCACCTCCAGCCTGCCGCTGGCCGAGGCCGCCTTGCGGAAGCCCAGTTCCGGCAGGCTCAACCCGATGCCGGTCAGCGCCGAGGTCAGTGTCAGCTTCGGCGGCTGGTCCTTCTCCAGCTCCACCACGATCCGCCCCGGCCCGCTGCCGGAAACCAGACCACGCGGCAGGCCGATGCCGAACTCATCCAGCGGCACCTGCGACAGGGTCGCCGTGCCCTCGATCCGCGAACGGCCCCGCTCCTCCGGCGTCAGGCCCTGGGTGAAGGTCGCGTCAAAGGGCGCCGCCCCCAGCTTACCGGCGCCCGAGACGCTGAACCCCGCCGGATCGGCGGTCAGCACCAGATCGGGCGCGGTCAGCACCCGCCCCGGCACCAGCACATCGGAGCGGAAATCGAAGATCCGCCCCGCCACGCTGAACTCCACCTCATCGGGCCTCAGCCTCGGCTTCAGCGGCAGGCGGATCACGGTCTGCACCTCGGCCCGGCCCGTACCAAGGTCCACCGGGCGCCCGGCCTTGCTGAGAAAGCGGAACGGCGGCTGGTCCAGCAGCGACAGCGCCGCCGTCACGCTGCTCTTCGTGTTCAGCCGCAGCTCGGCATGCACCGGCTTGCGCGTCACATCCGGCACGAGGAACAGCGACTGCGCCACCGCCACCGACCCACCCTCCGGCGCGGTCACCCGGCCGCGGTCCAGCACCATGGTGTAGCGCTTGCCCTCGATCGTGGCGTAACCGCTGCCCGCCTCGATCGGCGGCAGGGTCTTGAGGAAGCGCACATCGGCATCGCGGAACTCGTAGCCCAGCGCCAGCCGCGGCTCGCGCCCCGGCACCAGCCGCACCCCGGCCTTCACGTCGAAGAGCGAGCCCTCCTGCACGTTGTTCACCACCCAGTCGCGGGTGCGCGGCACCAGCGACAAGGGCCAGAGCGCCAGCAGCCCCTGATGCGAGATCTCGTTCAACGTCATGTCGAAGCCGACGCGCCAGCCCTCGGGCTCGGCCGCCACCCTGCCCTTGCCGGTCAGCCGCCGCGTCCCCTCGGCCAGCGAGATCTGGCCGATGTCGATGCTGAACGGGTCGAGCCGCATCCTGAGGTCCAGCGCACCTTCCGAGAAGGTCACCGGCTGCTCGAACAGCCCCGCCGGATCGGCGTTCACCTCGCCGAAGCGGATCTGGGCGAGGAAGGCCTCGGGCATGCCCTGCTGCACCCCCGGCAGATAGGAATGGCCGGTCGCGGTGAAGTTCAGCGACCGGCTCTCCACCTTCAGGTCGGTCAGGCTGATCTTCTCGGCCGCGGGATCATAGCTGAAGGCGAGCCCGGCCTTCTCGAAGGGAATCGGCTTGATGTCGGGCCGCGGCCGCAGCGCGCCCGCGCCGCTGTTCAGCTCGGCCTCCAGCCCGGTCAACCGGCCCTCGGCGTCCAGCGCCGCCGAGACCCGACCGGACAGCTGCGCGTCGAGCACGCCGAGCCAGGTGATCGGCAGCGCCTGCGCCGCGATGTCGGTGGCGGCGACCCGGTCCACCGTGGCCGAGATCCGCGCCTCCGGACTGCCAGGCGTGGTGACGAAGGTCAGCACCGCCTGCGCCGGGGCCTGATCGGCCCGGCCCAGCAGCGTCAGCCCGACCTCCAGCGCCCGCCGTTCCGGCCCGGTGTCCAGCACCAGCCGTCCGTCGCCCACCTGCCAGGTGCGCCGCGCCCGCCGGTCCTCCAGCGTCAGGCTCATGCCCTCGGCCTCGACCCGCCGCAGATCCGCCAGCAGCGGCAGGGCGAAGACCCGGTCCACCGCCCGCATCACATCGGCATAGCTGCCGATCCGCCCACCACCGCCGCCGAAGCCGAGATCGAAGCGCCCGTCCTCCAGCCGCCGCAGCGCGAAGCGGGCGCCGACCAGATCGACGCTGCGCGGATGCAGTCGCAAGCCGGCGAGCGAACTCGCGTCGAAGCCGATCCGCGCCTCGGGCAGGGTCAGCAGCGGGCGGCCGCCGCTCTGCCGCAGCCGCACATCCTCCAGCCGCAGTTGCGGGGCCCAGTCGCGGCCGATGGTCAGGTCGATGCCGGTCAGCGAGACCGACAGCGCCGCCGCGCCCTGCGCCGGGGCCAGCGCGCGGTTCATCCGCTCCTCGATCTCGGCCACCGCCCAGACCGGCAGCGGCAGCGCCCGCCCGGTCAGCACCAGACCGGCGAGCCCGACCGCCCCAGCGATCAGCACGAGGCTCAGAAGCAGCCACAGCGACACCCGTCCCCGCCGCCTGCGACGCGCGGCGCGTGGGGGGGCCGCAGCTGCCGAACCCTCCTCAGACGCTTTGCCGTCGCTCGATGCCATGCCAGCCTTATCCGTTTTCGCGGGCTTGCCTTTATCCGGGGCGGAAGGCAACTAAAACAGCAGTGACCCATCGTCCCCCGCGCAAGGAGCCGCCCATGATCGCCGAAGGCCAGACCGCCCCCGACTTCACCCTGCCGCGCGACGGCGGGCTGAGCGTCTCGCTCGGCTCGTTCCAGCCGAACAAGGTCGTCGTCTATTTCTACCCCAAGGACGACACCACCGGCTGCACCCTCGAAGCGCAGGACTTCACCGCCCGCGCCCCGGCCTTCGCCGCGGTGAACACCACGGTGATCGGCATCTCGAAGGACAGCGTGAAGAGCCACGACCGCTTCTGCAAGAAATACGATCTCGGCATCATCCTCGCCTCCGACGAGGACGGAACCACCTGCGAGGATTACGGCGTCTGGGTCGAGAAGAGCATGTATGGCAAGACCTACATGGGCATCGAACGCTCGACCTTCCTGATCGACGGCGAGGGCAAGGTGGCCAAGGTCTGGCGCAAGGTCTCGGCCAAGGGCCATGCCGAAGAGGTGCTGCTCGCGGCGCAGGGGCTGTGATCTCGCTGGCCGCGATGGCGGTGGAGGTGCTGAGCACCGCCGACGGCCGGGAAAAGACCGCCCTGTCGCGCCGCCACGCCGCCGCCTGGCTCGCCGCGCGCGACCGCGGCGAACCCTTGCCGCTGGGCGAGGCCGCCCCGCCGCCGCGGCCGGCCCGCCCCGCCCTGCCCGAACTGCTGTCGCCGCGCGACATGCCGCGCCGCGGTCCCGGCACGCTGGCCGGGCGGCTGGCGCTGATCCATGCCGTCGCGCATATCGAGCTGAACGCCGTCGACCTGCATTGGGATGTCATCGCCCGCTTCACCGACACCCGCATGCCGCTCGGCTTCTACGACGACTGGGTGCGGGCCGCCGATGACGAATCGCGGCACTTCAACCTGATGTGCGACTGCCTCGAAGCGATGGGCTCGCATTACGGCGCGCTGCCGGCCCATGCCGGCATGTGGCGCGCGGCG
The DNA here is from genome assembly GCF_003034985.1 of Cereibacter changlensis JA139. GTDB lineage: Bacteria > Pseudomonadota > Alphaproteobacteria > Rhodobacterales > Rhodobacteraceae > Cereibacter > Cereibacter changlensis. The sequence goes on from NZ_PZKG01000004.1 coordinate 50,724, forward strand.
GAGGACACCGCCGGCGACCTGCTCGCCCGGCTCGCCGTGGTGCCCATGGTGCTGGAAGCGCGCGGGCTCGACGTGACGCCGGGGATGATCGCGATCTTCGAGAAGACCGGCGAGACACAGGTGACCGAAGCCCTGTCGGTGATCTACGCCGAGGAGGTGAGCCACGTCGCCTATGGCTCGAAATGGTTCAACTTTCTCTGCGGCCGGGCCGACAGCGACCCGAAGGACACCTTCCACGCCCTCGTCCGCCGCTACTTCCCCAGCCCGCTGAAACCGCCCTTCAACGAGGAGAAGCGCGCCGACGCCGGCCTGCCGCCGGATTTCTACTGGCCGCTCTCCGACCAGACGCCCCGATCAACCGGCAGTTGATCGGCGGGATTCTGCCTGTTCCGGCAGGGTTCCGCCCGGCGCAACGACCATACGGTCAAAATTGTTGCGACAGCCCCCCCCGCTGGCTAATCAGTACCGGGGACCAGGACCGGCGCGGGGACGCCATCAAAGGTCGAGTGCCCGCCGAACAACAGACGGGACCTGCCAGTGCTGACGCGACTCTCCTATCGGATCAATTCGACACTTGAACGCTTCCTGCCGGAACGACGGCTGTTCCTGAAATCCGATACCGAGACCCGCTTCGTCCGCCTCCGCCCCGTCACCCAGGCCATCGCCCTCAGCGGCAGCGCCATTCTCGTCGGCTGGACCATCGTCGCCACCTCGATCCTGCTGATGGATTCGATCGCCGCCGGCTCCACCCGCGACCAGACCCAGCGCCAGCAGGCGCTCTACGAATCCCGGCTGAACGCGCTCTCCGCCGACCGCGACCGTCGCGCCGAAGAGGCGGTGCGGGCGCAGGAACGCTTCAACCTCGCGCTGGCCGAGGTGTCGAAGATGCAGGAGGCGCTGCTCGCCACCGAAGACCACCGCAAGGAGCTGGAAACCGGCATCGAGGTGATCCAGGACACGCTGCGCCGCACCATCGCCGAGCGCGACGACGCCCGCGGCCAGGCCGAGCGGGTGACGCTGGCCCTGGCCGAGCAGACCGGCTCCAGCCGCACCGGCGAATCCCGCGCCGCCGACACGCTGGCCACGCTGGAAGTGCTGACCAGCACGCTGGGCGCCACCGCCCGCCAGCGCGACGACCTCGCCAACGCCGCTCTCCTCGCCAAGGAGGAAACCGAGACGGTGTATCAAGAGAAGCTGGAGCTGCAGGCCCGCAACGACGCGATCTTCTCGCGGCTCGAGGACGCGGTTTCGATCTCGATGGAGCCTTTGGACAAGATGTTCCGCGCCGCCGGGCTGAAGCCCGACGACCTGCTGAACAAGGTGCGCAGCGGCTATTCTGGCCAAGGCGGCCCGCTGTCGCCGCTGACCGTCTCGACCAAGGGCGCGTCGCTCACCCCCGAGGAGGTGCGCGCCAACGAGATCCTGCAGGGTCTCGACCGGATGAACCTCTACCGCATGGCCGCCGACAAGGCCCCCTTCGCCATGCCGGTGAAGACCTCGTTCCGCTACACCTCCGGCTTCGGCGGGCGCAACGATCCCTTCGGTCGCGGCAAGCGCCGGCACGAGGGCACCGACCTCGCCGGAGCCTACGGATCGCCGGTCTATTCCACCGCCGATGGCGTCGTGGTCCATGCCGGCTGGTCCAGCGGCTACGGCCGTCTGGTGAAGATCAAGCACGACTTCGGCATCGAGACCCGCTACGCCCACCTGGCGCAAATCCGGGTCGATGTCGGACAAAGGGTATCGCGCGGCGACCGGATCGGTGATATGGGCAACTCAGGCCGGTCCACCGGCACCCATCTTCATTACGAGGTCCGGCTGGGCGGCAATGCCGTCAATCCGATGACCTTTATCAAGGCGGCGAAAGATGTTTTCTAAAAGCAGAATCAACGAGCCAGGCCCGAAACAGGGCGAGGGCGACAAGACCAGAACGCAGGATGCGCCCGTGCAGAAACCGATGAACGAATTCTCCCCCGGCGCGACCAAGCCGAAGCCCTCCGCCTCCGTGCTCTCGTCGGACCTGACCGTGGTCGGCAACCTGAAGACCACCGGCGACATCCAGGTCGAAGGCACGGTCGAAGGCGACATCCGCGCCCATCTGCTGACGGTCGGCGAAAGCGCCACCATCCGCGGCGAGATCGTCGCCGACGACATCGTGGTGAACGGCCGCGTCATCGGCCGCGTGCGCGGCCTGAAGGTGCGCCTGACCTCCACCGCCCGGGTGGAAGGCGACATCATCCACAAGACCATCGCCATCGAATCCGGCGCCCATTTCGAGGGTTCGGTGCAGCGTCAGGAAGACCCGCTGGCCAATGGCAAGCCCGGCGGCAGCACGGCGGCCCCCGCCTCCGCCCCTGCCCCCTCGGCGACCAAGCCCGCCGACGTCTGACGGCCTGCGGTGGACCCGAGACTGCCCGAGGGCGCCCGAGCGGGCGCCCTTTTTCATGGGATCACCCCTGCGCCCGGATGTAGAGATGCCATGTCGCATGGCCCAGCACCGGCAGCACCACGAAGAGCCCGAGAAACCCCGGCAGCATCCCGAGGAACAGCAGCCCGGCGATCCCCAGCCCCCAGACCAGCATCACCGCCGGATTGGCGCGCACCACCTCGACGCTGGTGATCATCGCCGTCACGAAGTCGATCTCGCGGTCCAGGAGCAGCGGCAGGCTGATCACCGTCAGCGAGAACAGCACACTGGCGAAGACCGCCCCCACCAGCGTGCCGACAGCCAGCATGGTCAGCCCGTTCGGGGTGAGGAAGACCTCGATCGAGCTCGAGACATTGGTCATCGCCGAGAGCCCCATGAACAGGGCGAAGATCATGTGGGCGAGGAAATTCCAGAACAGGAAGAAGATCACCACCACCGCCGCCATCGACGGGATCTGGCGATCCTTCTGGCGAAGGATCACACCCAGCACCTGCCCCCAGCCTAGATCCTCGCCGCGGTCCATCCGCCGGCTGACCTCGTAGAGCCCGCAGGCGATGAACGGCCCGAGGATCGGGAAGCCGGCGGCGGCGGGCAGCGTCCACCAGATCTGCCCCGAGGCGGTGAGCGCGAAGAGGATCAGCCAGCCGCCCAGCACATAGACCGCGCTGAAGAACAGGCCGAAGGCCGGGGCGCCGCGGAAATCCCGCCAGCCCGCCGCCAGCGCGGCTTGCAGGTCGCCGATGGTCAGCACCCGCACGGCGGGCACCGCCGGGGCCTGTTCGATGTAATGGTCCGACATGCCGAGTCTCCCCCCTCTGCGAAGGGGAATCTATGCCCGGCGGGGCGGTTCGGCCAAGATGAATCTGCCGAAAACCTTCAGCCTTCGGCGTTGGCCTCGGCGCGGCTCTTGCCGGCCACGTCCTGTGCCAGCGTCGCGGCCATGAACCTGTCCAGATCGCCGTCCAGCACGCCCTGCGTATCCGAGGTCTCGACCCCGGTGCGCAGGTCCTTCACCATCTGGTAGGGCTGCAGCACATAGGACCGGATCTGGTTGCCCCAGCCCGCATCGCCCTTGCTTTCATGCTGCGCGTTGATTGCCGCGTTCCGCTTGTCCAGCTCCAGCTGGTACAGCCGGGCCTTCAGCGCGATCATGCAGGCCTCGCGGTTCTGGTGCTGCGACTTCATCGAGGAGGTCACGACGATATTGGTCGGCAGGTGGGTGATCCGCACCGCCGAGTCGGTGGTGTTCACGTGCTGCCCGCCCGCGCCCGACGACCGGTAGGTGTCGATGCGGATGTCGCGGTCGGGGATCTCGATCTCGATGTTGTCGTCGACCACCGGGTAGACCCAGACCGAGCTGAACGAGGTATGCCGCCGCGCCGCCGAGTCATAGGGCGAGATCCGCACCAGCCGGTGCACGCCGCTTTCCGACTTCAGCCAGCCATAGGCGTTCGGCCCGGAGATCTTGTAGGAGGCCGACTTGATGCCCGCCTCCTCGCCGCCGCTTTCCGACTGCAGCTCGACCTTGTAGCCCTTCTTCTCGGCCCAGCGGACATACATCCGCGCCAGCATCGAGGCCCAGTCGCAGCTTTCCGTGCCGCCCGCGCCGGCGTTGATCTCGAGGAAGGTGTCGTTGCCATCGGCCTCGCCGTCGAGCAGCGCCTCCAGCTCCTTGGCCCGCGCGGTCTCGACCAGGTCGCGCAGCGCAGCCTCGGCCTCGGCGACGATCTCGGCGTCGCCCTCGGCCTCGCCCAGCTCGATCAGCTCGACATTGTCGCGCAGCCCGGTATCGATCAGCTTGTAGGTCGACAGCTGGTCCATCAGCCCCTGACGCTCGCGCATCAGCTTCTGCGCCCGCGCCGGATCGGACCAGAGGTTGCCGTCCTCGATCATCGCGTTCATCTCTTCCAGACGATGCGGCGCGGTCTCCAGATCCATCCGCTGCGCCAGAAGGGCGAGCGAGCGGGTGATGGCGTCCACGTGATACTGGGTTTCGGTCCGCATGGGCTATGCTTCCTCGGGGCTGTTCAGGCGCGGGTGATACCGCTTTGCCGCGGCACGGGCAAGGGCGGGGCAGAACCCGCCCTGCCCCGCCCGCCGCTCAGTAGAGCCCGCCGGAGCTCAAAGTGCCGAAATCGGCCTTCTTCGGGATCACCAGCGTCTCGCCGGTGGCGGTGGTCACCGTCGCCCCCTCCTCGCCGCTTTCGCCATAGGCAAAGAGCGGCAGGTTCGACCCCATCGCGAAGCCGCCGTCGACCAGCGCGCCCAGACCGAAGATCGGGTCCTCGCCCTCGCGGAAGTATTCGGCCACGACATTCTCGCCCGAGGCGTCATCCGGCAGGCGCGCGCCGGTGAAGCGGTCGATCTTGATGAAATAGCCGCCCGGCGGCACGCGGAACTCGGAGCCGCCGTATTTCTTCACCGCCTTCGACATGAACTCCTGGAACACCGGCCCGCAGAAGCCGCCGCCCGAGGCCGAGCCCATGCTGCGCGGCTGGTCGTAGCCGATGTAGCAGCCGGCGACGATGTTCGAGGTGTAGCCGATGAACCACACGTCCTTGGCGTCATTGGTGGTGCCGGTCTTGCCCGCCACCGGCACCGGCAGGTTGATGCCCCGCCCGGTGCCGCGCTGCACCACGCCCTGCATCATCGAGGTCAGCTGATAGGCGGTGATCGCATCCATCACCCGCTCGCGGTTGGTGTCGATCCGCGGCCCGCGGCCCGGCTGCAGCGAGGCCAGCGTGCAATCCTCGCAGACCCGCTGGTCGTGGCGGTAGACGGTCTTGCCGTAGCGGTCCTGCACCCGGTCGACCAGCGTCGGCTCCACCCGTTCGCCGCCATTGGCGAACATGGCGTAGGCCGCCACCATCTTCCACAGCGTCGTCTCCTCGGCCCCCAGCGAGTTGGCGAGGAACTGGCCCATCCGGTCATAGACCCCGAACCGCTCGGCATAGCCGGCGACGGTCTCCATGCCGATCTCCTGCGCGATCCGCACCGTCATCAGGTTGCGCGACTGCTCGATCCCGGTACGCAGCGGGGCCGGGCCGTAGAACTTGTTCGAGGCGTTCTTCGGCGTCCAGAGCCCCTGCGGCGTCATCACCTCGATCGGCGCGTCGATGACGATGGTCGCCGGGGTGAAGCCCGAATCCAGCGCCGCGGCATAGACGAAGGGCTTGAAGCTCGACCCCGGCTGGCGCGTCGCCTGGGTGGCGCGGTTGAACACCGAATCCTGGTAGCTGAACCCGCCCTGCATGGCGAGCACCCTGCCAGAGTTCACATCCATCGCCATGAAGGCGCCCTGCACCTCCGGCACCTGGCGCAGTGACCAGCGGCGGAAGCTGCCGTCGTCATCGCTGGTGACGGCGCGCACCAGCACCACGTCGCCCACCGACACCAGATCGCCGGCGCTGCGCGCCTTCGGCCCCAGCCTTCCGTCGGCCTGCCGCTTGCGCGCCCAGGTCACGTCCTCGGCCGGGATGAAATGGCCGTCCTCATCCTCGGGCACGCCCTCGATGCCGATCCGGGCCGCGCTGTCGCCGACCTCGAGCACCACCGCCGGATGCCAATCGGCCACGTCGCGCGGCACCTTCACCCCCGCCAGCGCCGGGCGCCAGCTGTCCTCGTTCACCAGCGCCTCGGCGGGCAGCACCTGCCGGGTGCCGCGCCAGATGCCCTGGTTGCGGTCGAATTTCTCCAGCCCGTCGCGCAGCGCCTCGGCGGCCTCCAGCTGCAGCTCCGGGTCCACCGTGGCGCGGATGGTCAGACCGCCGCCGAAGAACTCCTCCTCGCCGAAGCTGCCCGACAGCTGGCGGCGGATCTCGTCGGTGAAATAGTCGCGCGGCGGCAGGGCCTGGCGGAAGGCCGGGTAATCGCCGTTCTGCACCGAGCGCAGCGGCTGGTTCAGCGCGGTCTGCAGCGTCGGCTCGTCGATATAGCCGTTGTCGAACATCTCGCGCAGCACGTAGTTGCGCCGCTCGGTGACCCGCTCCTTGGCGCGGACCGGGTGATACTGGCTCGGCGCCTGCGGCATCGCCGCCAGCATCGCCGCCTCGTCCACCGTCAGCTGGCTGAGAGTCTTGTTGAAATAGGTCTGCGCCGCCGCCGCCACCCCGTAGGAGTTCTGGCCGAGGAAGATCTCGTTCAGATAGAGCTCTAGGATCTTGTCCTTCGACAGCGTCTCCTCGATCCTGGTCGCGAGGATGATCTCCTTGATCTTGCGCTCGCCGGTGCGATCGCCCGACAAGAGGAAGTTCTTCATCACCTGCTGGGTGATGGTCGACGGCCCCGCGCACGTTCGACCCGCGCGACCGGATCGCCTCGAAGGCCGCCGCCGCGATGCCGCGGGCGTCATAGCCATGGTGGGTGTAGAAGTTCTTGTCCTCGGCGCTGATGAAGGCGTTTTTCACCTGATCCGGGATATCCTCGATCGGGGTGAACAGCCGCCGCTCATGGGCGAATTCGTCGATCATGTTGCCCTCGCCGGAGTAGATCCGGCTGATCGTCGGCGGGGCGTATTGCGCGAGGCTCTCATGGCTCGGCAGGTCGCGGGAATACATCCAGAAGATCGCGCCGATGGTCAGCGCGACCGCGAAGATGCCCAGCGTCAACGCGGTGAAGATGGCCCCGAAGAAGGACCCGACGAACCTGACCAATGAAATATCCTCGTTGTGCGCGGCCCTTATACACGCGGCCGCCCCGAAGGTCAAAAGCTGCATCCGGGATATGGTTCGCAATCGCGCGAGCGCGGCGGATCAGCGCCGCAGCAGCTTCGACAGCGCCGCATCCTCGGCCGTCCAGACCTTCAGCCCGTCGAGCAGCGCCCCGGCCATCGCAGCGCGCCAGACCGGGTCCTGCAACCGCGCCAGATCCTCGGGGCTTGAGAGGAAGCCGAGCTCCACGAGGACCGAGGGAATATCCGGCGATTTCAGCACCGAGAAGCCCGCCGATTGCCGGGCATGGCGGTGCATCGGCAGATCGGCGGCCTTGATCGAGGCCTCCAGCGCCAGCGACAGCCGCTCGCTGCGCGGCATGGTCTCGACCCGCGCGATGTCCATCAGCACCTTGGCCACCAGATCGTCCTGCCCGGTCAGATCGACCCCCGACAGCAGGTCGTCGCGGTCATGCCGCTCGGCCAGCGCCGCCCCTGCCACATCCGAGGCCTCCTCGGACAGGGTGTAGAGCGTCGCCCCCACCGCCTCGCCCTCGGCCAGCGCATCGGCATGCAGCGAGACGAAGACATGCGCCTGCGCCTCATGCGCCAGGGTGATCCGGGTCTCCAGCGGCACGAAGCTGTCCTCCTCGCGGGTCATCGCCACGCGGAACCCGCCGTCGCGCAGCAGAAGCTCCTTCAGCTCGCGGGCGAAGCTCAGCATCAGCTGCGCCTCGCTCAGCCCGCCGCGCTCGGCCCCGGGGTCGAGCCCGCCATGACCCGGGTCCAGCACCACGACCAGCGGCCCCCGCCCCTCGGTCGCCGCCGTGGTCAGGGCGGCGGGCGGCAGCGCCCAGCCCGGCGGCTCCGGCTGCGCGGCGCGCTTGGCGAACTCCTCCTCGCTGGCCCGCGCCAGCCGCACCGAGACGCGGGTCGCGTTGCCGGTCGTCATCCCGGCCTCGCTCACCGTGTAGGGCCCGTCCAGTTCCAGCACCAACCGCGACCAGCCGGGGCGGTAGACCCCGGCGCGCAGGCCCAGCACCCGGTCGCTGTCCTCCTCCACCGCGCCGATGCCGGTGAAATCCACCTCGCGGAAGTCGAGCACCAGCCGCGGCGGCTGATCCATCACCCGCACCCGCCAGGGCACCGGCTGCGACAGCGCCAGCTCCAGCCCGACCCCGCGCCGCACGTCCTCGACATGGCTCGCCGCCGGGTCGAGCCGCGCCACCGCGGTCAGCTCCTGCGCGCCGACCGCCGAAGCCACAAGCAGCGCCAGACCGGCCAGAACGCCCCGCATCCCGCTCAGCCCCGCGCCGCCATGAAGGCCTTCAGCCGCGCCAGCCCCTCGACGATTTCCGCCCTGCCCTGCGCATAGGAAAAGCGCAGGGTCCGCGCCCCGCGCTCGGGATCGAAATCCAGCCCCGGCGTCACCGCCACCCCGGCGCCGTTCAGGATCTCGGCGGCGAAGGCCAGCGAGTCATCGGTGAATTCCGACACATCGGCATAGACATAGAAGGCCCCGTCCGGCGGCGCGAAGCGGGTGAAGCCCGCCTCGGGCAGCCCCTCCAGCATCAGCTGGCGGTTCTCGGCATAGACGGCGCGGTTCGCCTCCAGCTCCTGCACGCAGTCGAGCGCCGCCAGCGCCGCCACCTGACTGGCATGCGAGGGGCAGATGAACATGTTCTGCGCCAGCCGCTCCACCAGCCGGATATGATCCTCCGGCACCACCATCCAGCCGATGCGCCAGCCGGTCATGCTGAAATACTTGGAGAAGGAGTTGATCACATAGAGATCGTCCGAAATCTCCAGCGCCGAGACCGCGCGCTGGCCGAAGTCGAGCCCGTGATAGATCTCGTCCGAGATGAAGGCGATGCCGCGCGCCTGCGCATGGCCGATCAGCGCCGCCAGCTCTTCCCGCCCCAGCATCGTGCCCGAGGGATTGCCCGGCGAGGCGACGATCAGCCCGGCCAGATCCGCCACCGGCTCCAGATCGGCGGGCACCGGCTGCAGCCGGTTCGCCTCCGAGGCGGCGACGCCGACGGGCTCGAGGCTCAGCGCCTTCAGGATCTGGCGGTAGGACGGATAGCAGGGCTCGCCCAGCGCCACCCTGTCGCCCGCATCGAACAGCGCGGTGAAGGCCAGCAGGAAAGCCGACGACGCCCCGGCGGTGATCACCACCCGCGACGGGTCGATCTCCAGCCCGTACCAGCGCTGATAGAGCCCCGCGATCCCGACCCGCAGCTCCATCAGCCCCAGCCCGGCGGTGTAGCCCAGCGGCCCCGCCTCCATCGCCGCCCCAAGCGCCGCGCGGGCGGCGGCGGGGGCCGGCGTGCCGGGCTGGCCGATCTCCATATGCACGATATGCCGCCCCGCCGCTTCCAGCGCGCGCGCCTGCTCCATCACGTCCATCACAATGAAGGGATCGACCGCCCCGCGTCTTGATACCCGCATTCCCTGCCCCGTAAGCTTGCCTTGCCCCGTTCCTGAGACTTCGGGCGCGGAAGGTCAATGGCGGCACAAGGCCCCGGGGCGCGACCCCGCTTGCCAACCGGCCCCTTTCGGTGTTCCTGACCGGACCGGCCCCGCGCCCCCATTCACGGCGATTTCGCCAGATCCGGAGAGACCCCATGAAGTTCCCCGCCCTCGGCCCCGCCGCCTTGATCGCTGCGCTGCTCGCCACCACCGCACCGCTCGCGGCGCAGGAGATGACCGACGCCGAACGCACAGCCTTCCGCGCCGAGGTCCGCGCCTATCTCGTGGAAAACCCCGAAGTGCTGATCGAGGCGATGACCGCGCTCGAGGCCAAGCAGCAGGCCGAGCAGGCCAACAACGACCTCACGCTGCTGCGCGACAATTCCGAGGAGATCTTCCGCGACCCGGCGAGCTGGGCCGGCGGCAATCTGGAAGGCGACATCACGCTTGTCGAATTCGTCGACTACCGCTGCGGCTATTGCCGCAAGGCGCATGACGAGGTGGCCGAGCTGGTGCAATCCGACGGCAACATCCGCTTCGTGCTGAAGGAATATCCGATCCTCGGCGAGGAATCGCTGGTCGCCTCGCGCTTCGCCATCGCCGTGCGCCAGCTGGCCGGGGACGAGGCCTACAAGCAGGCGCATGACACGCTGATCGCCTTCCGCGGCGACATCAACACCGATACGCTGGGCCGGCTTGCCTCCGACATGGGGCTCGACAGCGCGGCGATCCTCGCCCGCATGGACGCGCCCGAGGTGACGGCGGTGATCGAGGCGAACCATGCGCTGGCGACCAAGCTCGACGTCAGCGGCACGCCGACCTTCGTGCTCGACCGCACCATGGTCCGCGGCTATGTGCCGCTGGACGGCATGCGCCAGATCGTCGAGGGCCAGCGCGCCGGCTGACCCTTCCCGGCCGGGGCGGTTACTCCGCCGCCTCGGCCGCCGCCGCTTCCGTCGCCTGGATCTCGGCGGCCTTCTGTTCCACCAGGCTCACGATCTCGTCGATCATCCGCTCGTTGCCGAGCTTGTGCACCTGCTTGCCGGCCAGATAGACCATCCCCGACCCGTTGCCGCCGCCGGTGAAGCCGATATCGGTCATCAGCGCCTCGCCCGGTCCGTTCACCACGCAACCGATGATCGACAGGCTCATCGAGGTGGTGACATGCGCCAGCCGGTCCTCCAGCGTCGACACCGTCTTGATCACGTCGAAGCCCTGCCGGGCACAGGACGGGCAGGAGATGATCGTGACGCCGCGGTGCCGCAGCCCCAGCGACTTCAGGATCTCGTAGCCGACCTTCACCTCTTCCACCGGATCGGCGGAGAGCGAGACGCGCAGCGTGTCGCCGATGCCGTTCCACAGAAGGTTGCCTAGCCCCACCGCCGATTTCACCGTGCCGGAGGTCAGCCCCCCCGCCTCGGTGATCCCGAGGTGGATCGGCGCGTCGGTCGCATCGGCCAGCGCCTGATAGGCGGCGGCGGCAAGGAACACGTCCGACGCCTTCACCGAAATCTTGAATTCGTGGAAGTCGTTGTCCTGCAGGATCTTGATGTGGTCGAGCCCGCTCTCCACCATCGCGTCCGGGCAGGGCTCGCCGTATTTCTCCAGCAGATGCCGCTCCAGCGAACCCGCATTGACGCCGATGCGGATCGAACAGCCGTGGTCCTTGGCCGCCTTGATCACCTCGCGCACCCGGCTCGCGTCGCCGATGTTGCCCGGGTTGATCCTGAGACAGGCCGCCCCGGCCTCCGCCGCCTCGATGGCGCGCTTGTAGTGGAAATGGATGTCGGCGACGATCGGCACCGGGCTTGCCGCGCAGATCTGCTTCAGCGCCGCGGTCGAGGCCTCGTCCGGCGTCGAGATCCGCACGATATCCGCCCCGGCGTCGGCGCAGCGCTGCACCTGGGCGATGGTCGCCGCCACGTCATGCGTCAGCGTGTTGGTCATGGTCTGCACCGAGATCGGCGCGTCGCCCCCAACGGCGACCTTGCCCACCATGATCTGGCGCGACTTGCGGCGATAGATGTTCCGCCAGGGGCGGACGTGATTCAAGGACATGGGAACCTCGGGTCAGAGTTGCCCCATAGATACGCCCTGCGACGTCTCGGGGCAACCGCCTGCGCCAAAACGCCCTTGTTACCGGGTGTCGGCTTACTGGGTGTCGGCCTGGGCCAGCTTCACGAAGCGGGCGAGATCGGCGTCGCCAGTCAGATCGGCCTCGGCATAGCTCTCGGTCAGCGCGTCGGGCGTCAGCGCGACATTCTTCACCACCTGCGCTCCCGGCGCGGCCGGGCCGTAGGTCTTGCCGTTCACCGCGAAATACAGCGAGCCGGAATTGCCGGCGCGCAGCACGGCGGCGGCTTCCATCTGCGGCACCTCGTAGCGCTCGCCCGAGTCGAGGATCTTCTCGAAGAGCACCGTCCCATCGGCCGCGGAAACCCGCACCCAGGACGGGCGCACCGCCAGCAGCTCCACCTTCGGCGCCACCGGCTCCACCACCTGCACCGCGTCGGCCACGGCCTGCTCGATCGCCGAGGCGGTCGCTGCGGCCTGGATCGGCACGGCATTCGGCATCAGCCCAAGGTCGCGCGGGTTGATCGAGGCGATCGGCCCGTCGCGCGAGGTCAGCACCGGCACATCCAGCGCCTGAGGACGGTAGAGCCGCGCCATCAGGTCCGGCGCCGCCGCCTCCGCATCACTGGCCGCAAGCTCGGTCTCCGCCGCTTCCGGCGCGCTGCGCACCAAAGGCGGCACGCCGCTCACATTGCCCAGCGGGTCGATCTCGGCCACCACCTTCGGGGCCTGATCCACCGGGGCCAGCTGCACGCGCTGAACCTCCTGCAACACCGACCAGCCGCCGTAGCCGATGGCCCCGATCAGCGCCAGCAGCACCAGCACAGACCCGACGGCGCCGGGCTCGACATTGGCGAAGACGCTCTGGGTGCGGGGCACGAAGACCGCGTTCGGATCGCCGAGCGGGTCGTGATGTTCGGAGGGCACCTTGCGCGGCGGGCGGGCGGGCGAGGCCGCCGCCGACATGCCATGCGCAACGGTGAAATTCGCTTCGGCGCAGAAGCGGGTATAGGCCCATTCCGTGTCCATGCCGAGATAGCGGGCATAGGAGCGGACATAGCCCGCCACGAAACCCTGCGTCTCGAAGGCCGAGACGTCGCAGTTCTCGATGGCGGCGATGTAGGTGGCCTTGATCTTCAACTCGCGTTGGACATCGAGCAGCGACTTGCCCAAAGTCGCGCGTTCACCGCGCATCAAATCCCCCAGACGCAGCTCGAAATCGTCGAAGCCTTTCGGCTTGTCGATTTCGGCGGTCGAAGGTTTGGTCCTCCGCCAGTTCATGCGTATTGCCCGTCCCTGCCCCATGTCGCCTGAGCCTTTTTATCGTCCGACTCAGAAGCGTGCTATTGAGGAATAATTAGCACAGGGCAGAGACGTTTGCATCCGCAGAAGCGTTCAGGCCGACACCTCGGCGCGATTCAGCGCACAGTGCTGCCAGAGCACATCCATCGCCTTCACGACTGCGTCAATCTGCGCCGGATCGTGAACCGGCGACGGGGTGAAGCGCAGCCGCTCGGTGCCGCGCGGCACCGTCGGGAAGTTGATCGGCTGGACGTAGATGCCGAAGTGCTCCAGCAGCATGTCCGAGATCATCTTGCAATGGATGGGGTCGCCGACATGCACCGGCACGATATGCGACCCGTGGTCGATGATCGGCAGGCCCAGCCCCTTCAGCCGCATCTTCAGGATCCGGGCGTGCAGCTGCTGCTTGTCGCGCAGGCCCTGGTCGGTCTTGAGATGCTTCACCGAGGCCGCGGCGCCGGCGGCGATGGCCGGCGGGATCGAGGTGGTGAAGATGAATCCGGGGGCATAGGAGCGCACCGCGTCGATCATCTTCGCACTCGCGGCGATGTAGCCGCCGAACACGCCATAGGCCTTGCCCAGCGTGCCGTTGATGATGTCGATCCGGTCCATCAGCCCGTCACGCTCGGCCACGCCGCCGCCGCGCGGGCCGTACATGCCGACCGCATGCACCTCGTCGATGTATTTCAGCGCGCCGAACTCGTCGGCCAGATCGCAGATCTCCTTGATCTTGCCGAAATCGCCGTCCATCGAATAGATCGACTCGAAGGCGACGATGATCGGCCGGCCCTTCTCGATGCCGCTGAGGATGCGGCGCAGGTCGGCCAGGTCGTTGTGCTTGAAGATGTGCTTCTCGGTGCCCGACCGGCGGATGCCCTCGATCATCGAAGCGTGGTTCAGCTGGTCCGACACGATCACCAGACCGGGGAACAGATGCGGCAGGGTTGAGAGCGTGGCGTCATTGGCGATATAGGCCGAGCTGAACACCAGCGCCGCCTCCTTGCCGTGCAGGTCGGCCAGCTCGGCTTCCAGACGCTTGTGGTAGACCGTGGTGCCCGAGATGTTGCGCGTGCCGCCCGACCCGGCGCCGGTGGCGTCTAGCGCCTCGTGCATCGCCTCCAGCACCACCGGATGCTGCCCCATGCCGAGATAGTCGTTGCCGCACCAGACGGTGATGTCCTTCTCGGTCCCGTCCGGCTTGCGCCAGGTTGCGTTCGGATAGGCGCCCTTCTGCCGCTCGATGTCGATGAAGGTTCGGTAGCGGCCCTCGGTGTGAAGCCGGTTGATGGCGGTGTCGAGTGCCTGATCGTAGTTCATTGAACTGTCTCCCTGACGCCCGGTCTGCCGGGCCAGCTGGGTGCATTGTGTAGAGATCGTTAAGGCTTCAGCCTTGATACTGATCAAATCCTAAATCTTGTGCCGGGCATTTGACCAGTACGGTAAATGAACCTGCGTCAATCGGCCACCGTCACGGTGCAATCCTGCACCCCCTGCCCCATGGCGGAACAGGCCCGCAGCGCCGTCTCCGCCGCCCCCGCACCCTTCCCCAGCCCCCAGACCCCGGTCGAGGCCGAAACGGCCATCGCCCGCGCGCCGCGCCGGCCGTAGTCCTTGCGCAGGGCCTCGGTCGCTGCGGCCGACAGGGTCAGGGGCTGCGGCTGCCAGCCGGCGGGCCGGATCAGCGCCACCACGGCGCAGGGCGCGGCGCCCTTGCGCTTGGCCTCGCACCCGGCCAGCGCCGCGGCCGAGGCCGCCTCGGTCGTGTGGTAATTGGCGGCGGCGACCGTCGCCTCGACCATGATGCCCTCGTCGGGCGAGACGGCGATGGCGCCGTAGTAAGCCTGCTGCGACCCGACCATCCGCAGCATCTCGGCCTGATCCGCTGGCAGGAAGCTCTGCGGCAGCAGCTCCACCTCGGCCTTGCCGGGGGCGAAGACCATGTCCCGCGCCGCCTTGCCGCCAACCGTCTGCGCCATCCCCGCCTCGGTCATCGCCGCCAGCAGGACCACGCCCGCCACCATCGCCTTCGCCTGCATGCCGTTCCTCATTCGCCGCCACACGGGGAGTTTACCGCAGCCCTGCGGCACTGGACAGGGGCGGCGGGCCTGTTAGGGTCTGCGCCGAAATCACAAAAAGGATATGTCATGTCGCTGGATGCCGTTCTTGCCCGGATTGACGAAACCCTTCCGCAAGCGACCGACCGGCTGATCGACCTGCTGCGGATCCCGTCGATTTCCACCGATCCCGCCTTCAAGGCCGATTGCGACCGCGCCGCCGACTGGCTGGTGGCCGAGCTGGAAAGCCTCGGCTTCGAGGCCTCGAAACGTCCGACCCCCGGTCATCCGATGGTCGTCGCCCATGCCGCCGGCGAAGGTCCGCATGTGCTGTTCTACGGCCATTACGACGTGCAGCCGGTCGATCCGCTGAACCTCTGGCACCGCGATCCCTTCGATCCGGCCATCGAGGAAACCCCGAAGGGCCAGGTGATCCGCGGCCGCGGCGCCTCCGACGACAAGGGCCAGCTGATGACCTTCATCGAGGCCTGCCGCGCCTGGAAGGACGTGCATGGCGCGCTGCCCGGCCGCATCACCCTCTTCCTCGAAGGCGAGGAGGAATCGGGCTCGCCCTCCCTCGTGCCCTTCATGAAAGAGAACGCCGCCGAACTCACCGCAGACATCGCGCTGATCTGCGACACCGGCCTCTTCGAATCGAAGAGCCCCGCCATCGTCACCATGCTGCGCGGCCTGATGGGCGAGGAGCTGACGATCCGCGGCGCCGACAAGGACCTGCATTCCGGCATGTATGGCGGCGTGGCGATGAACCCGATCCGCGTGCTCGCCCGCATCATCGCCGGCCTGCATGACGACACCGGCCGCATCACCCTGCCCGGCTTCTACGATGGCGTGACCGAGCTTTCCGACGAGATCCGCGCCCAGTGGCAGAACCTTGCCTTCGACCACGCCCGCTTCCTCGGCGATGTCGGCCTGTCGGAGCCCGCGGGCGAGCAGGACCGCACGCCGCTGGAGATGATCTGGTCGCGCCCGACCTGCGAGGTGAACGGCATCTGGGGCGGCTATACCGGCGATGGCTTCAAGACCGTGCTGCCGTCCGAGGCCCATGCCAAGATCAGCTTCCGCCTCGTCGGCCAGCAGGACCCCAACGCGATCCGCGAGGCCTTCCGCGCCTATGTCGAGGCCCAACTGCCCACCGATTGCGAGGTGGAATTCCACGGCCACGGCAATTCCGCCGCCGGCCAGATGCAGATCGACCACCCGGCCTTCGAACAGGCCCGTCAGGCGCTGAGCGAGGAATGGGGGCTGGCGGCGGCCTATGTCGGCTGCGGCGGCTCGATCCCGATCGCCGGCTATTTCAAGACCGTGCTCGGCATGGACGCGATGCTGATCGGCTTCGGCAAGGATGACGACCAGATCCACTCGCCGAACGAGAAATACGATGTGGAGAGCTTCCACAAGGGCATCCGTTCTTGGGCGCGCGTGCTGGAAAAGGTGATGGGATGAGCGACAGCCACGCCGTCGAAGACGCCGACCTGCGACCGCGTCCCGAGATCGAGATCCGCGACGCGGGCCCCAACGACGAGGCGGCGTGGCGCGAGCTCTGGGGCCAGTATCTCGCCTTCTACAAGGTGAAGATCGCCCCCGAAGTCACGGACCAGACGTGGAAACGTTGCCTCGATCCCGCCTCGCCGCTCACGGCGCGGCTGGCGGTGGCGGGCGAGCGGGTTCTCGGCTTTGCCATGTATCACCACCACCTCAGCACTTGGGCCCTCGGCCCGGACTGCTATCTGGAAGACCTGTTCCTCTGCCGCGAGGCCCGCGGCCTCGGGCTGGGCCAGGCGCTGATGGACGACCTGATCGCCATCTGCAAGGAGCGCGGCTTCGACCGGCTCTACTGGCACACCGACGTGAACAATCACCGCGCCCGCAAGCTCTACGACAAGCTCGCGGCGGCGGATGGCCATGTGCGCTATCGGATCAGCTTCTGAGGAAGCCCCAAAATGAAAGCGGCTCAACCGGAAGGTTGCGCCTGCTTTGGCATCGTCATCTGGGGAAGAAGTGGCGCGGTTGACGGGGCTCGAACCCGCGACCCCCGGCGTGACAGGCCGGTACTCTAACCAACTGAGCTACAACCGCACATTTCTTCACTCGAAGACCGAAGTCTTCACGTCCGGGCGGGCGGCGGATGGTGGCGCGGTTGACGGGGCTCGAACCCGCGACCCCCGGCGTGACAGGCCGGTACTCTAACCAACTGAGCTACAACCGCGTAGCCATCCAAGCCGCCGCTCGAACGTGTGGGGGTATTACGCAGCCCCGCGGGCGGCGTCAAGCGGGGCCGGAAGATATTTCGCGATCATCGATCCGGCGCCGGAATGAACTCCGCATCGTCGTTCGGCGGCAGCCGGAACCGGCCATGCGCCCAGTCGCCCGCGCGCCAAGCTTCCTTGGCCGCGGCGATGCGCTCCTGCGAGGAGGCGACGAAATTCCACCAGATGTAGCGCGGCCCGTCCGGCGTGGCCCCGCCCAGCACCATGACCCGCGCGCCCTGCGCCCCGGCCTTCAGGGTGATCCGGTCGCCCGGACGGAACACCAGCATGCGCCCCGCCTCATAGGTCTCGCCCGCCACGGTCACCGACCCGGCCAGCACATAGGCCCCCAGATCCTCGTGATTGTCCGGCATCGGCAGGCTCGCCCCCGCCTCCAGCGCGGCATCGGCATAGATCATCTCCGACGGCAGCGTCACCGGCGAGCGTTCGCCCCAGGCGTCGCCCAGGATCAGCCGCACCGTCTTGCCCTCGCCCTCGAGGAAGGGCAGCGCCTCGGCGCCGGTATGGCTGAAGGCCGCCGCGTCATCCTCGCGGTCCTTGGGCAGCGCCACCCAGGTCTGCAGCCCGAACAGCGAATGCGGCTTCTGCAGCATCGTCCCGTCCATCCGTTCGGAATGGGTGATGCCCTGCCCCGCCATCATCCAGTTCACCGCCCCCGGCTCGATCCACTGATCGGTGCCGAGACTGTCGCGATGATGGATGCGGCCCTTCATCAGATAGGTGACGGTGGCGAGCCCGATATGCGGATGCGGCCGCACGTCGATCCCCTTGCCGGTCAAGAACTCCGCCGGGCCCATCTGGTCGAAGAAGATGAACGGCCCGACCATCTGCCGCGCCGCCGAGGGCAGCGCCCGGCGCACCTCGAAGCCGCCCAGATCGCGGGCGCGCGGCACGATCACCGTCTCGATGGCGTCGACGGCATCGCCGAGCGGAATGTCGTGGTCCAGTGCGGGGTTCCAGCTCATGTCGGCTCTCCTTGTCCTGCAGCCAATCTAGACCAGAACCGCCTCCGCCGCATCCATTGCCCCCGCGCGCCGGCTGTGCGCTGCGGCACAGGCCGCCGTCCTGTCGCGAAAGCGCAGTCCGACACGCGACTCCCCTTGCGATTTTCCGGGCGGAACCCTATGGGCATGGCCCATGAACCAGCATGAACGCCTCCTCATCATCGACTTCGGCTCGCAGGTCACCCAGCTCATCGCGCGCCGTCTGCGCGAGCTGAATGTCTTCTGCGAGATTCATCCCTTCAACAAGGTGGACGACGCCTTTCTGGCCGCGTTCGCGCCGAAGGCGATCATCTTCTCCGGTGGTCCCTCCTCGGTCTTCGCCGAGGGCGCGCCGATGCCGCCCGCGGGGGTCTTCGACCTCGGCGTGCCGATCCTCGGGATCTGCTACGGCCAGCAGGTGATGATGCACCTGCTCGGCGGCAAGGTCGAACGCGGCCACGGCACCGCCGAATTCGGCCGCGCCTTCGTGACTCCGACCACCGACAAGCTCGACATTCTCGACGGCTGGTTCGCCGAAGGGCGCGAGCAGGTCTGGATGAGCCATGGCGACCACGTCTCGCATATCGCACCGGGCTTCAAGGTCTTCGGCACCTCGCCCAACGCCCCCTTCGCCATCACCGCCGACCCCGAGCGCCGCTTCTTCGCCGTGCAGTTCCACCCCGAGGTGCACCACACCCCCAAGGGCGCGAAACTCTACGAGAACTTCGTGCGTCTCGCGGGCTTCACCGGCGACTGGACGATGGGCGCCTATCGCGAGGACGCCATCGCCAAGATCCGCGCCCAGGTGGGCGACGCCAAGGTGATCTGCGGCCTCTCCGGCGGCGTCGACAGCTCGGTCGCCGCCGTGCTGATCCACGAGGCGATCGGCGACCAGCTGACCTGCGTCTTCGTCGATCATGGGCTGCTGCGGCAGGGCGAGGCCGAGCAGGTCGTCACCATGTTCCGCGACCATTACAACATGCCGCTGATCCATGCCGACGAATCCGACCTGTTCCTGAACGCCCTCGAAGGCGTCTCGGACCCGGAGGTGAAGCGCAAGACCATCGGCCGTCTCTTCATCGACGTGTTCCAGAAACACGCGCATGAGGTCGGCGGCGCGACCTTCCTCGCCCAGGGCACGCTCTACCCGGACGTGATCGAATCGGTCAGCTTCTCCGGTGGGCCCTCGGTCACCATCAAGTCGCACCACAATGTCGGCGGCCTGCCCGAGAAGATGGGCATGAAGCTGGTCGAACCCTTGCGCGAGCTCTTCAAGGACGAGGTCCGCGCCTTGGGCCGCGAGCTCGGCCTGCCCGCCAGCTTCATCGGCCGCCACCCCTTCCCCGGCCCCGGCCTCGCCATCCGCTGCCCGGGCGAGATCACCCGCGAGAAGCTGGCGATCCTCAGGAAGGCCGACGCCGTCTTTATCGACCAGATCCGCAAGCACGATCTCTACGACGAGATCTGGCAGGCCTTCGTCGCGCTGCTGCCCGTGAAGACCGTCGGCGTGATGGGCGACGGGCGCACCTACGACTATGCCTGCGCCCTGCGCGCGGTGACCAGCGTCGATGGCATGACGGCGGATTACTACCCCTTCACCCACGACTTCCTCGGCGAGACCGCGACGCGGATCATCAACGAGGTGCAGGGCATCAACCGCGTGACCTACGACATCACCTCGAAGCCGCCGGGCACCATCGAGTGGGAATGACCCGAAGGGTCTGAACGGAACAGCAAGGGGCGCGGGCCGAGACCGCGCCCCTTCTGCGTTCCGCCGGGCCGTGTGAGAACCCGGATCTTGCGCCCCCACCGAGAACAGTTTCCCATAGAGGCCGCCACCGTCACCCTCGATGGGAACCCATCTTGGCTATCGGCAAACATCGTTCCGCGACGGGCCCTCTCAGACCGAGTGTTCACACAGCCTCCTCCCTTGCAGCGCCCCCGCTGCAAGCTGCCCGCCACCGGGATGTCGCAAGCGCAGACAGCCGACGGTTCCCAAGCTGCCACTGGCGGCGGCCCCTGAACTGCCGGCTGCGGCGGCAACACCCTCGACAAGCGCCGCCCCAGCTTCCACCATGGCGAAGCCCCCCCTGTCCCGACCCTGTCCCGAGGTTCCCCCATTCCCGCCCTTCTCGCCGCCCTGCCGATCCTCACCGTGCTGCTGGCCATGGCCGTGCTCCACCGCTCGGCGGCCATCGCGGGGGCGGCGGGCCTTGCCGTCGCGCTGCTCCTGACCCTCGCCGGCTTCGAGCTGACCGCCAGCTCCGGCGCGGCCCTGCCGCAGGCCGCGACCGGCATCGGCGCCGAGGCGCTGCATTCCGCCGCCACAATCCTCTGGATCATCCTGCCGGCCCTGTCGATCTACGAGCTGCAGCGCCGCTCCGGCGCGGTCGACCGGATCCGCGCGCTGCTTACCGGGCTCACCGACGACCGGCGGCTGCTGGTGCTGCTGATCGCCTGGTTCTTCGGCCTGTTCATGGAGGGCGCCGCCGGATTCGGCACCCCGGTGGCGCTCGGGGCGCCGCTTCTGGTCGGGATCGGCCTGCCGCCGCTGCGCGCCGTGGTGCTGGCGCTGGTCGGCCATGCCTCCGGCGTCTCCTTCGGCGCGGCCGGCACGCCGCTGCTGACCCAGGCCGCGATCACCGGCGTGCCGGTTGAGGCGATCGCCCTGCCCGCCGCGCTGCTGCATGCCGCGACCGGCGGCATCCTGCTGCTGACCCTGCTCCTGCTCGCCGACGACCGCCGCCTCTCGCGCCGCGATCTCGGCTGGGGCGGGTTGGCGGCGCTCTGCTTCTTCCTGCCCTCGGTCGCGCTGGCGGCCTTAACAGGGCCCGAGCTCGCCACCTTGGGCGGCGCGCTCATCGGCTGCGCCGGCTTCGTGCTGCTGCTGCGCCGCTTCGGCCCGGCCCGGCAGCCCCGGCCGCTGCCCGCCGGAGCCTTGGCCGACCTCGCCCCCTATGCGATCATCCTCGGCCTCGTGCTGCTGACCCGCATGGTGCCCGCGGTGCAACAGCCGCTCTCGGCCCTCGCCCTGCGCTGGACCCTGCCCGGCGGCTTCGCCGGCAGCTTCCAGCCGCTCTACCACCCGGGCACGCTGCTCGCCGCCGGGCTGGTCGCCGGCGCCCTCCTGACCGGCCGCGCCCGGCTGCTGCCGCCCGCCCTCGCGGCGGCGCTGCGCCAGCTTCTGCCGGTGGCGCTGGCGCTGGCGGTCATGCTGGCGCTGGCCCGGGTCATGGTGCATTCCGGCATGGTGCTGACGCTGGCCGAGGCCGCCGCCCACACCGGCCCGGTCTGGCCACTGCTGGCCCCGGCGGTGGGCGTGCTCGGCACCTTCGTCACCGGCTCGGCCACCACCTCGAACATCCTGTTCTCCGAGTTCCAGCTCTCCACCGCCACGGCGCTGTCGCTGCCCGCGCCGCTGCTGCTGGCCGCCCAGACCTTCGGCGCAGCGATCGGCAATATCGTCGCGCCGCACAACATCATCGCCGGCTGCGCCACGGTCGGCGGCAAGGGCGGCGAGGGCCGCATCCTGGCTCGCACACTCGGCCCCTGCCTCGCCTGCCTCATCGCCGCCGGCCTCCTTCTGACCGCCGCCACCGGTTGAGCCACGCCCCCGTAGGGTGCGCATTCATTGCGCACCCACCCGACCGCCAAGGAAGCCGAATGCCCTCGTTAAGCCCCTAACAAAACCCTAAATGAGCTCCCTGCCCGCCACGATCCCGTAGGGTGGGGTTTCCCCCCACCCGCCGCCCGCCTCCGGGGCGGGGTGAAACCGCCCTACCAAGCCGCCCCGTAGGGTGCGCATTCATTGCGCACCCACCCCGACCTCAACCCGTCAACAAAACCCTAACGCCCAACAAATTCCCAAACCAAACCAACACCCTACCGCGCTTTTCACGCGTGAAAATCACCGCATCGCCGCCGTCGCGGGCGCCAGAGCCACGGTCGCTGCGCGCCCCTCCACCGACCAGGCCAGCAGCGCCCGCACCGTCTCCTCCCGCGTCTCGCCGATCACCGCCGCCCGCCCCTCCTGCGCCGCGCGGAAGGCCGCCCGGTCCAGCGCCTGCCGGATCGCCGGGGCCTCGCCGCCCGCCTCCTCCAGCCGCCGGAACAGCGCCAGCGTCGGCAGCCCCTGCCGCCGCGCCGCCTGA
The DNA here is from genome assembly GCF_003034985.1 of Cereibacter changlensis JA139. Classification (GTDB taxonomy): domain Bacteria; phylum Pseudomonadota; class Alphaproteobacteria; order Rhodobacterales; family Rhodobacteraceae; genus Cereibacter; species Cereibacter changlensis. The sequence continues at coordinate 73,123 of NZ_PZKG01000004.1, forward strand.
TCCGCCGCGTTCAGCCCGCGGTCATAGGTCACGAGCCCCCGCCCCTGCCCGGCGACCACCGTCGCCACCTCGGTCGCCAGCCGCCGGTCGGCCTGAAAGCCGGCCTCCGCCAGATCCACCAGCGCCACCGCCTCGGGCAGCGCCGCCGCATGGGCGGCGAAGGTCACCTCCAGATCCGCGGCGGTCGCCCCCTCGGGGATGCCGGTCGCCAGCATCAGCACCTCCTGCCCCGCCGCGCGATAGATCGCGGCGGCTGTGGCGGCGTCGGGAGCCAGCGGGTCGATGACGAAGCTGACCGGGAAGGGCAGCGCCGCCAGAGCCTCGCGGTCCACCCCCGGCCCGCCGGTGTCGCGCAGCAGGATGGCGAGCACCGGCCGCGCTTCGGGATTGTCGAAGGGCCGGGCGAAGGCCCGCGCCGGCGGCAGGGCCTCGTCGATCTCTGCCGGAGAGACCGTACCGATCTGCGGCAGGCTACTCGCCGCGCCGGGCAGAACCGATGGATCGGCGGGGCGCGGCGGGTCGGGCTCGAGCCGGCGCGGGGCCAGCATCGCCAGCTCCTCCGCGGTCAGCGGCGGCGGCGGCGGCAGGTTGGTCCGGCCCGGCAGCGGCTCCTCCGCCGGCGTCTCGGGCCGCGCCGCGCCGGCGGGCAGCGC
>NZ_PZKG01000005.1 GCF_003034985.1 Cereibacter changlensis JA139
CCTGCCGCCCTCCGCTGGGACCTGCGAACAAGGGGGCCGGAGCGATCCGGCCCCTTCCTAGTGGAGGCAGGAACAGAGCGCGGAACCCTGCGTTGAGAAGGCCCCAACCCGGAGCCTCCGATGATCCAAGAGCCCATCCGCTTCCACCACGGGCTGGAAAGCCCCGACGAGTCCGAGCCGCAGGTGACGGCCGACCTGATCGCGGCGCTGCAGCAGATCCTCGAGACCACCTCGGAAGATTACGGCCATGCCGTGCGCGCCGTCCATGCCAAGAGCCACGGGCTGATCGAAGCCGAACTGACGGTGCTCGACGGCCTCGCCCCCGAATATGCGCAGGGGCTCTTCGCCACGGCCGGCACGCATCCGGCGGTGATCCGGCTTTCGACCAATCCGGGCGACCTTCTGGCCGACAGCATCTCGGTGCCGCGCGGGCTGGCGCTGAAGGTGCTCAAGGCGGAGGGCGAACGCCTGCCGGGCGCCGAGGGCGACACGCAGGATTTCGTCATGGTCAACGGCCCCGTCTTCGTGGCGCCGGATGCCGAGACCTTCCTCGGCAGTCTCAAGCTGCTGGCCAAGACCACCGACCGCGCCGAATGGGCCAAGAAGGCGCTTTCCGCCGTGTTGCGCGGCGCCGAGCGGGTGATCGAGGCCGCGGGCGGCGAGAGCGCCACGCTCAAGACCATGGGCGGTGCGCCTAACGTGCATCCCCTTGGCGAGCGCTACTTCACCCAGACCGCCTATCGCTACGGCGATCATGTGGCCAAGCTGTCGCTGGTTCCGGTCTCGGCCAGTCTGACCCGGCATGGCGGCGAGCGGATCGAGGTGGACGGGCGGCATGACGCGATCCGCGAGGATGTCGACCGGGCGATGCGCGAGGGGCCCGCGGAATGGGAACTGCGCGTGCAGCTCTGCCGCGACGCCGAAGCGATGCCGATCGAAGACCCGACCGTGCTCTGGGACGAGGCGGAAAGCCCCTTCGTCACCGTGGCCCGCCTGCGCGCCGAGGCCCAGCCGGGCTGGAGCGAAGATCGCGCGGAACGCATCGACGAGGCCATGCGTTTCTCGCCCTGGACAGGGCTCGAGGCGCACCGCCCGCTCGGTTCGGTGAACCGGGTGCGCAAGGCGACCTACGAGGCATCGGCGGATTTCCGGTCCCGCTTCAACCGCTGCCCGATGCACGAGCCCAGCCAATTGGCCGGATGATCCGGCAATTTGAAAGGAAGACCATGCAGCTCAGCAAGAAGACCATCGCCATCCTCATCGCCCCGCGCGGCACCGAGGAACCCGAATTCACCGCGCCGAAAAAGGCGCTGGAAGAGGCCGGGGCCACCGTGGTCGTCGTCGGCCTGAAGGCGGGTGAGGCGGAGACGGTGAACGGCGACCTCGATCCGGGCGGCAAGTACCGCGTCGACAAGACCGTCTCGGAGGTTTCGGCCGAGGAGTTCGACGGGCTGGTGATCCCCGGCGGGTCGGTCGGGGCCGACAGGCTGCGCGCCGACACGGCGACGGTGCAGCTGATCCACGCCTTCTTCGCCCAGGGCAAGCCGGTGGGGGCGATCTGCCATGCGCCCTGGACGCTGGTCGAGGCCGATGTGCTGAAGGGGCGGATGCTGACCTCCTACCCTTCGGTGAAGACCGACATCCGTAACGCCGGCGGGACCTGGGTCGATCAGGAGGTGGTCACCGATCAGGGCCTCGTCACCAGCCGCACGCCGAAGGATCTGCCGGCCTTCTGCGCCAAGCTGATCGAGGAGTTCGGCGAGGGCAAGCACAGGGGCCAGGCCCGCAGCGCCTGATCGCGGCGCCTGAACAGGTAGCGGAAGGGCGGCAGGTCACACCCGCCGCCCTTTTCACATCAGATGAACGGCTTGCCGCCGGTCACGGCGACAGTCGCGCCCGAGGTGTAGCTCGACCCCGGATCGGCCAGCATCACATAGGCCGAGGCCAGCTCGGCCGGTTGCCCGGGCCGCTTCATCGGCACCTGCATGCCGAAGTTTGACACCTTCTCTCCCGGCATGGTTGAGGGGATCAGCGGCGTCCAGATCGGCCCCGGCGCCACGCAATTGGCCCGGATGCCCTTTTCCGCCAGGAACTGCGCCAGCCCGCCGGTGAAGTTCTGGATCGCGCCCTTGGTCGTGGCATAGGCCAGCAGGCTCGGGCTCGGGCTGTCGGCATTGATCGAGGTGGTGTTGATGATCGAGCTGCCGGGCTTCATATGCGGAACGGCGGCCTTGGTCAGGTAGAACATCGCATGGATGTTGACCCGGAAGGTCAGCTCCCATTCCTCGTCGGAAATGTCGCCGACGTCGCCGAAGGTCGCCTGATGCGCGGCGTTGTTCACCAGGATGTCGATGCCGCCCAGTTCCTCCACCGCGCGGTCGATGATGGCGCGGCAATGGCTGGCGTGCTGGATGTCGCCGCTGACCAGCACGGCCTTGCGGCCGGCCTCCTCGACGAGCCGCGCGGTTTCCGCCGCATCCTTGTCCTCGGAGAGGTAGGAGATCAGCACGTCGGCCCCCTCGCGGGCGAAGGCGATGGCGACGGCGCGGCCGATGCCGCTGTCGGCGCCGGTGATCACCGCCTTCAGTCCGGAAAGCCTGCCGGAGCCCTTGTAGCTGTGCTCGCCATGGTCGGGGCGCGGCTGCATCGCGTCGGTGGCGCCGGGCATGGATTGCTGCTGTTCGCCGAAGGGCGGGGTGGGATGGTCGGTCATGGGGGTTCTCCTTGGTTGCGGGTCAGAACCAGCGGGGCCGGAGCATGTTCCAGCCGTCGGCGGGACGGCGCCGGGAACGCGAAGGCCCGCCGGGGGTTGGGAAGGCGGCAATCCGGAGGTCAGCCTTGCAGGTCTTTCCCACCTTCCTCGTCTCGTTCGGCCTCGCGCTCTATGCCGCGGCGATGACCTTGCTGCACATCCTGCCCGTGCCGCACCTGCTGCTTCTGGCCGGGGCCGGCGGGCTGGCCTGGTTCTGCCTGCTGGTCAGCATCGTGCCCATCGTCGAATGGACGCGCGAGCGGCTGCGCGGCTGATCCGGTCGGCGCGTTCCACCGCCGCTGCGCCGGCGGGCAGAGGACGCCCGGAGGCGCTGCATTTCTGCGCAGGCGGTGGTCCGGAAAGATAATTGTATTTGTCCACTAAATTTCGTTGAAAAACGAATGCGTCTGTTCCAGCCTCACGGGCAGGGGACTCGCGACACCATGTCGCGGCGCGAAGGGGACGGCATGAACATCCACGACACGTCGACGGCGGCGACGCATATCGACCATGTCGATCTCGACGTGCTGGAGAATGTGCTCAGCTTCTACATCCGCGTGCTGGACACTTCGGTGTCGCGCGATCTGGACGAGCGGCTGAAGAACCTCGAGGTCGCCAAGGGCAAGGGCAAGATCACCGCGCTGTTCCTGATCGACAGCCATCCCGGCATCCGGCCCTCGGTAGTGGCCGATCTGGCGATGCGCGACCGCTCGGCGATGGGCCGCATCCTCGACACGCTGGAGCAGCAGGGGCTGATCTTCCGCAAGGCCTCGCAGGAGGACAGCCGGGCGCAGGAGCTTTACATCACGCCGAAGGGGGCGGCGCTGGCGGTGAAGGTGCGCGAGATCGCCGTGCAGCAGTCGGAAGATTTTTTCGACAAGATCATCCCGCGCGACGAGCAGGAGGTGATGATGGGTATCCTGAAACGGGCCTACCGGCGGCTGCGGGAGAACCGGACATGATCGACAGGCGCGTGGCGCTGATCTCGGGCGCGAGCCGCGGCATCGGCGCCGCCATCGGCGAACGGCTGGTGCAGGAGGGCTGGGCGGTCTCGCTGGGAATGCGCCGGCCGCAGCAGCCGGTCTGGGGACTGGAGGCGCATCTGCAGGCCTATGAGGCGACCGGCGCGGAGGCAGAGGCCGACTGGGTCGCGGCGGCGCTGGAGCGCTTCGGCCGGATCGACGCGGTGGTGGCCAATGCCGGCATCATGCTGCCGAAATCGGTGATCAAGGCCAGCGGCGACGAGATGCGGGCGATGCTGGAGGTCAACGTGCTGGCGCCGCAGCGGCTGGCGCAGGCGGCCTGGCCGGCGCTGAAAGCCAGTGGCCGGGGCAGGGTGGCGATCCTCGCCTCGCTGTCGGGCAAGCGGGTGAAATCCGCCCGGGCCGGGGCCTATGCCATGTCGAAATTTGCGGCCGTCGCCTTGGCGCATGGGCTGCGGCACGAAGGCTTCGAGCACGGCATCCGCGCCACGGCGATCTGCCCCGGCTTCGTCGCCACCGACATGGGCACATCGCTCAGCGACCGCCCGGCGGAGGCGATGACCGACCCTGCGGATCTCGCCCGGATCGTGGCGATGATCCTCGACCTGCCGAACGAGGCGAGCGTCGCCGAATTCGCGGTGAACTGTCAGCTTGAGGAGAGTTTCTGATGCCCGGCCCCTATGTCGTTCCCGTCCATGGCGATGCCGACCTGCCGCGCGAGGTCGATGTCGTGGTGATCGGCGGCGGCATCATCGGCTGCTCCACCGCGCTCGAACTGGTGGAGAGCGGGCTGCGGGTCGCGCTTTGCGAGAAGGGCGGCATCGGCCGCGAGCAATCCAGCCGCAACTGGGGCTGGGTGCGGATCTCGCGCCGCGACCCGCGCGAGGTGCCGCTGATGGCGGAGGCGTTGCGCATCTGGTCGGGGCTCGACGCGCGATTGGGGCGCGACACAGGATATCGCCGGGCGGGGATCATGTTCACCTGCGCCGACGATCTGCAATTCGCGCAGCACGAGACCTGGAACCGGCATCTGGAGGGCTACCAGCTTGACAGCCGGATGCTGTCGGGGCGCGAGTTCAAGGAGATGTTTCCCGACAGCAACCTGCAGCTGAAGGGCGCGCTCTACACCGCCGCCGATGGGCGGGCCGAGCCGCAGAAGGCGGCCCCGGCCATCGCCGAGGCGGCGCGGGACAAGGGCGCGCATGTGCTGACCGAATGCGCGGTACGCGGGATCGAGACCTCGGGCGGCCGGATCAGCGGCGTGGTGACCGAGCGCGGCCCGATCGCCTGCAGCTCCGTCGTGCTGGCGGGGGGCGCGTGGTCGAGCCTCTTTGCCGGGAACCTCGGCATCGACTTCCCGCAGCTGAAGGTGATGAACTCGGTCCTCAGGACGAAACCGCTGGAGGGCGGGCCGGAGCAGGCGATCTGGCACAGCGACTTCGCCATCCGCAAGCGGCAGGACGGCGGCTATACCGTGGCTTCCGGGCACGAGAACATCGTCAACATCGTGCCGAAATCCTTCCGCTACGCCAAGGCCTTCCTGCCCGCGCTGCGCAAGGAGTGGCGCTCGCTGAACTTCCGCCTCGGGCTGCGCTTCGTCGACGAGGCGCGCATCGCCGACCGCTGGCAGATGGACGAGCCGAGCCCCTTCGAATACAACCGCGTGCTCGACCCAGTGCCGAGCAAGGCCTTGTCGAACAAGGCGCTGGCCGCCGCCTGCCGCGCTTTCCCGGCCTTCGCCAAGGCCGAGATCGCGCAACGCTGGGCCGGCTACATCGACGTGACGCCGGACGCCGTGCCGGTGATCTCGGCCATCGACCGGGTGCCGGGGTTCTTCATGGCCTCGGGCTTCTCCGGCCACGGCTTTGGCATCGGCCCGGCGGCGGGGCGGCTGATGGCCGACCTCGTCACCAACCGCACGCCGCTGGTCGATCCGACGGCCTTCCGCTTCAACCGTTTCACCGACGGCTCGAAGATCGAGCTGATCAGCGGGTTCTGACCCGCACCCCGGTCCGGCAACGCCCGGACCGGCTCACCCGGACAGCGGCCAACAGAAGCCGCATCCAATCCACCGCAAGACAGGGAAAACCAAGATGACCGAAGCCACCCGTTTCACCCCGACGCGCCGGCAGGCCTTGCTCCTGATGGGCGCGGCCGGCGTCACCACGCTGGTCCCCTCGCTGTCCGGCCTCGGCGCCGCGCGCGCGCAGGAGACCCCGAGCGGACAGATCGTCGTCGGCTTCTCGCAGGAGCCGACGGTGTTCAACCCGCACCTGCTGCATATCGAGGTCGACGAGGGCGTGCATTACGCCGTCTTCGATCCGCTGTTCGACGTGGACCCGGAGGGCAACTTCTATCCGCTGCTGGCGACCGAGGTTCCGACGGTCGAGAACGGCGGCATCTCGGCGGACGGGCTGAGCTGGAAGGTCACGCTGCGCGACGACGTGACATGGCATGACGGCACGCCCTTCACCGCCGAGGACGTGAAATTCACCCTGGAGCTGATGGTCGATCCCGATTTCCGCAGCTGGCGCCGCACCGGGCACGAGCATGTGCAGGAGCTGACCGTGGTCTCGCCGACCGAGATCACCTGGAAGATGGCCAAGCCCTTCGCCCCTTATGCCTCGATCCTGGCCTCGACCTTCATCGTTCCGAAGCACGCCTTCGACGGCGTGGCCGACAAGAACGAGGCTCCGTTCAACTCGGCCCCGATCGGCACGGGGGCATTCAAGTGGAAGGAGCGGGTCGCGGGCGACCATATCGAGCTGGAGGCCAACACGGAGTATTTCGGCGACGGTCCCTATCTGGAACGGCTGGTGCTGAAATACATCCCCGACCTGACCGTGCTCTACACCCAGTTCAAGACCGGCGACATCGACGTGGCCGGGCTGCAGTGGATCACCCCGGACAATTACGAAGAGGCGCAGACCCTCGAGGGCAAGGAGGTGCAGGTCGTCGGCACCGCCACCTTCGAGTCGCTGACCTTCAACATGGAGCGGCCCCAGTTCCAGGACCTGAAGGTGCGTCAGGCGCTGTATCACGCGCTGGACAAGCAGGCGATCATCGACGCGCTCTACTACGGCGTGCCGCAGCCGACCGAGACCTACATGCCGAAGGAGTCGTTCTACTACAACGCCGACCTGCCGAAGCACGAGTATGACCCGGAAAAGGCCAAGGCGCTGCTGGACGAGGCGGGCTGGGCGCCGGGCGCCGACGGCATCCGCGAAAAGGACGGGGTGCGGCTGGCCTTCACCAACTCCACCACCTCGGGCAACCACCTGCGCGAGCAGGCGCAGCAGTTCTTCCAGCAGTCGTTCAAGGACATCGGGGTGGAGATGACCATCTCCAACCTGCCGCCCGCCGTCATGTGGGGCGACTACTGGATGCTGTCGCAGTTCGACTCGGTCGTCGTGGGGCTGAACACGCTGACCGGGCCGGACCCGGACACCTCGGATTATTTCATGTCCACCTCCTCCGCCGCCAAGGGCGGGGCCGGGCAGAACACCTGGGTCTACCAGAACCCCGAGGTCGATGCGCTGCTGAAGCAGGGCGGCGAGCTGGTGTCGCCCGAGGAACGCCGCCCGATCTACCTGAAGATCCAGGAGATCATGCGCGCCGACCTGCCGTTCCTGCCGATCTTCCAATACGCGACGATCCGCGGCTGGAAAGAGGGCGTTACCGGCTACGAGGCCAACATCAACAACCGCATCGACACTTGGAACGTCCGCAGCTGGCGTTGGGCCTGACGCGGACCGTCCCGCGCGCCGGCTGACCCCCGGCGCGACCCTGCGCAGCCTCTGCCGCTCCCGCGGAGGCTGCGCCCCCTGACTGCGAGGTGCCCCCGTGATCCGCTATCTTCTGCTGCGCTTCTGGCAGAGCATCGTGCTTCTGTTCATCGTCTCGCTCATCGGCTTCATGGTGCTGAACCTCGCGCCGGGCGGACCCTTGTCGCAATACACGCTGACCCCCGGCATGACCAAGGAGGCGCTGGACCGCATCGCCGAGCAGATGGGGCTGAACCGGCCGCTGCCGATCCAGTATCTCGACTGGCTCTGGAACATGGTGCAGGGCGACTGGGGCAACTCCTACCGCGATGGCCGCCCGGTGCTGGAGGTGATCAACCGCCATCTCTTCGCCACGCTCCTGCTGATGGGCAGCTCCACCCTGATCTCGGTGGTGATCGGCACCTGGATCGGCATCCGCAGCGCGCTGCGCGCCGGCACGGTCTTCGACTATGCCACGACGGTCGCGGCCATGGTCGCGCTGTCGATCCCGACCTTCTGGTTCGGGCTGATCGCGATCTACACCTTCTCGCTCTGGCTCGGCTGGCTGCCGGCGGGCAACATGTACACCGTCGGCAACGGCTCGCTCGGCGATTACGCCATCCACCTCATCATGCCGAGCATGGTGCTGGCCTTGGTCAACGTGGCGGTCTGGAGCCGCTACATGCGCTCGGCCACGCTCGACGTGATGAGCCAGGACTTCGTGCGCACCGCGAAGGCCAAGGGTCTGGCCCCGCGCCGGGTGCTGATGAAGCACATCGTCGGCAATGCGCTGGTGCCGATGATCACGCTGGCCGGGCTGCAGCTGCCGACGCTGCTGGGCGGGGCGTTGGTGACCGAGACGGTCTTCACCTGGCCGGGAATGGGGCGGCTGTTCCTCGATGGCCTTGGCTATAACGACTACCCGGTGGTGATGGGCCTGCTGATGTTCTCGGCCATCCTCGTGCTGGTCGGCAACCTCGCCGCCGACCTGCTGGTCGCGCTCGTCGATCCCCGCATCCGCCTGGACTGAAAGGAGGCCCGCCATGACCGCCGCTGCCCTCTCCGCCCCCCGCCCGCGCTGGTGGCGCTCGCGCACCGTCCGGCGCTTCACCCGCAACAAGCTGGCGATGGTGGGTGTCATCCTGATCCTCGGGCTGACGCTGGCCTGCTTCGTCGGGCCCTACCTCTTGCCCTTCGACGAACTCTTCATCGACCTGCGCGCCCGGTTCGCGCCGCCGGGCACCGGGGCGCATATCTTCGGCACCGATCCTTTGGGCCGCGACATCGCCGCGCGGCTGTTCCAAGCCGGGCAGATCTCGCTCTTGGTGGGGTTCTTCGCCATGCTGATGTCAACGGTGGTTGGCACCGTCGTGGGCGTGGTTGCGGGTTATACCGGCGGCTGGCTCGGTGCGGCGCTGATGCGCGTGGTCGACGCCTTCCTGTCCTTCCCCTCGATCTTCCTGCTGCTGGCGCTGGCGGCCTTCGTCAATCCCAGCCCAATCATGATCACCATCATCATCGCCGTCACCAGCTGGATGGAGGTCGCCCGCATCGTCGAGGCCGAGGTCCGCTCGCTGCGCGACCGCGACTTCGTCATGGCGGCGCGGATGCTGGGCCTGTCGAAGACCCAGATCATGTTCCGCGAGCTGCTGCCGAACGTGATCGGCCCGATCATCGTCGCCGCCACCCTGACCGTGGCGCGGGCGATCCTGCTGGAGGCCTATATCTCCTTCCTCGGCTACGGCATCCAGCCGCCGCTGCCGAGCTGGGGCAACATGCTGAACGGGGCGCAGCAATATCTCGACAAGGCGCCCTGGCTCGCCATCGTGCCAGGCGTGGCGATCACCATGGCGGTGGCCGGGTTCAACTTCATCGGCGACGGGCTGCGCGACGCGCTGGATGCCCGTTCGGACCAGAGGTGAGGCGATGACGCGGTTCTCCCACTTCGACGCGACGCTCTGGTATGCCACCGCCGCGCCGCCCGCGCCGACCGAGCCGCTGCGGGACGCCGTGGAGGCGGATGTCTGCATCGTCGGCGGCGGTTATGCCGGGCTGACCACCGCGCTGGAGCTGGCGAAGGCCGGAACGCGCGCGGTGCTGCTGGAGCGCGAGGAGATCGGCTTCGGCGGCTCGGGGCGCAATGCCGGCCATTGCACGCCGACCTTCACCCATTACAGCTTGGGCGAGCTGCGCAGCATCCTGGGCGCGCCCTGGGCCGAGCGGCTGATCCGCAGGCAAACCCGGGCGAACGACCGGGCGGGGCAGATGATCCGCGACTACCAGATCAGCTGCGAATGGGTGCAGAACGGTTACGTCATGGGGGCGCTGCGCCCGAACCAGATCGCCGCGTTGACCGAGAAGGCGCAGAGCTACAACGCCGTCGGCGCGCGGACCCGCGTGCTCGACCGCGACGAGGTGGCCGAGGTGACCGGCAGCCCGCGCTTCTATGGCGGCTGGCTGCATGAGGAGGCGGGCCACCTCAACCCGCTCGGCTATGCCCGCGGTCTTGCCCGTGCGGTGATGCAGGAGGGCGGGGTGATCCATACCCGCTCCGCCGTCACCGGCTGCGCCCGGCGCGGCGCGGGCTGGGAGGTGACGACGGCCGAGGGCAGGGTGCGGGCCGAGCGGGTGATCTTCACCACGGGGGCCTATACGGTCGGCGGCTGGCCCCGGCTGGAGGAGAGCTTCCGCATCCAGCGGGTCTTCGTTGCCGCGACGCAGCCGCTCGACCCCGAGACCCGGGCGGCGGTGCTGCCGCGCAACACCACGATCCACGACGGGCGGGGCGACATCTTCGTCTACAAATATGATGCCGAGGGCCGGATCGTCGCCTCGATGTTCCCGATGGGGCGGCGCGGCGGCGATCTGGCCTATACGAGGCAGGTGATGGCCGACCGGCTGCGTTGGCTGCATCCGCAGATCGGCGAGCAGATCCGCTGGGACTACCTGTGGTTCGGCGAGCTGGACATGCAGCAGCGCACCGTGCCGCGGCTCTATGGGCTTGCGCCGGGCGTGGTGGCGCTGACCGGGCTTTCGGGGCGCGGCGTGCCGACCGGGACCATGCTGGGCGGCATCCTGTCCGACTGGGCGCTCGGCATGCCCGAAGCCGATCTCGACCTGCGGGTCGAGCCTTTGCACCGCGCGCCGCTGTGGATGAGCGTCGTCCCTGCGCTGAAGCTGCGGCAGATGCGGCTTTCCGACAACCTCGCCGCGCGCCGCTCCGGCGCGCCCCTGCCTCCCCATGCCTGAAGGACCGATCATGAGCCTCATCACCCATGTCTCCGCCAATGAGACCCTAGCCCCCGGCCTCGACTCCGAGGAAGGCGCCAAGTCCTTCCGCCGCCTGATCTGGGAAGACAACGGCGCGGCGGAGACCGCGACCAAGGTCGCCGTCTGGATCGCCGAGCCGGGCGTCTATCCCTATCCGCCGCGCGATCTGGAGGAGACATTCGTCGTGCTGGAGGGCGAGGCGCTGTGCAGCCTCGGCGGGTCGGAGCCCGAGAAGATCGGCCCCGGCTCCATCGTCCGCGTGCCGAAGGGCGTGGCCCCCTGGCTCAAGGTGCTCACCCCGTTCCGCAAGCTGGCCACCGTCGTGCCGAAGCCCTGAGGAGACCGCGATGACCGATGCCCCCTTCGATGCCGTCCTCTCCGTGCGTGACCTGACCGTCAGCCTGCCCAAGGAGATGGAGCGGCTGCATGCGGTCGAGGGCATCAGCTTCGACCTGCGGCGCGGCGAGATCCTCTGCATCATCGGCGAGTCGGGGTCGGGGAAATCGGTCACGGCCAGCACGGTGATGGGACTGCTGCCGCCGGTGATGCGGCCCTCGGGCGGCAGCATCCTGTTCAACGGGACGGATCTTCTGACCATGCCGGAGCGGCAGCGGCGGGCGTTGCGCGGCAAGTCGTTGTCGATGATCTTTCAGGACCCGCTGTCGGCGCTGAACCCGCTGATGACGGTGGGGGCGCAGATCGACGAGGTGCTGGTGGCGCATGGCTGGACCGACCGGGCCAAGCGGGACGCGAAGGTGCTGGAGCTTCTGGGCGAGGTGGGACTGCCCGACCCGCCGCTGATGCGGCTGCAATATCCGTTCCGCCTGTCGGGCGGCCAGCGGCAGCGGGTGATGATCGCCATCGCCCTGGCGCTCGACCCCGAGGTGCTGATCGCCGACGAGCCGACCACCGCGCTCGACGTGACGACGCAAGCGCAGATACTCGAACTGATCCGCGCCATCCAGCGCCGCAAGGGGATGAGCGTCATGTTCATCACCCATGACTTCGGCGTGGTCGCCGATATCGCCGACCGGGTGATCGTCATGGAGAAGGGCCATCTGGTGGAACAGGGGCCTGCGGCGCAGGTGCTGACGGCGCCGACGCATCCCTACACCCGGCGGCTGATCGCCGCCGTGCCGCGTCTGCGCGACACCGACCGCGCCGCCGAGACCGAGGCCCCGGTGGTGCTGCAGGTCGAGGGGCTGCACAAGACCTACCGCAGCGCCGGCAGCTTCTTCGGCAAGCCGCGCGAGGTGCAGGCGGTGAAGGACGTGAGCTTCACCCTGCGGCGCGGTCAGACGCTGGGGGTGGTGGGCGAGAGCGGGTCGGGCAAGTCGTCGATGGGGCGCATCCTGATGAAGCTGACCCCGGCGGACGAGGGCCGCATCCTGCTCGACGGCACCGACATCCTGCCCCTGACCGAGGCGCAGATGCGGCCCTTCCGCCCGCGGATCCAGATGGTGTTCCAGGACCCCTATGCCTCGTTGAATCCGCGCCAGACGGTCGGGACCTCGCTCACCGTTGGGCCGGTGGCGCAGGGCATGGCGCGGGCCGAGGCGCGGCGGAAGGCGCAGGCGATCCTGGCGCAGGTCGGGCTGGACCCGGCAGCCTATGACCGCTTCCCGCACGAGTTCTCCGGCGGCCAGCGCCAGCGCGTCGGCATCGCCCGGGCGCTGATGTTCGATCCCGAGATCATCGTGGCCGATGAAGCCGTCTCGGCGCTGGATGTCTCGATCCAGGCGCAGATCCTCGAACTGCTGGCGCGGGTGCAGGCGGAGCGGCATCTGGCGCTGGTCTTCATCACCCACGACCTGAGGGTGGCGAGCCAGATCTGCGACGAGGTGCTGGTGATGCATCGCGGCGCGGTGGTGGAAGCGGGGCCGCCGGCGCGGATCTTCCGCGACCCGCAGCAGGCCTATACCCGCCAGCTGGTCGAGGCGATCCCCGGCAGCCATTGGGAAAGCGCCGCCTGAGGGCTCAGCCCAGCGGGCCGAAGCGCCAGATCGCCAGGGGGAGGGCCGACAGCAGCACCAGCGCGGCCAGCACCAGCCGGCCGTCGCGGGTCAGCAGGCCGGTGGCGAAGATCGCGATCACCGCCGAGGCGATGCTGCCGGAGGTCGGCACCACCTCCATCACCGGCATGAGCAGCGCCACCCCGAGGATCAGCACCATCGGCAGCCAGAGCCAGGGCCGGTGCAGCAGGATGTGGAAACGGGGCCTGGCGAAGCGCTCGACGAAGCGCACCGGCCGGCGCATCCAGCCGATCGCCGTGCCCAGCCGGTCGGAGGGGATCTCGCGCCGCAGGATGAAGCCGGGCAGCCAGAGCGACTTGCGCCCGACCATCATCTGCACCACGACGATGGCGACGATCAGCCCGACGCTGGCGGTGAGCCCGGGGATGGCGCTGGCCGGAGAGGTGCAGATCAGCGAGAAGACCAGCATGACCGAGGCGAAGGAATGCTGCCCCAATGCCTGGACGATGTCGTCCACCGACACGCTGTCGCCGCCCAACGTGTGCTCGATCTGGTCGAGCACCTCGCTGAGCGCGCCGGTCTTCTGATCCGCCCCGTCCGCCGCCGTCGCCGGGTCCGTTCCGGTGCTCCGATCCGTCATCATGCCTCGCTTTCCGGTCAGTGAACGACCGGAAAGCCGAGACTGTTCCGCCTCAGTCGATCAGCCGCTCGATCCGCGACAGGTCGCGGACGGCGCCGCGCGCGGCGTTGGTGGTCATCGCCGCATAGGCGCGCAGCGCCGTGGAGACCTTGCGCTTGCGCGTCGCGGGCTTCCAGGCCTTGTCGCCCTTGGCCAGCATCGCCGCCCGGCGCGCCTCGAGCACGTCGTCGGCCACCGCGAGATGCAGCTTGCGCGTCGGGATGTCGATCTCGATCCGGTCACCTTCCTCGATCAGCGCGATCAGCCCGCCCTCGGCGGCCTCGGGCGAGACATGGCCGATGGACAGCCCCGCCGTGCCGCCCGAGAAGCGCCCGTCGGTCAGGAGCGCGCAGGCCTTGCCCAGCCCTTTCGACTTCAGGTAGCTGGTCGGGTAGAGCATCTCCTGCATCCCCGGCCCTCCGCGCGGCCCCTCGTAGCGGATCACCACCACGTCGCCCGCCTTGATGCCGTTGCCGAGGATCGCCGCCACCGCCGCATCCTGGCTCTCGAACACCCGCGCCGGACCGGCGAAGACGAGGATCGACGGATCGACGCCCGCCGTCTTCACGATGGCGCCTTCCAGCGCGACGTTGCCCGACAGCACCGCCAGACCGCCATCCTTGGAGAAGGCGTGTTCGGCGTCGCGGATCACGCCGCCGCTGCGGTCGGTGTCGACGCTGTCATAGCGGCGCGACTGGCTGAAGGCGACCTGCGTCGGCACGCCGCCGGGCGCGGCGCGGAAGAAATCATGCACCATCGGACTGTCGGTGCGCTTCACGTCCCAGCGGGCCAGCGCCTCGGCCAGCGAGGCGGAATGCACCATCGGCAGATCGGTGGTCAGAAGGCCGGCACGGTCGAGCTCGCCCAGGATGCCCATGATGCCGCCGGCGCGGTGCACGTCTTCCATGTGAACGTCGGCTTTGGAGGGCGCGACCTTGCAGAGGCAGGGTACGCGGCGCGACAGGCGGTCGATGTCCTCCATGGTGAAGGGCACGCCGCCTTCCTCGGCAGCGGCCAGGAGGTGCAGCACGGTGTTGGTGGAGCCGCCCATGGCGATGTCGAGCGACATGGCATTCTCGAAAGCGGCGAAATTGGCGATGGCGCGCGGCAGCACGCTGGCGTCGTCCTGTTCGTAGTGGCGGCGGCAGAGATCGACGATCAGATGCCCCGCCTCGACGAAGAGCCGCTTGCGGTCGGCGTGCGTCGCCAGCGTCGAGCCGTTGCCGGGCAGCGACAGGCCCAGAGCCTCGGTCAGGCAGTTCATCGAATTGGCGGTGAACATGCCCGAGCAGGAGCCGCAGGTCGGGCAGGCGGAGCGTTCGATGGTCTTCACATCCTCGTCGCTGATCGAGTCGTCGGCGGCGGCGACCATGGCGTCGACCAGATCGAGCGCGACCTCCTTGCCCTTCAGCACGACCTTGCCCGCCTCCATCGGCCCGCCCGAGACGAAGACGCAGGGGATGTTCAGCCGCATCGCCGCCATCAGCATGCCGGGGGTGATCTTGTCGCAGTTGGAGATGCAGACCATCGCGTCGGCGCAATGCGCGTTCACCATGTATTCGACGCTGTCGGCGATGATCTCGCGCGAGGGCAGCGAGTAGAGCATGCCGTCATGGCCCATGGCGATGCCGTCATCGACGGCGATGGTGTTGAACTCCTTGGCGACGCCGCCGGCCTGCTCGATCTCGCGGGCGACGAGCTGACCCATGTCCTTCAGGTGCACGTGGCCCGGGACGAACTGGGTGAAGGAGTTCACCACGGCGATGATCGGCTTGCCGAAATCGCTGTCCTTCATCCCGGTCGCGCGCCAGAGCCCGCGGGCGCCGGCCATGTTGCGGCCGTGGGTGGTGGTGCGCGAACGATAGGCTGGCATGGTCTTCTCCCGGATTGATGACCTTGGTCTTGTGCTGCGCCGGGCCCGGTTTTGCAAGGCGCGCAGGGGAAAAACCCTTGTGAGGCAGGGGGTGGAGGGGCGTTTCACGCGAAGGGTTGACGCTGCGGCATCCTGCCACGGCTGCCGGAATGGGCGCGGTAATACTTAATATACCGTCTCAATTTTCACGGATAAACCTATGGATTATATACTATAAAGTCCGTCATCAAGGCGAAGCCTTCGGAGCTCCATCGCTGCATTAGCTTAATGGGCCAATATATTGCTTTATAGTTTATTTATGCATCTTCTAATGCATCGCATGAACCGCCATCCACCCGCTTCCACCCACCGACGGAAGCCCTCGCCCGCCGCGTTGCAGGGATGAACCGCCCACAGCGCCCGACCGGGCCGGGCGGCAGCCGCCCCGATCCGGGGCCCTTGGGAGCCTGTCATGCCACCGATCCTCAACCGCTACGCCACGCCCTTCATCACCGGGCTGTTCCTCGTCTCCACCGTCTCCGGCCTCGCGCTGTTCTTCCACATCGGGCCGAGCGGCTTCCACGGCATGCACGAGTGGCTCAGCCTGCTGCTGATCCTGCCCTTCGTCCTGCACCTGTGGAAGAACTGGCGGCCGCTGCTCGGCTATCTCAAGCACCGGCCGATGCTGGTCGCGCTGGCCGCCTCGACCCTCGCCGGCGCCGTCTTCCTGATCCCGACCGGGCAAGAGAGCGCCGGCGGGCCGCCGCAGCTGGTCTTCGCCCATCGCCTGCTCGACAACCCGGTGGCTGATCTGGCGCCGCTGCTCGATCTGACGCCCGAGGCGCTGACCGCCCGGCTCGCCGCCGAGGGGGTGACGCTGGCCAACCCGGCCACCCCGGTGGCCGAGGCCATCCGGACGAGCGGCCTGCCGGAGCGGCAGGTGCTGGCGGCGATGCTGGGGCGCTGAGCGCGCGACTGCGGCGCGTATCACACAGGGCGGAGAGCTCATGCGGCGCAGGGCGGCTGGCGGCTTTGCCATCCGCCCCACCGCTGCTAAGCGCGGGGGACCATGCCACCGCGCCCACCGAGAGGACTCCCCCCGAATGACGCCGCTGCCCCCTTCCTCGCGCCTGCGGCCCGCAGCGCTGACCCTGCCGCTGCTGCTGGCCCTCGCGGCCTGTGGGGGAGGCGGCGGCTCCGAACCCGTGCGGGAGCCGACGCTGGAGAGCTACACCAATGATCATGACAAGCTTAACCGGGTTCGGCTGAACAAGGCGGCCAACCGGGCGGATGACCGCATTCTGGCGCAGTTCGACGACGGCAACCCTGCATCGCCGGCAGGCTACAAGGAGTTGATCGCGGGCCAGGAAAAGATCCTGACCGCCCAGAATCTGACGAAGCGGCTGTTCGTCGAGGTGATCGGCGAGGTCGACACCGCGAACGGTCCGGAGCGGGTCACGCGCATTCTGCGGATCACCGCCGACACAGAGCCGTTCCAGGATATTGCACAGGCTAAGGGAGAGTACTTCTTCCGCGGCGAGAACTACGTATGGGTGTCACTTGATGGCGGGGAAGTGCTTTCCGGCTCCAAGGAGGCTGACGGGCTCGCCTTCATGAGGATCGACTTCGACACGAAGACGATGGACATTCGACTTGAGACCGAGCTTTCTCCTGTCTCGGAGGTCGAGACCAAGCTCACAGCCAGCGGTATTCCTTTCGATGTGAACAGTGGCGCTTTCAGAGGGGATGTCATCCTTCAGGTCAGAGATCCCAAGGTGGACACCAATCTGGAAGCCGCGGGCGAGCTGCTCGGCAATGTCGGCGGCAATCCGGCGTATGTTAATTATGCGCACGGATTGGTCGCATCAGGTCTCTACACCGTTTCCGGCAGGGACAAAGCGACGGGCCGCACGGTCGAGGCGGATGGGGTGTTCTTCGGCGTGCATGAACATCTGCTCGGCACTTCGGGTAATCCCGACTGATGCGCTTCCCTAGCGCCTCCGCGCTGGCGCTGGCCGTCCTCCTGCTGGGACCGCCCGCGCCGGCGGCGGCGGATGCCTTCGACCGGGCGCGGGTCAGCCAGATCGCGCCGTCGGAGCGGCTCAGGCTGTTCGCCTTCGGCAAGCTTTTGGAGAGCGGGCGGGCGCTGCCGGGGACGGTGGCGGCGCTGAAGCAGGACATGGTGCGGCAGGGCTTCTACTACGCCCCCGGCGGCGAGCGGCTGATCGCCTCGCAGCTCTGGGCCGAGCCGGTGCTGAGCCATGACGGCAACATCAACGGCGGCACCCCGAAGGACAGCTTCAGCGCGGGCGGCTTCACCTTCACCGCCGACCCGTCGATCACCGCCAAGGCGGGCGTCGTGGTCGGCGTCTCGGGCGGCGGGCTGGCGCGGCTGGCCTGGGCCGAGGGCCGCTTCGTCGAGGCGGCGGCGGCGGCAGAGACCGTCTGGTCGCCGGAGCACGAGATCGGTCGCAGCAGCGCCCAGCTCCGGCTCTGCGCCCGCAACCATCTCGCGGGCTGGAGCTTCCTCGACCTGTGCCAGAGCGGCGCGGTGCTGGAGCGCGACCTCGGCCGCAGCCATCAGCGCCAGACCGAGGCGACGCTCTCGACGCTGGTCGAGAGCCGTGGGGGCTATCACGAGCTGGCGCTGGGGCTTGCCCGGGTCGAGACCGGGACCGGCAATCAGGAGGTGCTGAGCCTGAGCCTCGACACGGTCTGGGATCGTTTCGCCACCACGGCGGCGCTTTCCTTCTCCAGCCCGATTCCGGAGGAGACGGCGCAGCGGCTGCGGCTGTCGGGCGAGCTGCACTGGCTGGCGCTGGACCGGCGCTGGAGCCTCGGGCTGTGGCAGCAGCGAGCCGATGGCGGCAGCTTCCTCGGCCAGCCGCGCGAGGACCGGGCGACCGGGGTGACGCTGGCGACCGACCTGCGGCCCGGGCTGCGGCTGGAGGCGGGGCTGGTGCGCAACAGCTCGACGGTGGAATTCTTCGACTACGATCAGGTGACGCTGGGGGCCAGCTTCTCCGCCCTCAGGTGGTAGCTACTCCTGCGCCTCGATCACCTGCGAGAGCCGGTCGCGGCCGAAGTCGATCACCGCGCCCATCGCCGCCGCCGCCGCATCGGCGTCGCGGGCGGCGAGCGCCGCCACGATCCGGCCATGCGCATCGGCCACCTCGGCCTGCACTCCGGGATCGGCGGCGGGCGAACTGAGCCGGAAGGAGGAGAGCAGCGCCGCCTCGATCACCGCGCCGACGGAATACATGAAGACATTGCCGGAAGCCTCGAGGATCGCTGTGTGAAAGTCGAGATCCGCCAGCGCGAAGGCCCGGTCGTCGGGGGCCTCGCGCATCGCCTCGACATGGCCCTGCAGCCGCGCCAGATCCTCCGGCCCGGCGTGCAGCGAGGCGAGCCGGGCGGCATGGGGCTCGATCGATAGGCGCATTTCGAACAATTGGTTGAGGAATCCGCTGCCTATGCCGCTGTCCATATGCCAGGTCAGAACATCGGCGTCGAAGAGGTTCCAGTTGCGCCGGGGCGTGACCTTGGTGCCGATCCGGGCGCGGGCGACCAGCAGCCCCTTGGCCGCCAGCGTCTTCATCGCCTCGCGCAGGACGGTGCGCGACACGCCATAGGTCAGCTCCAACTCGTCGTCGCCGGGCAGGAGCGTGCCGGGCAGGAAGCGGCCCTCGACGATGGCGCGGCCCAAGGCCTGCACCACCTGCGCATGGTTGTTGCCCGCCCTGCGGCCACCGAAGCCCTTTTCCAGCAGGCGGGTCATCGCGGACCCAGTCTCAGCAGGGCTTTCTGCAGCAGGATGAACAGGAACAACAGGCCACCGATCACGATCTTGGTCCACCAGCTCGAGAGCGAGCCGTCGAAGACGATGTAGGTCTGGATCAACCCCATGGTCAAGACGCCGATCAGCGTGCCCACCACGTAGCCGCTGCCGCCGCTCAAGAGCGTGCCGCCGATCACCACGGCGGCGATGGCGTTCAGCTCCACCCCCACGGTGGCGAGGGGATAGCCCGCCGAGGTGTAGATGGCGAAGACGATCCCGGCGAGCCCGGCCATGAAGCCGGAGAAGGCATAGATCAGCACGGTGGTCCGGGCGATGGGCACGCCCATCAGCCGCGCCGTCGCCTCGCCGCCGCCGAGCGCCATGACATTGGCGCCGAATCGGGTGCGATGCGCGACGAGGGCGCCGACGAGGACCGAGGCCAGCATGATGCCGGCGATCAGGTGCAGGCGGCCCTTGCCGGGCATCAGCCAATAGGCGCCCTGCAGCGACTTGAAGAACGGATCGTCGATCGGCACGGAGTCGATGCTCAGCACATAGGCGAGGCCGCGGGCAAGGAACATGCCCGCAAGCGTGACGATGAAGGGTGGCATGGCGAGGAGGTGGATCAGCCCGCCCATCGCCGCGCCGAAGCCTGTGGTCAGAGCCAGAAGCAGCGCCAGCACCAGAAGCGGCGGCAGCGCGGTGTCGCGCAGCATCACCGCGATGAACACCCCGGCGAAGGCGATCACCGAGCCGACCGACAGGTCGATCCCGCCCGAGAGGATCACCACCGTCATGCCGATGGCCGCGATTCCGAGATAGGCGTTGTCCGTCAGCAGGTTGCCGACGACTCTTGTCGAAAGCATCGAAGGGAACTGCAGGATGCAGATCGCATAGGCCAGAAGGAAGATCATCGTGGTGGCGAGAAGCGGCAGCAGGCGCGGGTTCATTCGCCGGCCTCCTTCGGTCTTGCCAGCGGCGCACGGCGCGGCAGGGCGAAGACCTGCGCCAGCCGCGGCGACTGCAGCATGAGGATGACGACGACCAGCCCCGCCTTGATGACGAGGTTGAACTCCGACGGGTAACCCGCGAGAAGAATGCCGGTATTTATCGACTGGATGATCATGGCGCCAAGGAGCGAGCCGAGGATCGAGAAGCGCCCCCCGAGCAGGGAGTTGCCGCCGATCACCACGGCGAGGATCGCGTCGAGCTCCAGCCAGAGCCCGGTGTTGTTGGCGTCGGCGCCGCGGATGTCGGCGGTGACGATGAGCCCGGCGATGGCGGCGAAGAGCCCGGCGATCAGGTAGACCGCCACCAGCAGGACGCGGGTGTTCAGCCCGGCGAGGGTGCTCGCGCGCGGGTTCACCCCGACCGCCTCGATCAGCAGGCCGAGCGCGGTCTGGCGCACGATCAGCCCGGTGACGGCGCCGGCGGCGATCCAGATCAGCGCGGGCACCGGCACGCCCAGCAGACTGCCCGAGCCGAGGAAGGCGAGACCCTCGTGCGAGAAGGTCAGGATCGTGCCCTGTGTGACCAGCTGCGCCACGCCGCGCCCGGCGACCATCAGGATCAGCGTGGCGACGATGGGCTGGATGCCGAAAGCCGCCACCAGAAGCCCGTTCCAGATGCCGCAGAGCATGCCCGCGCCGAGCGCCAGCCCCAGCGCCGCGCCAAGGCCGTGACCGCCGACGATGGCCCAGGCCGCGACCGCGCCGCAGATCGCCATGACCGCGCCGACCGAGAGGTCGATGCCGCGCGTGGCGATCACCAGCGTCATGCCGATGGCGAGGAGGGCGACCGGCGCACCGCGCTTCAGGATGTCGATGGGCGCGCCGACCAGCCTGCCGTTGCTGAACTCGACCGACAGGAAGCCGGGGAAGACCAGCGAGATCAGCACGATCACCGCGGCCAGCGTCAGGAGTTGCGGGGCGAGGCGCTTCATGCCGCATCCCCCGCGGCGATGGCGTCGACGATGCGGTCCGCCGTCAGCCCGCCGCCCGCCAGCTCCGCCACATGCCGCCGGTCGCGCAGCACGATCATCCGGTCCGAGACCGCGACAAGCTCCTCCAGCTCCGAGGAGATCACCAGAAGCGACATGCCCTCGGCCACCAGCCGACGGATCAGCCGCAGGATCTCGGCATGGGCGCCGACATCGATGCCGCGCGTCGGCTCGTCGAGGATCAGGAAGCGCGGGTTCATCGCCAGCCAGCGGGCGAGGATCACCTTCTGCTGGTTGCCGCCCGACAGAAGGCCCACCGGCTTTTCCGGGCCGGGGGTGCGGATGTCGAGCTGGCGGATGTAGTCGGTCGCCAGCCGGGTCTGTTCGGCGCGGGGGATCGGTTTCGCCCAGCCGCGGCGGGCCTGCAGCGCCAGCACGATGTTCTCGCGCACGCTGAGATCGGCGATGATGCCGTCGGTCTTGCGATCCTCGGGGGCAAAGCCGAAGCCCGCCGCGATGGCCTCGCGCGGGCTGGCGAGGCTCAGCGGCCGGTCGCCGTCCCGCGCCTCGCCGGTATCGCGGGGCGAAAGGCCGAAGAGCAGCTCGGCGCTCTCGGTGCGGCCCGAGCCGAGCAGCCCGGCCATGCCGATCACCTCGCCCTGCCGCACCTCCAGATCGAAGGGCTCCACCGCGCCACGCCGACCGCAGCCGCGAAAGCTCAGCATGCCGGGCGCGTCGTTCAGCTGCGCGGGGGCATGGGCCGCCTCCTGCGCCGCCAGATCTCGGCCCAGCATCATCGCGATCAGCCGGTGCCGGTCGACCTCGGCCGCTTCGGTCGTGGCGATGAGCCTCCCGTTGCGCAGCACCGTCAGCCGGTCGGAGATGCGGAAGACCTGGTCGAGGAAATGCGAGATGAAGATGATCCCCAGCCCCTTGGCGCGCAGCCGTTCGACCACGCCGAACAGAAGCTCCACCTCGCGCGCGTCGAGGCTGGCTGTCGGCTCGTCGAGGATCAGCACCTTGCCCGACAGCGCCACCGCGCGGGCGATGGCGACGATCTGCTGCACCGCCACCGAATAGCTGCCCAGATCGCGGTTCACGTTGATCGCAAGGCCGTAGCCCGCCAGCATCGCCTCGGCCTCGGCCTTCATGGCGCGGCGGTCGACCAGGCCGAAGCGGCGCGGCTGGCGGCCGAGCGTCAGGTTCTCGGCCACCGTCAGGTTCGCCAGAAGGTTCACCTCCTGATAGACGGTGCCGATCCCCAGCGCCTGCGCCTCCAGCGTACTGGCGGGCGAGATCGGCTGGCCGTGAAGCAGGATCGTGCCGGAGTCGCGCCGCATGGCGCCGGTCAGGCATTTCACCAGCGTCGACTTGCCGGCGCCATTCTCGCCCAGAAGGGCATGGACCTCGCCGGGGCGCAGGTCGAAGTCGATGTCGGTCAGGGCCTTGGTGCCCGGAAAGCCCTTGTTCAGGCCCCGGGCCGACAGGATCGGAGAAGCATCCACAGGCAGCGCTTTCGATGGGGAAGAGAGCCGCCGGACCGGCGCACCGGCCCGGCGTTGTGCTGAGGGCGGGGGACAGAGGGGGCGGGTTGCCCGCCCCCCGGCGATCAGTAGCCCAGATCCTTGCGCTGCTCGTAGACCGCCTGCGGATCGTCGGCCTGGGTGTAGAGCTTGGACTCGGTCTGGATGAACTTCTCGGGCATGGTGCCGTCCTTCCAGTAGGCCGCCAGTGCGTCGAAGGCGGGGCCAGCCATGTTAGGCGTCAGTTCCACCGTGGCGTTGGCCTCGCCCGCCGCCATGGCGAGGAAGATGTCGGGCACGGCGTCGATCGAGACCACCTTGATGTCGGTCCCCGGCTTCAGCCCGGCCTCCTTGATCGCCTGGATCGCGCCCACCGCCATGTCGTCGTTATGGGCGTAGAGCGCGCAGATGTCCTTGCCGCCGTTCTCGGCCTGCAGGAAGCTCTCCATCACCTCCTTGCCGCGGGCGCGGGTGAAATCGCCGGTCTGGCTGCGGACGATCTCGATGTTGTCGGCCCCGGCGATGCCCTCCTCGAAACCCTTCTTGCGGTCGATGGCGGGGGAGGAGCCGGTGGTGCCCTGCAGTTCGACGACGCGGCACTCGGCGCCGGCCACCTCGTCCACCAGCCATCTGCCGGCAACGCGGCCCTCCTCCACGAGGTCAGAGCCGACGGCGGTCAGGTAGAGCTCCTTGTCGCTGTCCACCATCCGGTCGAGCAGCACCACCGGGATCTCGGCCTCCTTGGCCTCTTCCAGCACCGCATCCCAGCCGGTCGCCACCACCGGCGCCACCAGGATGGCGTCGACGCCCTGCGCGATGAACGAGCGCAGCGCCGCGATCTGGTTCTCCTGCTTCTGCTGGGCATCCGAGAACTTCAGGTCGATGCCGCGTTCTTCGGCCTGTTGGCGGGTCACGGTAGTCTCGGCGGCGCGCCAGCCCGATTCCGATCCGATCTGCGAAAATCCGACGGTCTGCGCCGCCGCGAGACCCGCGGTCAGCGTGAGCGCGGTGCTGCCCGCGATCAGTGTCTTGGTAAGCATTGATGTTCCTCCCTGACGCTGCCCTCCACAGCAGCCTGGAAAGAAAATCATATAATATTACTTTTGGGAAGGCATTCCTTGGGCGCAATCCAGCGTCCCGACCATCTCCTGCCAGAGGGCGAGGCTGGCCGGTCGGGCGTCGATCTGCAGGATCAGCCGCCCCGACCCATCCAGCGCCTGCAGCGTGGGCGCGGCGCTCTGCCCGGTGAGCCAGACCTGCGCCAGATGGTCGGTGCGCAGATGCAGGTTGAAGCGCGGGTCCATCACGTTGATCCAGTAGCCCGCCGGCAGGATGCTCAGCACCGGCCCGCTGTAGATCTGGGTGCAGCCCGGATTGCCGACGGCGATCCTGAGCCCGATGCCGCGCGCCGCCGACTGTTCCAGCAGATGCGTCACCGCCTCGGGGGACAGCCGCCGCAGCTTCAGGCGGGGGACCACCGCAGGCTCCGGCGCGCGGGGCGCGAGGGGCAGGTGGTCGGACTGGTCGGCCAGACGCAGGCTCTCGACCAGCCGCCCGAAGGCCGCAACGTCGCTCTCCTCGGTCAGGTGGATCTTGTGCACCGCGTCGCCCGCCGCGTCGAAGATCTGCAGCGAGCGCTTCGTCGCCTTGGCCGTCGGCTCGGTGACGGCGAAGCCATGCACCCAATGGGCGGGGGCGAGGTGCAGCTCGATCTCCGGCCCGTAGAGCCGGGCGGCCTTTGGGTCGTAGCCCTCGAACCGGCCGTGCCGCTCCTCGACCGCCGAGCCGTTGCGGGTCAGCGCCAGCGCCTCGCCCAAACCCGCGGCCAGGGGCAGCAGCCGGTCGGGGGCGGCGGCGATCCGAACCACCTGCGGCCCGGCGAAGGCGGCGACCAGCGCGGCTTCGGCGATGCCCAGCCCCTCGGCGAAGTCGCGCGGGCGGGTGCGGGGCGCCCGGGCGCGGGCCTGGCGGATGTCGTCGGGGGTCATGGCTGCACTCCTCTTCGGCCTCGGCGCCTGAGTGCCACGGATCGGCGCCGGAGGGCATGCCGCATACTGCCGCTGCCGCAGACCACGGGGCTTCGGATCCGGTCGGAACCAGACCGCCGCCTCGCGGGTTGCCAAGGGATATCGCCATCCCTGAGGAGGAGCATCGTGACCCGCAGCGTCCCGCTGACACCGCCACCCTGCGCAGGGACCAGCGCATGATCCCGCAACTGGCCGGGCTCTATTGCGGCCCCGCAGCCGTGCCTGCCGGGCTCTGGCAACAGTGGAACCTCGACCCGCCGTTGCTCGCGGCGCTGGCGCTGATGGCGCTGGCCTTGCGCCGCTCGCCCGCCGGGCTGGCGGGTGTAGCCGTGCTGGCCGTCGCCTTCGTCTCGCCGCTCTGCGCTCTCTCCGCCGCGCTGTTCTCGGCGCGGGTGGTGCATCACGTGCTGCTGCTGGCGGTCGCTGCGCCACTGCTGGCCCTGGCGCTGCCGGGGCGGCGGGGCGGGCTGGGGCTGCCCTTCGCGCTTTCCACCGCCGTGCTCTGGCTCTGGCACCTGCCGCAGGCCTATGACGCGGCGATGGCGAATTATGCGGTTTACTGGCTGATGCAGGCGACGTTGCTCGGTTCGGCGCTGCTGTTCTGGCGCGCGGTCTTCGCCGCCGGGCAGGAGGGGGCCGCGCTGCTGGCGCTGCTGGCCGCCTATGTGCAGATGGCGCTTCTGGGCGCTCTGCTGACCTTCGCGCCCGAGGGGCTCTACGCGATCCACGCCACGGCGCCGATGGCCTGGGGGATGACCGCTCTGGCCGACCAGCAGCTCGGCGGGCTGATCATGTGGGTGCCGGCCGGGCTGCCCTATGCGCTCTGGGGCGGCTGGCTGGCGCGGCGCGCCTGGCGGCAGATCGGCTCTGCCCATGTGGTATGAGGCGGTCGTCCCGCATCTGAAGGCGCTGCACATCGGCATGCTGCTGATCTGGTGCGCCGGGCTCTTCGCGCTGCCGCTGATGCTGGGGCGGCACGACCCCGCGCTGGGGCAGAGCGACTACAGCCGCATCCGCCGGGCCACGCATCACAGCTACACCTACGTCGTCACCCCGGCGGCGGTCCTCTCCATCGCCTCGGGCGCGGCGCTGATCTTCGCGCGCGAGCTCTTCGACCTCTGGCTCTTCGCCAAGCTGGTCGGGGTCGCCGGGCTGGTGACCTTCCACGCCTGGGTCGGCGCGACGCTGGTGCGGGTCGCCGAGACAGAGGGCACGCATACGCCGCCCTCGCCGCTGGTGCCGACGCTGCTGCTCATGCTGCCCATTACCGCAATCCTGACGCTGGTCCTCGCCAAGCCGGAGCTTGGCGAGATCGTCATGCCGGAGTGGCTGACGACGCCGCGGGGCATTCAATTGCCCTTCGACGTGCCCAGCCGATAGTCGAAGACGAGTTTCCCGCCATGCCAGCCCGTGACCGAGACCACCAGAACCGCGAAGCCCGACAGCAGGATGCCGTAGGGCAGCACCGCTGTTTCGTAGCCGTTCAGACGATAGCCCCAGTTGCTGCCGAGAATGGCGAGCAACAGCACCGCGATGACGAAATGCGTCCAGGCCGCGGCGCGGGCGCGGATGCCCGGCACCATCAGCAGCTCCGCCGTGCCGGTCAGCCCGGCGGCGAGGCCGAAGAGGAAGGCCGTGCCCGCCGCCCAGACCGCAGCGCGGGCCCAGAAGGCGTCGCCGGTCAGCCAGTAGAGCGCGTCGGCCCCGAGGGTGCAGAAGGTCAGCGCCACCGGGAAGGCCACGGTCATGGCATGGGCCGGGTGGCCCCAGATGCCGATCCTCGACTCGGTCTCGTCGAAATGCGGGTCGGCGCTGATCGGGTCGACCAGCCCCTCGTCGTCCTTGGTCTCGATCTCTTCGGGCATCGGTTCCTCCGGCTTGGGGTTCTGGTGCCAACGCCGTTCCTGCTGGCTGGTTGCGAAAAAACTCTGTCGACCGTGCATCCGGCCGGTCCGGCGGCGCAGCACATCGCCACGCTGTGGTGGGTGATGCTGGCCGGGGCGGTGGCGATCTTCGTCTTCACCATGCTGCTGCTGGCGCTGGCCTTCCGCAAGCGCCGCGACGAAGAGCGGGCGGAGCAGGGGCGCGAGGGGCTCTGGCTGGCCGGGCTGGGGCTGGCCTTCCCGCTCACCGTGCTGGGCGCGCTTCTGGTCTACGGGCTGGTGATCGGCGAGCGGCTGATGCCGCGCGACCATCCCGACCGGGTGACGGTCAGCGCCGAGGCGCGGCAGTGGGAGTGGCGCTTCGGCTATGCCGACCGCCCCGGACACGCAACGACCGGCCTGCTGCACATCCCCGCCGGCCAGCCGGTCGATGTGGAGATCACCAGCGTCGACGTGATCCACGGCTTCTGGGTGCCGCGGCTCGCCGGCAAGCTGGATGCGATCCCGGGCCATGTGAACATCCTGCGGATCGAGGCCTGGGAGCCGGGTGACTATGCCGGGGTCAGCGGCGAGTTCAGCGGCGCCGGCTACCGCGAACACCGTTTCACCGTCCGCGCGCATGACGCCGCGGGCTGGACCGCTTTTCTGGAAGGCACCGAATGACCGCACTGCGCCGCCACCGCGCCCTGACCAAGATCTGGGCCTCCGAATCCGGCTGGCGCCGCTGGTTCAGCACGGTGAACCACAGCGACCTCGGGCTGATGTTCATGTGCGTCTCGGTGTTCCATTTCCTGGTCGCCGGGGTGCTGGCCATGCTGATCCGGGCGCAGCTGGCCTCGCCGCGCTCGGCCTTCATGGGGGCGGATGTCTACAACCAGGTCTTCACGATGCATGGCACGCTCATGATGTTCCTGTTCGCCATCCCGATGTTCGAGGGGCTGACGATCTACCTTTTGCCCAAGCTGCTCGGCAGCCGCGACCTCGCCTTCCCGCGGCTCACCGCCTATGGGTTCTGGTGCTATGTCTTCGGCGGCTCGATGCTGATCTTCGCGCTTATCGCGGGCATCGCGCCCGACAGCGGCTGGTTCATGTATCCGCCGCTGTCCTCGACCTTGGGCTCGCCCGGGATCAACCCGGATTTCTGGCTGATCGGCATCACCTTCGTCGAGATCTCGGCGATTTCGGCAGCGGTCGAGATCGTGGTCACCGTGCTGCGCTACCGCGCGCCGGGGATGACGCTGGCGAAGATGCCGATCTATGCTTGGTACGCGCTGATCACCGCGATGATGATCCTGACGGGCTTTCCGCCGCTGATCCTCGGCTCGATCCTCTTGGAGCTGGAGCGCGCCTTCGGCCTGCCGTTCTTCCAGGTCGCGGAGGGCGGCGACAGCCTGCTGTGGCAGCACCTGTTCTGGCTCTTCGGCCATCCGGAGGTCTACATCATCTTCCTGCCGGCGGCGGGCGTCATCTCCACCATCCTGCCGGTGATGGCCCGCACCACGCTCCTTGGCTACGGCTGGATCGTCGCCGCCGCCGCCTCGCTCGGGGTGCTGAGCTTCGGGCTCTGGGTGCATCACATGTTCACCACCGGCATCCCGCATCTGAGCCTCGCCTTCTTCTCGGCGGCCTCGACGCTGGTCGCGGTGCCGACGGCGGTGCAGATCTTCGCCTGGATCGGCACGCTGACCAAGGGCCGGCCCGAGCTGCACATGCCGCTGCGCTGGATCCTCGCCTTCTTCGCCACCTTCGTGATCGGCGGGCTGACCGGGGTGATGGTGGCGGTGGTGCCCTTCGACTGGCAGGCGCATGACACGCATTTCATCGTCGCCCACCTGCATTACGTGCTGGTCGGCGGCTTCGTATTCCCGATGCTGGCGGCGCTCTACTACTGGCTGCCGCATATCACCGGGCGCAAGCAGTTCTTCCGGCTGGGCGAGACCGCCTTCTGGCTGGTGACGCTGGGCTTCCACGTCACCTTCCTGGCGATGCACTGGGTCGGGCTCCTGGGCCAGCGGCGGCGCACCGAGACCTACGACCCGGGGCAGGGCTGGGAGGCGATCAACCTGATCTCCTCGATCGGCGGGTTCGTCATGGCGATCGGCTTCGCGCTGGTGATCGTCGACGTGGTGGTGAATGCCGCCGTGGCGATCCGCGGTCGGCGCAACCCCTGGCGGGCCGGCACGATGGAATGGGCGATGCCGACCCCGGCGCCGGCCTACAACTTCGCCAGCCTGATGCCGGTCGACAGCCGCGAGCCGCTGCATGCCGATTCCTCGCTGCCGCTGCGCATGGCGCGGGGCGAGGGCTATCTGGGCGAGGCGCGGAACGGGCTGCGCGAGACGCTGGCGGTGGCGATCTCCACCGGCCGACCGGAGTATCTGGTGATCCTGCCGGGCAACACCATGCTGCCGATCTCGATGGCCTTCGTCACCGGCTTCTTCTTCCTCGGGCTGCTGATCAAGGTCTACTGGTTGGTGCCGCTCGCCGCGGTCGGCGTCATCGCCCTGGCGCTGCGTTGGGTCTGGGGATTGGGGTCGCGGCAGGACCAGGGACCGCAGGAGGTCGGCCGGGGCCTGTCGCTGCCGCCTGTCTCCGAGGTGGCCGATCCGCCGGGCTGGTGGGGCATGCTGTTCCTGCTGCTGGCCGACGCCACGCTGTTCGGGTCGCTGCTGTTCGGCTATGCCTTCCTCTGGACCGTCGCGCCGAACTGGCCGCCGCCCGCTTGGATGCAGCCGGACCCGGCGCTGCTGGCGATCGCCGCCGCCGCCGTGCTGGGGCCGCTGGGTCTTCGGCTGGCGCAGGGCGCGCTGGCGCGGGGCCGGGGGCTCGGAGCCGGGCTCGGGCTCGCCGCCCTGGGGCTCATCGCGGCGCTGCTGGCCGCGGGGCTGGTGCTGCTGCATCTGCCAGCTCCGCAGACCCATGCCTATGACGCGACGGTCTGGGTGCTGATGGGCTACAGCCTCGTGCATTGCGGCGTCGGCCTGCTGATGACCGGCCAGATGGCGGCGCGCCGGGTAGCCGGCTTCCTGTCACCGGCCCGCCGGGGCGAGCTGCGCATCGTGCAGCTCTGGGTCGACTATGCCACGCTGACCGCGCTGCTGAGCCTCGCCGCCGCGGTGCTGCCCGGAGTCCTGTCATGAGAGATCTCTTGCGCCTGTCCGTGCCCCTGACCCTCTGGCTGGCGCTGTTCAGCCTGATCTACGGGCTGCACGCCACGCTCTGCGCCACCGGGGCCGAGGGCGCGCTGGCCCGCGCCATGCTCGCCGCGGTCTGGGGGATCGGGGTGGCGCTGCAGCTCGGCATGCTGCTGGCGCTGCGCAGCCCGCGCTTCGGCGCGCTGTCGCCGACGATCCGCCAGGCCAGCGTGGCCTTGGCCGCGACCGCGCTCTTCGCCACGGTCTGGAGCCTGTTCCCGGCGTTGATCCTGCCGCTCTGCTAGGGACGCCCGGTGATCCAGGCGAAAAGCCGGGCCATCAGGCCGGGGCGTGGCGGGGCGAGGGGCCTGCCCATGATCTCGGCCATCTCCTCGCTGGTCAGCAGCCGCGTGGCCGGGCGGCGCTGGCCGGCGCCATAGGTGACGCGGGTCTCGACGGGACGTTTCTCGGGATTCGCGATGACATCACCCATTCACTGCGGAAGGCGGATCCCGTCCCGGGACCCTCCGCTCGGGGCCCGGCTGCATTCACGAATGTTAATCCGCATCGGCCCGCCGGACAACATGCCGCAAAGTCAGGCTCCGGGTTTCACCGCGGTCAGGATGAACCGGGCATAGACCCGGGTCCGCAGCCGGTTGCGCAGGCCCGCCCCTTGCCGTTGCGCCGCGGCGATCGGCGCATGCGAGTGGATGCCGATGTCGCGGAACCCCGCCGCCGCCAGCATCGGGACCAGCCGCGCCGGGGTCAGCCCGGCGCCGAAGGGCAGGCGGCGCATGATCCCGGCATGGCGCTCACCCATCGCCCCGTCATAGGCGGCGTCGGGGCCGATCAGCCGGTCGATCTGCCGCACGGCCCAGGCGGCCAGCACGCCCTTGGGCCGCGCCCAATCGCCGTCATAGACCAGGAGCCGCCCGCCGGGCCGCAGGATGCGCAGCCAGTCCTCGAAGGCACCCGCCGGATCGGTGAGGGTCCAGACCAGATGGCGGCAGAGGATCGCGTCGTAGGCGGCGTCCGGCTCCATCGTCCGTCCGGCGTCGGCCAAAAGGAAGCGCAGCCGCGGCTTTCCGGCATGCTTGGCCCGCGCCACCGCCAGCATGGCTTCGGAGAAATCCAGCGCGGTGACATCGTGGCCGACGTCATGCACCAGCCGCGTCACCTCGCCGGTGCCGCAGGCCAGCTCCAGCACCCGCAGCGGCGCGGGGCCGAGGTGGTCGCGCATCGGCTGCTGCCAGGCCCGCGCCTCCGGCCCCTCGGGGATGCGGTGGCCGAAGGCCAGGTCGAAGGTCGCCGACCGGTCCGACCAGTAGTCGCGGATATCCTCGCGCAGGTCGCGGTTCGGCGGAACGGCGGTCATGGCGGCCCTCTCAGTGGATGGGATGGATGCGCAGCACCGGCGCGCCGTCGGCGGGATCGGTTAGGATATGGGCGCAGACATCGAAGACGCCGCGCATCAACTCGGGCGTCAGGATCTCGCGCGGGGGGCCGAGCGCCAGCAGCCTTCCTGCCTTCAGCACCGCCACCCGGTCGCAGCCAAGGGCGTGGTTCAGGTCGTGCAGCGCCACCACCGAGGTCAGCGGCAGCCGGCGCACCAAGGACAGGATCGACAGCTGGTGGTGCACGTCGAGATGGTTGGTCGGCTCGTCGAGCAGGAGCACCGAGGCGCGCTGCGCCAGCGCCCGGGCGATATGCACCCGCTGCCGCTCGCCGCCCGACAGGGTGCACCATTGCCGCGCCGCCAGATCGCCCATGCCCACGTCGCCGAGCGCGCCCTTGACGATGGCGTCGTCGGCCGGGCTCCAGGGATCGTTGGCCGAGAGCCAGGGGGTGCGGCCCAGCTCCACCGCGTCGCGCGCGGTGATGCGGTCGCTGGTGTCGGCCTGCTGCGCCACCCAGGCGATGCGCTGCGCGATCTCGCGCCGGGGCAGGGCGGCGAGCGGCCGGCCCTCCAGCTCGACATGCCCCGTACTGGGGCGCAGCAGCCCGGCCATCAGCCGCAGCAGCGTCGACTTGCCGGAGCCGTTCGGGCCGATCAGCCCCAGCGTCTCGCCCGGGCGCACCGTCAGGCTGATGTCCTGCAGCACCACGGTGCGGCCCGTGGTCCAGCCGAGAGCGTGTGTTTCGAGGCTCATCTGCGGTCCTGCCCGCGGATCAGGATCAGCGCGAAGGCCGGGGCCCCGACCAGCGCGGTGATCACGCCGATCGGCAGCACCTGGCCCGGGACGATGACGCGCGACAGGATGTCGGCGGTGACGAGGAAGACCGCGCCGCTCAGCGCCGCCGCCGGGATCAGCCGGGCGTGGCGCACGCCCACCAGCAGCCGCGCCGCATGCGGGATCACCAGCCCGACGAAACCGATGGAGCCGACCATGCTGACCATCACCGCCGTCAGCAAGGCCGAGGCGCCGATCAGCACCGCCTGCACCCGCCGCACCGGCACGCCGAGCGCCGCGGCGGAGTCGCTGCCGAAGGTGAAGGCGTCCAGCGCCCTTGCATGTGCGGCGCAGAGCGCCACCCCGGCCAAAGCCACCGGCACCGCCAACGCCACGTCATGCCAGCGCACCCCGCTCAGGTTGCCCAGCAGCCAGAACATGATGCCGCGGGCCTGATCGGCATTGGCCGATTTGGTGATGATGAAGGAGGTGAGCGCGTTGAACAGCTGCGAGCCGGCGATGCCGGCCAGCACGATCTGCACCGCGCCGCGCCCGCCGACACTGCCGCCCGCCGCCCGCGCCAGCAGCGCGACCAGCGCGAAGGCCAGCACCGCGCCGCCGAAGGCCCCCATCGACAGCGACAGCGCCCCGGCGCCGAAGCCGGCGATGGTCACCGCAACCGCCCCGGTGGAGGCCCCGGCCGAGATGCCCATGATATAGGGATCGGCCAGCGGGTTGCGCAGCAGCGCCTGCAGCACCACGCCCGAGACCGCCAGCCCCGCGCCGCAGCAGGCGGCGACGAGGGCGCGGGTCAGCCGGTAGTTCCAGATGATGCCCTCGTCCATCGGGTCGAGCGGCAGGCCGGCGCCGAACAGCCGGTTGGCCAGCGCCTGCAGCACGGTCAGCGGCGGGATGCGGGTCTCGCCGATGCTGATCCCGGCGACAAGGGCCGCCGCCAGCACGGCGCAGGTCAGCAGCGCCCGCGAGGGGCGCGGCAGCCGCGAGGCGCGGGCGGCGGCCTCGGTCATTGCGCCATGCCGATCTTTTCCAGCCCCTCGGCGAGGATCTCCAGCCCGTCGATGCTGCGCAGGGTGGCGTCCATCGCATGGGCGTCCATCACCACGATGCGGCCCTGCTTCACCGCCTCCATCTGGCTCGCCACCGGGTCGCTGCGCAGGAACTCCAGCTTGGCCGCGGCGGAATCCGCCGGGAAGCGGCGGCGGTTCATCTCGGCGATGACGATCAGGCTCGGGTTGGCGCGGGCGATGGTCTCCCAGCCGACGACCGGCCATTCCTCGTCGGAGTCCACCACGTTGCGGATTCCGAGCTGCTCCATCATGTAGCCCGGCGCGCCCTTGCGGCCGGCGACATAGGGGTCGATGTCCATCTCGGCGCTGGAGAACCAGAACACCGCCGAGGCGTCCTTCACGTCGAGCGCCTGCGCCCGCGCGATGGCCGCGGCCTCGCGCGCCTGCAGCTCGGCCACCAGCGCGGCGCCGCGGTCCTGCACGTCGAAGATCTCGGCCAGTTCCGACACGCCCTGGTGCAGGGTCGCGGTGGAGAAGGGCTGCAGCCGCGTGCCGTCCACGCCGACGGTGTTATCCTTCTCCACGCAATCGGCGGGCATCACATAGGTCGGGATGTCCAGCTCGTGGAACTGGTCGCGAGTGGCGACGATGCCCTCTGGGCCGATGTGCCAGATGAACTGCACGGCAACCAGATCGGGCCGCTTGGCCACGATGCTCTCGAAGCTGGGGTCGTTGTCGGCCATCCGCTCGACGCCCGCGTCCATCTCGCGGAATTTCTCCGGTACGTCGGTGAACCAGACGGAGGTGCCCTGCACGGTTTCGGCGAGGCCGAGCGCATAGAGCACCTCGGTCGCGGCCTGGCCGACGGTCACGCTGCGCTCGGGGGCGCGGGCGAAGGTCAGCGTCTCGCCACAGTTCTCAAGCGTCAGCGGATAGCTGGTGGGCGCGGCCCAGAGCGGGGTGGACAGGCCGATGGCCAGCGCCGCGAGGGCGAAGCGGGAAGGCGTCATGCTGGAAAGCTCCGATCAGGAAAGAGCCGAAGATCGGGCGTCCTGCAAGACAGGAGGCAACCTGGCTCATGTGCGCCGGCACATGTCG
This sequence comes from Cereibacter changlensis JA139, assembly GCF_003034985.1. Classification (GTDB taxonomy): domain Bacteria; phylum Pseudomonadota; class Alphaproteobacteria; order Rhodobacterales; family Rhodobacteraceae; genus Cereibacter; species Cereibacter changlensis. Next base: position 33,855 of record NZ_PZKG01000005.1, read on the forward strand.
CGGCACGGGGCCGCCGAGGGCATAGGTCATACGCATCCTTCCCCGGACACCCCGCCCGGCGTTACGTTTCTGCTGTCGGCAGGTCTCCTGACTGGCGGATCGACGCCTTGCCCGGCCTTCCCGGGGATAAACCCCAGTGGCGAAAATCGGGCGCAGCTAACCGCCTACAGTTGCGGGGGCAGTTCCGGTTCACGGCCGAGGCCGTGGCGGATTCCCTGTTAGTTCCATGTGGAAACCGACACAGCCTGCCTAGCCGCAGCCGGACGTCGGGTCAAGCGTTGCGCCCGCGCCTCAATGCGCCGTCATGCGCGGCGGCTCGCGCCGGGTCGCCAGCACCACCGCGGCGGGGGGCGGGCCGGCCGCCCGGTCCGCGGCGGCCGGCAGTCCGCCGGTCAGCAGGTCGGCCAGCCGCAGCAGGCCCGGCGACCAGTCGGAGGGGTCGAGATCGCAGAACACTTGCAGGTCGCCCGGCGTCATGCGGAACAGCGCGCAGCAGGGCCGGCTGCAGCCCTCGAGCCGGACATGGCCCTGCATCTCGAATTCCGGGGCCAGCAGCGGCGCGGCCTTCTCGACCGAGGCGGCCAGCTGCCGCACCACGGCCAGCCCGATGTGGCAGGGCTCGCCGGTGTGGCGGCATATGGTGGAGAGGTAGGTTCTTTCGCTCGTCGTCATCGCGCCCTCCGCGCCTGGGGAGCGGGCGGGCGAGGGCGGTCGGCGGCGGGCCGCGACCAGCCTGCGCCCGGGACACCCCGCCCGGTTCCAACAGTCCACGACGGCAGGTCTCCTGACTCGCGGGTCGCCGCTTGCCCCGCCCTTCCCGGCCCGTCCTTGGCCAGTGGGCATGTCGGGGCTCGCTCGCCGCCTACAGTTGCGGGGGCAGTCGCGGCCTGGGGCCGGAGCCCGCACCGCATTCCCTCTTCGCCCGGAGCGGCCTCCGGGAACCGTCCCGCCCAGCATCGCCCCGCCGCGCCCGTCGCGCAAGGGCCTGTCGCGGCGCCCGGCTGCGTCACGTCGCGCGGGGCGAGCGTTGCGGGAGTCCAGCATGTGGAAGGGGCGCCGCCGCCGCGCCCGGGTTTTTTCGCGTCCGAGCGGTGTTCCGACGCATTCCGGCTTGCAAGCTCGGCTTCAAGCCTCCTATCCTGAGCGTCGCAGTAGCCGGAAGGTCCACATGATGGACCGACCGGACGGGGTTGGGAGGCCCCGGCTGCCAGAGGGAGGAAGACATGCAACTGACCGACGCGCAGGCGGAGGCCGAGCTGGGGCTTGGCGGCATCGAGGCATTCGCCGAACCCAAGCGCGCCGAGCGCTGGATGCGCCCGGTGGAGCTCGTGGCTGCCGCCCTCCTGCTCCTGATGATCGTCATGGTGCTGGCCAATGTCTTCTTCCGCTACGTCCTCGCCCAGCCGCTGATCTGGGGCGACGAGGTCGCCTCGCTCAGCTTCATCTGGATGGCGATGCTCGGCGCGGCGCTGGCGGTGGACCGGCACGAGCACATGAAGCTCACCATCTTCCTGCCGCTGATGCCCCCCGCCGTCGCCCGCGCCGCCGAGATCGCCGGGCAGGTGCTGGTTTGCCTGCTTCTCCTGCGCCTGCTGCCGGTGGCCATCGAATATGCCTATGAGGAATCCTACGTCACCTCGCCCGCCCTCGGCCTGCCGATGACATGGCGCGCCTCGGCGCTGCCGGTCGGCATGGGGCTGATGGCGGTGCTGATGGTGCTTTCGGTCGTCCGCACCCGCGCCTGGGGCGTCATCGCCGCCACGCTGCTGATCACCGCTGCCGTCGTGGCGCTGCTGTGGTTCGCCCGGCCCTCCATGCTTGCCCTGGGCAACTGGAACCTGCCGCTCTACCTCGGCCTCTTCGTCGCGCTCCTGCTCGCCATCGGTGTGCCCATCGCCTTCTGCTTCGCCCTCGGCACGCTGGCCTACATGACCTTCGCCACCAACGCCCCGGTCTTCGTGATGATCGGTCGGATAGACGAAGGCATGTCCTCGATCATCCTGCTGTCGGTGCCGGTCTTCGTGCTTCTGGGCTGCATCCTCGACGCCACCGGCATGGGCCGGGCCATCGTCATGTTCCTCGCCTCGATGCTGCAGCATGTGAAGGCGGGGATGAGCTATGTGCTCCTTGGCTCGATGTTCCTCGTCTCCGGCATCTCCGGCTCCAAGGTGTCCGACATGGCGACCGTGGCCCCGGCGCTGTTCCCCGAGATGAAGCGGCGCGGCCATTCCCCGCCCGAGATGACCGCGCTTCTGGCGACAGGCGCGGCCATGGCCGACACCGTGCCGCCCTCCATCGTGCTGATCGTGCTGGGCTCCGTCGCCGGCGTCTCCATCGCCGGGCTCTTCACCTCGGGCTTCGCCATCGCCATGGTGCTTCTCGTGGTGCTCGCGCTCCTCGCCCGCTGGAAGGCCCGGCACGAGATCATGGCCGGCGTGCGCCGCGCCAGCTTCCGCGACGTCGTCAAGGCGCTGGTCATCGCCGCCCCGGCGCTGGTCCTCCCGTTCATGATCCGCAGCCTCGTCGGCGGCGGCGTCGCCACCGCAACCGAGGTCTCCACCATCGCCGTGGTCTATGCCTTCGTCATCGGCATCGTGCTCTACGGCGGCATCCCGAAGAAGAAGCTCCTGCCGATGCTGGTCGAGACCGCCGCCATGTCCGGCGCGATCCTCCTGATCCTCGGCGCCGCCTCCTCGATGGCCTGGGCGCTGACGCAATCGGGCTTCGCGCGCGATCTCATGGCCTTCGTCACCGCGCTGCCCGGCGGCTGGGGCGTGTTCATGCTCGCCTCCATCGCGATCTTCCTCGTGCTCGGCTGCGTGCTCGAAGGCCTGCCCGCCATCGTGCTGCTGGCGCCGATCATGTTCCCCATCGCGCGGGGGCTCGGGATCAACGACATCCACTATGCCATGGTCATCGTCACCGCGATGAACATCGGGCTGATGGCCCCGCCCATCGGCATCGGCTTCTACATCGCCTGCAAGATCGCCAAGGTGCCCGCCGACGCGGTGATGGCCAGGATCTGGCCCTATCTGCTGGCCCTGCTGATCGGTCTCGGCGTCATCGCCGCCGTGCCGTGGTTCTCGACCGCATTGCTTTGAAAACCCTGAGGAGGAGGAACTCATGAGCATCACCCGCCGCTCGATCTTGCTGGGCGCAACCGCAGGCGTCCTTGCCGCGCCGTTCATCCGGCCCGCTGGCGCGCAATCCGCCGAATTCACCTACAAGCTGGCCAACAACCAGCCGCTGACCCACCCGAGCAACATCCGCGGCGCCGAGGCCGTGGCCGCGATCCTCGAGGAATCCGGGGGCCGCGTCGATATCCAGATCTTCCCCTCCAACCAGCTCGGCGCCGATACCGACGTGCTGGGCCAGCTGCGCGCCGGCGGGGTGGAGTTCTTCCTGCTCTCGCCGGTGATCCTGTCGACGCTGGTGCCCAATGCTTCGATCAACGGCATCGGCTTCGCCTTCCCGGACTACGACGCGGTCTGGAAGGCGATGGACGGCGAGCTGGGCGCCTATGCCCGCGGCCAGATCGAGGATGCCGGCCTCGTGGTGATGGACAAGATCTGGGACAACGGTTTCCGCCAGACGACCACCTCCACCAAGCCCATCGTGACGCCCGCCGATCTCGAAGGCTTCAAGATCCGCGTCCCGGTCTCGCCGCTCTGGACCTCGATGTTCACCGCCTTCGGCTCGGCCCCCACCTCGATCAACTTCGCCGAGGTCTATTCCGCGCTGCAGACCGGCGTCGTCGACGGGCAGGAGAACCCGCTGTCGATCATGAAGGTCGCCAAGCTCTGGGAAGTGCAGAAATACTGCTCGATGACCAACCACATGTGGGATGGCTTCTGGCTCTTGGGCAACCGTCGCGCCTGGGCGGCGCTGCCGGAGGATCTGCAGGAGATCGTCTCGAAGCACTTCAACGCCTCCGCCGACAAGCAGCGCGCCGATGTCATGGCCCTGAACACCTCGCTGCGCGGCGAGCTGGAGGCCGAGGGCTTCGTCTTCAACGACGTCGATCCGGCGCCCTTCGAAGCCAAGCTGCGCGAGGCCGGCTTCTACGCCGAGTGGAAGAAGACCTATGGCGACGACGCCTGGGCGATCCTCGAAAGCGCCATCGGGCGCACCCTGGCCTGAGGCGCGCGCCGTGACCCTGCCGATGCCGAGCCCTCTGCCTCTCGACGCCCCTTCGGGGGCGGCGGGATCGCAGTCGGTGCAGCGCGCGCTGTCGCTCCTGTCGCTGGTCGGCAGGGGCGGCAGCGCCGGTCTGGGTCTGGCGCAACTGACCGCCGCGGCGGGGCTGACGCGCCCCACCGTGCGGCGGCTTCTGGTCGCGCTGGGAACGGCGCGGCTGGTCGAGCAGGACGCGGTGACGCGGCGCTATCACCTCGGCCCCGAGGCCTATCTGCTGGCGAGCTTCGCCGCCCCCCGCCACGGCATCCTGTCGCATGCCGCCGACAGCCTGAAGCGCCTCGCCGCCGAGACCGGCGACACGGCCTTCCTCTCGGTGCAGCAGGACGATCATGTGCTCTGCCTCGCGCATGAGGAGGGCAGCTTCCCGATCCGCACCCATGCGCTGAAGGCGGGCGACCGAAACCCGATCGGGCTCGGCGCCGGGGGGCTCGCGCTTCTCGCGGCGATGCCCGAAGCCGAGGCCGAGGCGCTGCTGCAGCGCATCGCCGCCCTGCCGTTGAAACCCGCGCTGCAGGATCTGCGCGCCGATGTCGCCCGCGCCCGCTCTCTGGGCCATGCGGTGAACCCCGGGCGGGTGGTGCAGGGCTCCTGGGGCATCGGCGTCGCGCTGCGCTGGCCCGATGGCCATCTCGCCGCCGCGCTTTCCGTCGCCGCCATCGAGGACCGCATGGGCCCCGACCGCCAGCCTGCGCTGGTGGCGCTCCTGCACCGCGAGGCCGCCCGCGTCGAGGCGCGGCTCGCCCGACATTTCGCCCCCTCTGACTGACAGGAGACCCTCATGTCCGAAGCACTGATCGTTGGCTGGGCCCACACCAAGTTCGGCAAGGCCGAAGCGCCCGACACCACCGCCCTGATGGCCGAGGTGGCCCGCCCCGCGCTGGACCATGCCGGCATCCCGCCCGAGGCGGTCGATGGCATCTTCGTCGGCGTCTACAACAACGGCTTCTCGCGGCAGGATTTCCAGGGTGCGCTCGTCGCCATGGGCACGCCGGAACTGGCGGGCATCCCCTTCCTGCGCACCGAGAACGCCTGCGCCACCGGCTCGGCGGCACTCTATGCCGCGGCGGATTTCATCGCCTCTGGCCGGGGGCGCGTCGCGCTGGTGGTCGGCGCCGAGAAGATGACCGCGACGCCGATGGAGGAGGTGGGCAACATCCTGCTCTCCGCCAGCCATGTGCCGGAAGAGGCCGCCATCGACGGCGGCTTTGCCGGGGTCTTCGGCCAGATCGCCAACAGCTATTTCCAGCGCCATGGCGACCGCTCGGAAGAGATGGCGATGATCGCGGCGAAGAACCACGCCAATGGTATGCGCAACCCTCTGGCCCATATGCAGAAGGATTTCGGCTTCGACTTCTGCAACCGTCCCTCCGAGAAGAACCCGCTGGTCGCGGGTCCGCTGCGGCGCACCGACTGCTCGCTGGTTTCCGACGGCGCGGCGGCCATCGTGCTGGCCGATGCCGAGACGGCGGCGGGGCTGGCGCGGGCGCTGCGCTTCCGGGCGCGGGCGCAGGCGGGCGACATCCTCGCGCTGTCGCGCCGCGACCTCATCGCCTTCGACGGCGCGCGGCGGGCTTGGGCTCAGGCATTGGCGCAGGCGGGGGTGGCGATCACCGATCTCGATCTGGTGGAGACACATGACTGCTTCACCGTGGCCGAGATGATCGAATACGAAGCGATGGGCCTCGCCGCCCCCGGCGAAGGCTGGAAAGTGGCGCGCGACGGCACCACCCGGCGCGATGGCGCCTTGCCGGTGAACTTGTCAGGCGGGTTGAAGTCACGCGGCCATCCCATTGGCGCGACCGGGGTTTCCCAGCATGTGATGGTGGCGATGCAGCTGATGGGCGAGGCGGGCGAGATGCAGAAGCCCGGCGCTGAACTGGGGGGCGTCTTCAACATGGGTGGTGCTGCAGTGGCCAATTACTGCTCGATCCTGGAGCGGGTCAGATGAGCGATCCCAAGGGCGGCGTCGCGCCGGTCTCGACCCGGGTGATGAACCTCGCCACGCTCCTGACCCAGAGCGCGCGGCGCGATCCGGAAGGCATCGCGCTGGTGATGGGCGAGGCGCGCTGGACCTGGGCCGACTTCGAGGCGCGCACCGACGCGCTGGCCGCCGCGTTGCAGCAGCGCTACGGGGTGCAGAAGGGCGACCGGGTGATGTGCCAGTCGCAGAACTGCCTCGAGATGCTGCAGGCGATGTTCGCCGTCTGGCGCGTCGGCGCGGTCTGGGTGCCCGCCAACTTCCGCCAGACGCCGGAGGAGGTGGTTTACCTCACCCGGTCCTCCGGCGCCTCGCTGATGCTCTGCAACGCGGCCTTCCCCGACCATGCCGCGGCCAGCGCCGAGCATTGCGACGGGCTGCAGCTCCTGTCCTTCGGCGCCGCCGACTTCGGCCCCTCGGTCGAGGATCTGACCGCCACCCATGCCGGGCAGAAGCCGCAGGTTGCGGCTGTCAACCGCGACGATCCCTGCTGGTTCTTCTTCACCTCAGGCACCACCGGGCGGCCCAAGGCCTCGGTGCTGACCCATGGCCAGATGGCTTTCGTGGTGACGAACCATCTGGCCGATCTGATGCCCGGCCTCACCTCCGCCGACGCCTCGCTGGTGGTGGCGCCGTTGTCGCATGGCGCGGGGGTGCATCAGCTGACCCAGATCGCGCGCGGAGTGAAGACGGTGCTGCTGCCCACCGACCGCTTCGACGTTCCGACCGCCTGGGCGTTGGTGAAGGAGTGGCGGGTCTCCACCATGTTCACCGTGCCGACGATCCTGAAGCTGCTGGTCGAGCATCCCTCGACCGCCGGGGCCGATACCTCCTCGTTGCGCTATGTGATCTATGCCGGCGCGCCGATGTATCGCGTGGATCAGCAGAAGGCGCTTCAGGTGCTGGGGCCAGTCCTCGTGCAATATTTCGGCTTGGGCGAATGCACCGGCAATATCACGGTTTTGCCGAACGATCTTCATGTGATGGATGATGGTCCGCTGGCCCGCATCGGTACCTGCGGCCACGCCCGCACCGGGATTGAGATCCAGATCCAGGACGATGCCGGGCAGGAGGTGGCGCCGGGCCAGACGGGCGAGATCTGCGTCATCGGCCCGGCGGTCTTTGCCGGCTATTACGACAACCCCGAGGCCAATGCGAAGGCCTTCCGCGACGGCTGGTTCCGCACCGGCGACCTTGGTCATATGGACGAGGCGGGCTTCCTCTACATCACCGGGCGGCAGTCCGACATGTTCATCTCGGGCGGCTCCAACGTCTATCCGCGCGAGATCGAGGAGAAGATCCTGACTCACCCGGCGATCAGCGAGGTCGCCGTGCTGGGCATGCCCGACCCGCTCTGGGGCGAGGTCGGCTGGGCGGTCTGCGTTCCGGCGCCGGGAGCGGCCGTGACCGAGGCGGAGCTGACGGCGCATCTCGAGGGCAAGCTTGCCCGCTACAAGATGCCCAAGCGCGTGGTTCTCTGGGAGGCGCTGCCGAAATCGGCCTATGGCAAGATCACCAAGAAGATGATCCGCGACGAGCTCACCGCCCGCGGCCTCGCCGGAGAGCCCGCATGATCCACCCCGGACCCCGCGCGCCCGAACGGGCGGTGGCGCGGCGCACGGTGCTGCGCCCGCTGCGCGGCATGCTGCCCAAAGGGCAGAGCGTGATGAAGGCAGTGGGTGAGCTTTTCGCCGCAAGCGGTTGCAAAGGCGGATTTCTTGCTCTCGACGGCGTCACCTGCGACCCACTGCGCTTCGTGCTGCCCGCGCTCTCCACCGACGGGCTGCATGCGGCCTGGTATTCCGACACCCACGCCCCGGAGGGCCGTGTCGCCGTTTCCCGCGCCACGGCCATCGTCGGCTGGCGCGACGGCGCGCCCTTCCTGCATTGCCACGGGCTCTGGACCCCCGGAGGCGTGACGCAGATGGGCCACCTCTTGCCCTTCGACTCGATGCTGGCCGAAGACGCCGAGGTCACCGGCCTCGGCAGCCCCGATTGCTGGTTCGAAAGCCTGCCCGATCCCGAGACAGCCTTCACCCTCTTCACCCCCGAGGGCGGCGGCGCCGGCCCGGCGCTCCTCGCCCGCATCCTGCCCGGCGAGGATTGCGTGACCGCGATCGAGGCGCTCTGCGCCGCCCATGGCATCACCGAAGCCGCGATCCACGGTGTCGGCAGCATCGACAATATCCGCTTCATTGAGGGCCATCGGATGGACTGCCTCGCCACCGAGCTGCGCTTCGACGGCGCCGTGCTGCGCAACGGCATCGCCACGCTTGGCATCGAGGTGGTGGATATCCACGGCGCCATCGCCAGAGGCGCCCTGACGCGCGGCGAGAACCGCGTCGGCGTCACGCTTGAACTCGTCATCGAACCCAAGGACATCACATGACCAAAGTCGCCCTCGTCACCGGAGCCTGCCGCGGCATCGGCCTCGCCGCCACCGAACTGTTCCTCGAGCAGGGCTGGCGCGTCGTCATGGTGGACCGCGACACCGAGGAGCTGCACAGCGCCGCCGGAAAGCTGGAGAACGTGCTGGCAGTCGAGGCCGACGTCTCGATCCCCGGGGATGTCGACCGCATGGTGGCAGAGGCGCTGGCGGGCTTCGGCCGGATCGATGCGCTGGTGAACAACGCCGGCGTGGCGCTGTTCTCGCGCGTCGGCCAGACGAGCTTCGAGGGCTGGCGCGAGGTGATGGCGACCAATCTCGACGGCGTCTTCCTCTGCACCCAGGCCGCGACCGAGGCTCTGGCCGAGACCCGCGGCGCCATCGTCAACATCGCCTCGATCTCGGGCCTGCGCGCCTCGACGCTGCGGGTGGCCTATGGCACCTCGAAGGCGGCGGTGATCCACATGACCAAGCAATATGCGGTCGAACTGGGCGAGCGCGGCATCCGGGTGAACTGCGTGGCGCCGGGGCCGGTGAAGACCAAGCTCGCCATGGCGGTGCATGCGCCCGAGATCATCTCGGCCTATTACGACGCCATCCCGCTGAACCGCTACGGCGAGGCGCGCGAGCTGGCCGAGGCCATCGTCTTCCTCTGCTCCGACAAGGCGAGCTTCGTCACCGGGCAGACGCTGGCGGTGGATGGCGGCTTCGACGCGGCGGGGGTAGGCCTGCCGGCGCTACGGCGCGCCAACGAGTAGGCCGTCGTGGTCACATCCCGAAGTAGCGCAGGATCGCGCCGCCGTGGCTCAGCCCGGCCCAGAGGCCGCCGCCGGCGAGCAGCAGGGCCAGCGGGCGGGCCAGGGCGGCCAGCGTCAGGGCGAAGCGCAGAACCGCCCAGAGGCTGCCCACCAGCGAGGCGACCAGCAAGAGGAACAGCGCGGCGGGGACGAGGAGATCGGTCGGCATCGGTCAGGCTCCGCTTGGTTCGCGCCGCTGGATGGGCTTTTCCCGCGGCGTCGTCAAACCGGCTCATCCCGCTATGGCGGAATGACGTCAAATGAACGCAACCAGAACTTGAACAGCGGCGCGGATGCCGTATACCTCGACGATGGTAATGCAAGACAACGAAGAGATCCGCGACCGTCTGCGCAGCACGCTGGGAGAGATCCCCACCGCCCTGCTGCCGCTGATCGAGAGGCATCAGGACAATCTGCGGCTTCTGGTCGAGACCTTGAACAGGGCGGGTCACCCTCCAGATGTCGTTCGCGAGTCGGTGCGTGATCTGATGGCCGCCCATGAGAACGACATTCTGGCGGCACTGGACGGCATGGAGAGCAAATGACGGCGATCACAGCAATTCACCTCGATGACGAGGAGGGCCGGATCTCGGCGCTGCGTCGTTACGAACTGCTCGATTCCGCGCCCGAGGCAGAGTTCGACACGATCATCCAGCTGATCATGAACATCTTCAAGGTCGAGATCGCGGCGATCTCGCTGATCGACACCGACCGGCAGTGGTTCAAGTCGTCGCAGGGCATGCTGACCCCGGGGACGCCGCGTTCGGTCGCCTTCTGCGATTACACGATCCGCTCGGCCGAGGTCTTCTCGGTCGAGGATGCGATGCGCGACCCGCGGTTCCGCAACCACGAATGGGTGACCCCGGCCGACGGGCTGCGCTGCTATCTCGGCGCGCCGCTGACCACGCCCGACGGCTACAACGTCGGCTCGGTCTGCATCGCCGGGCGGGAGCCGCGCCATTTCAGCAGCGCAGATCGCGACGTGCTGCAGAGCTTCGCCCGGCTGGTGGTGTCGCAGATGGAGCTGCGCCTGATCGCCAAGCGCGACTCGCTGACCGACGCGCTCAGCCGCCGCGGCTTCGAGGACGCGGTGACGGAAAGCTTCATCGACTTCCAGAAGACCGAGACTCCGGCCAGCGTCGCCATCCTCGATCTCGACCATTTCAAGGCGGTGAACGACACCTACGGCCATGGCATCGGCGATTCCGTGCTGCGGGCGATGGTCGAGGCGGCGGGGCTGGTGCTGCGCCGCACCGATGTCGTCGGCCGGATCGGCGGCGAGGAATTCGGCGTGCTGATGCGCGGAACCACGGTCGAGGCGGCGCTGCAGGTCGCGGAGCGGGTGCGCAGCGCGGTGGAGGCGTTGCGCTTCCCGGAGCTGCCGGAGCTGCGGGTCACCGCCAGCATCGGCGTCGCCGCCTGCACCCCGGACGATTCACAGCCCGACATGTGGCTCGAAGCGGCGGACAGGGCGCTTTATCTGGCCAAGCAGGGCGGCCGCAACCGGGTGGTCAGGGGCTGAGGCCCGGCAGGGACAGCGGTCGGACAGGCGGCATTTGGCCTGAGGGGTCATTCCGTCGCGGAAAGTGCTCTAGGCGATCGGCGCCATTCTGCCTTAAGCAGAATCAGTTTGCCGAAAGAAGCATCAACCGCACGGAGGACCACCCATGACAGCTCATCCCTTCCGCACCGGGCTCTGCGCCCTGGCGCTGCTTGCCGGAACCACCACGCTCGCTTCGGCGCAGGTCACGCTGGTGCGCGGCAACGACACCGATCCCGCCACGCTCGACCATCACCTGACGTCGAGCGTCGCCGAGTCCCGGATCCTGCACGACCTCTACGAAGGTCTGGTGATCCAGAACGCCAAGGGCGAGGTGGAGCCGGGCGATGCGGAGAGCTGGGAGATCTCGGAAGACGGGCTGACCTACACCTTCAAGCTGCGGCAGGACGCCAAATGGTCGAACGGCGACCCGGTGACCGCGGGCGACTACCTCTTTGCCTTCCGCCGGATCATGACGCCGGCGACCGCGGCGGGCTACGCCAGCATCCTCTTCCCGGTGCTGAACGCCGAGGCGATCACCGCCGGCCAGAAGCAGCCCGATGAGCTGGGCGTGGAAGCCGTGGATGACCATACGCTGAAGATCACCCTCAACGCGCCGACCCCCTATTTCCTCGAGCTGCTGACCCACCAGACCGCGCTGCCGCTGCACCAGACGACCGTCGAGGCGGAGGGCTCCAACTTCACCCGCGCCGGCGTCATGGTTACCAACGGCGCCTACATGCTGGAAAGCTTCACCCCGAACGACCGGATCGTCATGGTGAAGAACCCCAATTTCCGCGATGCCGACACGGTGCAGATCGACCGCATCGAATGGACCCCCTTCGAGGACCGCGCCACCTGCCTGCGCCGCTTTGAGGCGGGCGAGGTGCATATTTGCTCCGACGTCCCCGCCGAGCAGATGAGCTACATGCGGGAGAACCTGCCGACCAACCTGCGCATCGCGCCCTATCTCGGCACCTATTACCTGCCGGTGAAGACCACCAACGAGGGCCCGCTGTCCGACCCGCGGGTGCGTCAGGCGATCTCGATGGTGATCGACCGCGACTTCATCGCCGAGGAAGTCTGGCAGGAGACCATGCTGCCGGCCTATTCGCTGGTGCCGCCGGGCATCGCCAACTACGTCGCCGAGCCGCCGATGCTCGACTACGCCGAGACTGACCTCCTGGACCGCGAGGATCAGGCCAAGGCGCTGCTGGAGGAGGCCGGGGTCGCCGAGGGCAGCCTGACGCTGGACCTGCGCTACAACACCTCCGAGAACAACAAGAACACCATGACGGCCGTGGCCGACATGCTGAAGAACATCGGCATCAACGCCACGCTGAACGAGATGGAAGGCGCCGGCTACTTCAACTATCTGCGCGAGGACGGCCCCTTCGACATGGTCCGCGCCGGCTGGATCGGCGACTACAGCGATCCGCAGAACTTCCTCTACCTCAACCAGTCGGGCGTCTCGTTCAACTACTCCAAGTGGACGAACGAGGAATATGACCGGCTGATGCAGGAGGCCTCGACCACGCTCGACCTCGCGGCGCGGGCCGAGATCCTCGCCGATGCCGAGCGCATCTTCCTCGCCGAGGTGCCCTCGATCCCGATCCTCACCTATTCCTCGCGCGCCCTCGTCTCGGACCGGGTGCAGGGCTGGGAGGACAACCTGCCCGACGTCCACTACACCCGCTGGCTGTCGCTGAGCGAGTGACGGGTTCCGGGACGGGCTCCGGCCCGTCCCGCCTTCGAGGGACATCCCATGCTGAGATACACCCTGCGCCGACTGGCAAGCGCCGTGCCCACGGTGTTCATCATCGTGACGCTGACCTTCTTCATGATCCGCCTCGCCCCCGGCGGCCCGTTCGATCTGGAACGGCCGCTGGACCCGCTGATCATGGCCAACCTGAACCGGGCCTACAATCTGGACGGCTCGCTCTGGTCGCAATACCTCACCTATCTCGGCAACCTGCTGCAGGGCGATCTGGGCCCCAGCTTCACCCGCCGCGATTTCTCGGTGAACGACCTCTTCGCCACCGGCCTGCCGGTCTCGATCCTGCTCGGCTCCTTGGCGCTGCTGCTGGCCACGGTGATCGGCGTCATCCTCGGGGCCATCGCGGCGCTGCGGCAGAACAGCTCGCTCGATTATGCCATCGTCGGTCTCGCCACCTTCGGCATCACCACGCCGAACTTCGTCGTGGCCCCGCTGCTGAGCCTGTTCTTCGGCGTTCTGCTCGGCTGGCTGCCGGCGGGCGGCTGGTCGCAAACCGATCCGATCTACTGGGTGCTGCCGGTGCTGACGCTGGCGCTGCCGCAGGTCGCGGTGATCGCGCGCCTCGTGCGGGGGGCGACGGTGGAGGCGCTGCGCTCCAACCATGTCCGCACCGCCCGCGCCTATGGCCTGCCGGCGCGCACCGTCGTCATCAAACACGCCCTGCGCGCGGCGATGCTGCCTGCCGTCTCCTATCTCGGGCCGACGGCCGCGGGACTGCTGACCGGCTCGGTCGTGGTCGAGACCATCTTCGGCCTGCCGGGCATCGGGCGCTATTTCGTGCAGGGCGCGCTGGGGCGGGATTACACGCTGGTGATGGGCACCGTGGTGGTGATCGCGCTCTTCGTCATCGTCTTCAACCTGATCGTCGACCTGCTCTACACCTTCCTCGACCCGCGGGTGCGCTATGACTAGGGGGCTCACATGACCGTCACTCCCGATCCGGCCGAGGTCGTCGCGGTCTCCGGCCGCTCGCTCTGGCAGGACGCCTGGATCCGGCTGCGGCGCAACCGCGCCGCGGTGGCCTCCGCCGTGGTGCTGATCCTGCTGGGCCTCGTCGGCCTCTTCGGCCCGATGCTCAGCCCGCATGACCATGCGCGGGTCTATCCGCAATTCGTCCGCGTTCCCGCCAGTCTCGAGGCCTATCCCCGCGCCGACGTGGTGCTGCCGAGCTTCGAGCGCGAGATGTCGCGCGCCCGGATCGAGGGCGAGCCCGTGCTGGAGGATGGCAGCGTCACGCTCGCGCTGCAGCAGGACGAGCCGATCGACGAGCGCATCCTGCGCTATTTCCAGCGCTCGGACCTGTTCATCAACCCGCGGCTCGATCTCGCCCCCGACGGGCTCAGCGGCACGCTGACCGCCGAAGTCGGCCAGTTGCACTTCTACTTCGGCACCGACGCGCTTGGCCGCGACCTGATGAGCCGGGTGTTCATCGGGGTGCGGATCTCGCTGGCGATCGGGCTGCTCGCCTCCTTCATGGCGCTGGTGATCGGCGTCTCCTATGGCGCGATCTCGGGCTATCTCGGCGGACGGGTGGACAACGTGATGATGCGGGTGGTCGACATCCTCTACTCGCTGCCCTTCATCTTCTTCGTGATCCTGCTGGTGGTGTTCTTCGGGCGGAACCTCGTCATCATCTTCATCGCCATCGGCGCGACCGAGTGGCTCGACATGGCGCGGATCGTCCGCGGCCAGACGCTGAGCCTGAAGCGGCAGGAGTTCGTGCAGGCCGCCGAGGCTCTGGGCGCCACCAAGGCGGGCATCCTGCGCCGCCACATCATCCCCAACACGCTGGGGCCGGTGGTGGTCTTCGTGACGCTGCTGGTGCCGAAGGCGATCCTGCTCGAAAGCCTGCTGTCCTTCCTCGGCCTCGGCGTGCAGGAGCCGCTGACCTCGCTCGGGCTCCTGATCTCCGAAGGGGCGAACAACATGCGCGGTGCGCCGTGGCTCTTGTTCTTCCCCGCCCTCACGCTGACCGCGATCCTCTTTGCGCTGAACTTCCTCGGCGACGGGTTGCGCGACAGCCTCGACCCCAAGGACCGCTGAGATGGAGCCGATCCTCGACATCAAGGGCCTGCGGGTCACCTTCCAGACCAATGACGGCCCGGTGGAGGCGGTCCGCGGCATCGACCTCAGCGTGAAGCCGGGCGAGACCGTGGCCATCGTCGGCGAGAGCGGCTCGGGCAAGAGCCAGGCCACCATGGCGCTGATGGGGCTGCTGGCCCGCAACGGCAAGGCAACCGGCTCCGCGCTCTACCGCGGGCAGGAGCTGATCGGCATGAGCGAGCGCAACCTGAACAAGGTGCGCGGCGACAAGATCACCATGATCTTTCAGGAGCCGATGACCTCGCTCGACCCGCTCTACCGCATCGGCGAGCAGCTGGCCGAACCCCTGCGCTTCCACCGCGGCCTCTCGCGCGCCAAGGCGCGTCCGCGCATCGTGGAACTGCTGAAGCTCGTCGGCATCCCCGAGCCGGAGCGGCGGATCGACAGCTATCCGCACGAGCTTTCGGGCGGGCAGCGCCAGCGGGTGATGATCGCCATGGCTTTGGCCTGCGACCCAGACATCCTGATCGCCGACGAGCCGACCACCGCGCTCGACGTGACGATCCAGGCGCAGATCCTGACGCTGCTGGCCGAGCTGCAGCAGCGGCTCGGCATGGCGATCCTGTTCATCACCCATGACCTCGGCATCGTCCAGCGCTTCGCCGACCGGGTCTATGTCATGCGCCGCGGCGAGGTGGTGGAGACCGGGGCCACAGCCGATCTCTTCGCCGCCCCCGCGCATCCCTACACCAGGATGCTGCTCGACGCCGAGCCGGCGGGCCGCAAGCTGCCGCCGCCCGAGAACGCGCCGGTGCTCCTGGACGGCCAGAATGTCGAGGTGGTGTTCCGCTCCAGCGGCGGCCTCTTCCAGCCCGCGGACGAGCTCCGCGCGGTGGACGGCATCTCGGTCGCGCTGCATCAGGGCCAGACCATCGGCATCGTCGGCGAATCCGGCTCGGGCAAATCCACCCTGGGCCGGGCGCTCTTGCGGCTGCTGCCTTCGGCGGGGGTGATCTCCTACAAGGGGCGCGAGCTGACCAACGACCCGGCGGCGATGCGCCCGATGCGGCGCGAGTTGCAGCTGGTGTTCCAGGACCCCTTCGGCAGCCTCTCGCCGCGCATGACCGTGGGGCGGATCATCACCGAGGGGCTGATGATCCACGAGCCGGCGCTCTCGGCCAGGGAACGCGACGTCCGCGCGGGCGAGGCGCTGGCCGAGGTCGGGCTGGAGCCCGGCATGCGCAACCGCTACCCGCACGAGTTTTCCGGCGGTCAGCGCCAGCGCATCGCCATCGCCCGCACGATGATCCTCAAGCCCAAGGTCATCGTGCTCGACGAACCGACCTCGGCGCTCGACCGCTCGGTGCAGAAGCAGATCGTCGATCTGCTGCGCGACCTGCAGCAGAAGCACGGGCTGTCCTATCTCTTCATCAGCCACGACCTCGCCGTGGTGCGGGCGCTGGCCGACTACATCCTCGTGATGAAGCAGGGCCGGGTGGTGGAGCAGGGCCAGACCGAGGCGATCTTCGACCATCCGGCGCAGGACTACACCCGCACACTGATGGCCGCCGCGCTGGAGACCACCCGCTTCCGGCAGGAAGACCCCGCGCCGGTACTGCCCTGAGGCCGGTTGATCCGGGTGAGCGTCATGCCTTCCAGCCAGGGCGGACACGCCGCCGTGCGCGGCCGGAACATCGCCTGCCCCTCGGTGTTGATCTGACAGGCAGCGTGGCCCCGCGCCGCGCCGCCTGAACACAGGAGGAAGACCATGGCAAATGCGGACAAGAAGCACTTCGGCGCCGGGATCAAGGGCAAGAGCGACGGGACCGGCGCGATGTCGGTGGCCGACACCGCCGATATTCCCGCCAACGCCGTCCTGTCGAACCGCGACAAGCAGGGCTCGTCCGAGCGCGGCCGCGACGGGAAGTCGATCCAGACCGAGCAGTATCAGGATCACCAAACCAACCGCCGCAGCGAAGAGTGAGGAGATCGCCATGACCAGCAGGATGCCCCCCGTGCCGAAGGCCAACCGCAGCTCCAAGGGGCCCGGCGGCAGCGCCAAGGCCGATCCGGCGGCGGCGAAGGCCCCCAGCGTGACCGACCCCGAAAAGCAGGGCCAGCAGGCCAACACCAAGATCAACACCACCAACCAAGGCCATCAGCAGGACCAGTAGGTCCGCGAGGCAGGGCGGCCCGCCGCGGCGGGTCGCTCAAACGGGCGGCCGCCGCGCCGCCCTTTCGATTGCGAGGAGCATCGCCATGACCGCACCGACCACTGACAAGACCGTCTCAGATCTCGCGCAGCGGCACGAGGTGTCGGAAGACGCCGTCCGGACCCTGCTCGCGGCGCTCCGCGCCGGGAACGGGCGGCAGGCCCAGTTCAGCCATCCCGAGCTTGGCGGCATGGGGCAATGGTCGGCGGGCGGCATGGTGATGGTGGGCGACATGTTCGACGCCTCAATGAAGGAGAAGGTCGACGCGCTCTGCACCGACCTTGCCAAGCGGATGTCCGACGGCGATCTGCCGGACGAGCCGGAGCAAGCTGCGGGGCAGGGCGCCTCCGCCAAGGAAAAGCCGTGGCCCGAGGACCTGGGGCGCCCGTCCTCGACCGGGTCGCAGAACGGCATGCGCTATGCCGTCTTCCCGGAGACCCGCCGGCTCGCCATCGACACCGACGGGCGGATCGAGATCTACGACACCGGCGACCACCGGATCGGCGGGGCGGCGCAGCAGCAGGGCGGCGGGTCGTCGCTGGCCTTCTCCAGCCAGAACGGCCCGGTGCGCCTGTCGGAGCTGCGCCGGCTGGACTAGCTCCGGACCGGCTCGCCCTTGATCAGCTTGCGGCGCAGCCAGCCCGAGAGCGTGTCCATCGCCATGACCATGAGCACGATCAGCACCATGTAATAGGCGACTTCCTCCCAGTCCTTCTGGGTGATGATCGCCTGCGTCAGCAGAAGGCCGATCCCGCCGCCGACGATGGCGCCGATCACGGTGGCGCTGCGCGTGTTGCTTTCGAGGTAGTAGAGCAGCTGGCTGAGCAGCACCGGCGTCACCTGCGGGATCACCCCGAAACGGGCGCGCTGCAGGGAATTGGCGCCGGTGGAGCGGATGCCCTCGACCTGCTTCTCGTCGATGTTTTCCAAGGCTTCCGAGAACATCTTGCCGAAGGAGCCGGTGTCGGTGATCAGGATCGCCAGCGCGCCGGTCATCGGGCCGGGGCCGAAGGCACGACTGAGTATGATGGTCCAGATCAGCGCGTCGACGCCGCGCACGAAGTCGAAGACCCGGCGGAAGGCGAAGCGGATGCTGCGCAGCGGCGTGAAGTTGGAGGCGGCGAGGAAGGCCAGAGGCAGCGCCACGATGCCCGCGCCCATCGTGCCGAGGAAGGCCATCAGCACGGTCTCGAACAGCGCCCAGGCGACATCGCCGTGGTGCCACATCTTGTTGGTCCAGAACTCGGACAGCATGTAGCCGAGATTGCTGCGTTCGGGGTCCACCCGCTCGCCCCAGAGCGCCATGCCGGCCAGCTCCAGCGGGCCCTTGCCGTAGAAGGGGCTGTCGAGGGTGAAGAAGAACAGCTCCCACCCCGCCTCGTAGCGGAAGACCTCGACCTTGGAGCGGGTATAGGCGAAGCGGCCCTGATCGGTGGTGACCGAGATGCGCGTAGCACTCTGGTTGATCCAGTCGGGCACCGGGCCGGGCGGCAGGTCGACGGCGAGGGCGTTGCCCTCGGGGCGCACGGCGATGGTGCCGTAGCCCGGGATCTCGTAGGCGGCGGCATCGGGCGTGTAGGTCACGAGGTGGCCCGCGCCGAGGTCGATCAGCGTGGCATCGCCCTGCTGGCTGACCCAGTCGGGCGAGAGACCGGGCGGATATTCACCCTTGCTTTCGCCCTCGACGGCGACGGTGAGGTCGCCAGAGCGGTTGTCACGGGTGACATGGGTCTTGTGCGACCAGAAATCGGACAGGAGGATGCCGACATTGTCGATCCGGGCGCGCGAGGCGAGGCCCGGCAGGTCGAAGGCCACGAAGATATAGGCCAGATAGACCACCAGCAGCAGCGGAACGAGGAAAGCCATGCGACGCTTACGGGCGATGAGCGCGCTCACGTCGTGGCGCAGGGTCATGTCGATGGCGGTCATCTTGCGCCCTTCACCAGACGGTTGCGGAAACGGTCGGAGAGCTGATCGACCAGGACGATGGTGGCGAAGAGCAGGAGGAAGATCGCCACGACCTGATCGTAACGCCCCTGTCCCCATTGCATCGCGAGCTTGAGGTCATAGCCGATGCCGCCCGAGCCGACGAAGCCGAGGATGGCCGAGGCGCGGATGTTGATCTCGAAGCGCATCAGCGCGTAGCTCGTCCAGTTCGGCGCGACCTGCGGCAGGATGCCGAGCCACATGCGCTGGAACCAGCTGGCGCCCACGGAGGACAGGCCCTCGACCGGCTTGAGATCGGCGTTCTCGGCCACTTCGGAGAAGAGCTTGCCCAGTGCGCCGGAGGTGTGGAAGGCGATGGCGATCATCGCCGGAACCGGGCCGCCGCCGAGGATGTAGATCAGCACGAGGGCGATGACGATCTCGGGGATGGCGCGCATCCCGTCCATCATCCGGCGGAACAGCGGGGTGAGGCGCGGCCAGCGGGCGAGATCGCGGGTGGAGAGAAGCGCGAGCGCGCTGGCAAGGAGCGCGCCGATCAGGGTGGAGACGGCGGCGATGTTCACCGTCTCGATAAGTGAGGGCAGGAATTGCAGCGCGAGCCCCGGGAGCGCGGCGCGGTTGCGCCAGGCCTCGGAGATCACCTCGGCGGGGAAGTCGTCGAGCTGGCGCAGGCCGTCGAGAAAACCGCCGGCGTTGCGGCTTTCGGCGACGCCGAAGCCGGAGGCCATGAGGGCGACGAAGAGCACCAGAAGGATGCCGCCATACATCCGCTTGCGGCGGACCATCTGCAGATAGGCGGTGTCTCGGCGCGAGGGATCGAGGCGGGGGCCCGGGTCCGGTCCGTAGGCGATGTCGACCATGCGGCCTCCAGAAGAACGCCGGGCTCCCTAAGGAGCCCGGCGCGGGGGGTGGGTTGGATTACTGACCGGAGAGCTTGCGGGCTTCGACGATGGTGTTGAAGGCCTCGTGGGTCACCGGCACGAAGTCCTTGGCCTCGCCCGCGGCGACGCCGTAGGCGCATTCCTTGTCGGTCTCGTGCAGGTCGGCGGTGAGCTGGGTCACCTTGTCCTTGATGTCGGCGGGGAGCGCCTTGCGCACCACCATCGGGCCTTCCGGGATCAGCGACGAGCGCCAGATCTCGACGATGTCGTTCATGTCGACGAGGCCCGCGTCGGCGGCCTTGCGGAAGGCGCCGGAGTTGTAGCCGTCTTCCCAGTTGCCCAGACCGTCCGACCAGGCCACGCCGGCCCCGGTGTCGCCGTTGGCGACGGCGACGATGCTCTGCTCATGGCCGCCCGAGAATTTCACTTCGCTGAAGAACTCTTCCAGCGGCATGCCGACCTGTTCCATCATCTCGACCGCCGGGATCAGGTAGCCCGAGGTGGAGTTCGGCTCGGCGAAGGCGAAGGTCTTGCCCTTGGCTTCCTCGAGCGTGGTGATGCCGCTGTCGGTGCGGGCGAAGCCGATGGAGTAGTAGCCGGTCGAGCCGTCGCCGTTCTGCTTGGTCAGACGCACTTCGACGGCTTCCGGATCGGTCAGGTAGATCTTGGCATAGGCCGAGGCACCGAGCCAGGCCATGTCGAGCGTGCCGCCGAGCAGGCCCTGGATCACGCCGTCGTAGTCGGCGGGAGTGAAGACCTTGACCGGCACGCCGAGCTCGGCCTCGATGGCGGCGCGGTAGCACTCGTTCGAGGTCATGCGATCCTGGGCGTTCTCGCCGCCGAGGATGCCGATGTTGAAGGCGGTCAGCTCCTGGGCCGAGACGGCGCCGGAAAGGGCGGTCGAGGCGGCGAGGGCGGCAATCAGGGATTTCATGGTCGTCTCCGGTTTGGATGGGTTTTTCATGTCAGCATCTGCTCGGCATAGGCATCGTCGAGCCTGTCGATCGAGGTGGAGGTGGCGGCCTCGGAGAAGGAGGCGTCCGCGCCGTAGATGTCGCGGGCCACGCCGGTGGTGAGCTGTTCGGGGCTGCCATCGAAGACGATCCGCCCGTCGCGCATGCCGATCACCCGGTCGCAGTAGCGCCGCGCGGTGTCGAGCGTGTGCAGGTTGCAGATCACCAGCCGGCCGTCCTCGTCATGGATGCGGCGCAGCGCGTCCATGACGATCTGGGCGTTCATCGGGTCGAGGCTGGCGATGGGTTCGTCGGCGAGGATGATCTTGGGGTCCTGCATCAGCGCCCGGGCGATGGCGACACGCTGCTGCTGGCCGCCCGAAAGCGCCTCGGCCCGCTTGGGGGCCTGTTCGGCGATGCCGAGCCGGTCGAGGATGTCGATGGCGCGGGTGATGTCGGCCTCGGGCCAGAGGTTGAACATGGTGGCGAGGGTGGAGCGGCGGTTCAGGAGGCCATGCATGACGTTGGAGGCGACATCCATCCGCGGCACCAGGTTGAACTGCTGGAAGATCATCGCGCATTGCCCCTGCCAGGCGCGCTTCTCCGCGCCCTTCAGCCCGAGGATGTCGCGGCCTTCCCAGAGCATCTCGCCCGAGGTCGCGTCGGTCAGCCGGTTGATCATGCGCAGGAGCGTCGATTTGCCGGCGCCGGAACGGCCGATGATGCCGATGAATCCCGGACGCTCCAGCGTGAAGCTCACCTTGTCTACGGCGGTCCTGGCGCCGAAGCGGCAGGTCACGTTGTTGGCGCTGAACAGCATAAGCGTCCCCTTGCAGTGTCGGGGCGGTAGCTACGCGGGGGGCGTGACGGTTGGCTTACAGTTCGGTGAAGGTTTTCCAAACATGGCCGGCCCGCGGATTGTCACGCCGCTGTCACGCAGCCGTCATCCGGCTGTTGCTTCTGCGGCTCACATCGGCGTGCGATAGGGTCCGGTTCAGGAGTTACTCATGCCGACAAGATTCATCTGCCTCACCTCGGTGCTGGCGCTCACCGCCGGCACGGCCAGCGCGGAGATGCACTTCAACCGCGTGTCCAGCTTCGCGACGCCGCTGAACATGGCGGCGGGCGAGGATGCGGCGCGCCCGAGCTCGGCCGAGATCATCTCGGCCAGCGGCGACGGCATGACGCTGGTCTATACCGACAGCCCGCTGGGCGTGATCGGCCTGATCGACATCACCGATCCGAAGGCCCCGAAGCCGCTCGGCAACGTCGACATGGGCGGCGAACCGACCGCGGTGTCGGTGGTCGGCAACACCGCCTATGTCGCGGTGAACACCAGCGAGAGCTTCACCAACCCCTCAGGCGTGCTGCGCGCCGTGGATCTGGCGACGAAAGAGATCACCGCCTCCTGCGATCTCGGCGGCCAGCCCGACAGCACCGCGGCGGCCAAGGACGGCTCCTTCCTGTCGATCGCCATCGAGAACGAGCGTGACGAGGATGCCGGCGACGGCCGCGTCGGCCAGATGCCGGCCGGTTTCCTGGTGCAGCTGCCGCTGACCGACAGCGCGCCGGATTGCGCCGCGCTGCGCAAGGTCGAGCTGACCGGCCTGACCGAAATCTCGCCGGAAGATCCGGAGCCGGAATTCGTCGACATCAACGGTCTGGGCGAGACCGTCCTGACCCTGCAGGAGAACAACCATATCGCCGTGATCGCGGCGGATGGCAGGGTCGTGTCGCATTTCTCGGCCGGCTCGGTCGATCTGACCGGGATCGACGCCACCGACGAGAAGGCGGCGCTGCGTTTCGAGGAAAGCCAGGAAGGCCGGCTGCGCGAGCCCGACGGCGTGCAGTGGCTGGATGACGAGACCTTCGCCATCGCCAACGAGGGCGACATGGACGGCGGCGCCCGCGGCTTCACCGTGATGAAGAAGGACGGCACTGTCGTCCACGAAAGCGGCGCCAATTTCGAACATGCCGTGGCCCGCGTCGGCCATTACCCAGACCGCCGCTCCGACGCCAAGGGCATCGAGCCGGAGGGCATGGAATTCGCCCGCTTCGGCGACGTGCCGATGATGTTCCTCTTGGCCGAGCGCGCCTCGGTGGTCGGCGTCTACGACATGACCGACCCGGCCAGCCCGGCCCTGAAGCAGATCCTGCCCTCGGGCATCTCGCCCGAAGGCGCGGTCGCCATCCCGCAGCGCAACCTGATCGCCACCGCCAACGAGACCGACCTGACCGAGGACGGCGGCGTGCGGGCGCATGTCATGCTCTACGAATACCAGGACGCGCCGGCTTCCTATCCGCAACTGGTTTCAGCCGATGACCAGCTGATCGGCTGGGGCGCTATCTCGGGCATGGCGGCGGGCGAGGACGGCACGATCTATGCCGTGAACGACAGCTTCTACGGCTTCCAGCCGACGATCTTCGAGATCGACGCCAGCCAGACCCCGGCGGTGATCGTCAAGGCGACGCCGATCACCCGTGGCGGCGCCGCGGCGCAGATGCTGGACATCGAGGGCATCACGCTGGACGGCGAAGGCGGCTTCTGGCTGGCTTCGGAAGGCAACGACGCCAAGTTGTTGCCGCATGGTCTCTACCACGTGAACGCCGAGGGCGAGATCGAGGACCAGGTGGCTCTGCCCGGCGACCTCCTGGCCGGCGCCACCCGCTTCGGCTTCGAGGGCATCGCCAAGGTCGGCAATACCCTGTGGATGCCGGTGCAGCGCGAGTGGAAGGATGACCCGAAGGGCATGGTCAAGCTGATGGCCTATGACCTCGAGACCGAGGAATGGGGCGCGGTGCACTACCCGCTGGAAGCTGCCGAAACCGGCTGGGTCGGTCTGTCGGAACTGACGGTGCAGGGCGACAACGCCTATCTGATCGAGCGCGACAACCAGATCGGTTCGGCGGCGAAGCTGAAGCAGATCACCCGCGTCTCGCTGGCCGAGATGAAGCCCGCGCCGCTGGGCGGCGAGCTGCCGGTGGTGACGAAGGAAGTCGTGCGCGACCTGATCCCCGACCTCGCGGCGAACGGCGGCTATGTCGTGGACAAGATCGAGGGTCTGGCCATCGCCGGCGACGGCACGGTCTGGGTCAGCACCGACAACGACGGCGTCGACGACAGCTCGGGCGAGACCTTCTTCTGGAGCTTCGGCAAGCTCTGAGGCCGCAGGGCTAAAGGGAAGGGGCGCGGCAGCGATGCCGCGCCCCTTTCGCCTTCCGGCAGCCTCAGCGGCTGATGACGGCCCGCACGGCGTAATCGCGGTAGAGCCCGCCGCAGCGCGCCGAACCGCCGATCGCCGCCGCCGTCGCCGTCACCACCGACGGCAGCGCGTCGCGCGGCGTCACGTGGAACCGCGCCAGCCAGCGCCGCAGCCCCTCGCGGAACCAGCCGGGTAGCCCGGCCTGGGTGCCGAAATCCACGACATGCAGCGCGCCCCCGGGCGCCAGATGCGCCGCGGCATGGCTCAGCGCCCGCTGCCAGTCGGGGATCATCGACAGGCTGTATGACAGCACGATCCGGTCGAATGCCGCCACGCCGAACAGCGCCTGCGCATCGAAGCTGCAGGCGTCGCCGAAGGCCAGCGTCGCGCGGCTGCCGAGCCTGCGCCGGGCCGAGCGCAGCATCTCGGCCGAGATGTCGAGCCCGTAGAGCCGCACGTCCGGATGGCGCTGCTGGATCAGCCGCAGGTTGCGCCCGGTGCCGCAGGCCAGCTCAAGGATGCGGGCCCCGGGCGGCGGGGCCAGATCGGCGATCAACCGGTCGCGGCCGAGCAGGTAATAGGCCCGCGTCAGGTCGTAGACCAGCCGCTGATGCCGGTAGGTCCGGTCCATCAGCTCGGCATGGGCGGCGTCCATCAGCGCCTCCGGTAGACGTGGAACCCGCCGTAGATCGCCGAGCGGTCGGCGCGGAAGCCGGTCTCCGAGGCCTCGCAGTCATAGGTCCAGCGCCCGAGGATGTCGGCGCGGACCCGGCCCGGCAGGATGTCGGTCGATCCGCCGGTGCGGAAGATCACCGTCGCCCCGCGCGCGGCGGTGCGGGTGATCTGCCGCCACAGCGCGCCGAGCTGCTCGTCGTTCATCCAGTCCTGCGCGTCGAGCAGGCTGTAGCCGTGCTTCGACGCCTCCGGCTCCTCGGCCAGCGCGTCGGTCAGCGAGCGGTTCACCAGCCGGGCCCGCTGCGCCGCATCGCGCAGCGCCTCGAAATTCTCGCGCTGCAGGTAGGGCGGCAGGGCGCGCGGCTCGGTCGGCGCATAGCCGCGGTGAAAGGCCTGCCAGGCGAAGTAGTTCTCCGACAGCGGGAAGCGGCAGACCAGCCGGCGCAGCCGCTCGCGCAGCACCGGGATCACGTCGCCGTTGCCGTCGGCGGCCAGCTTGTCGTACTGCGCCGGCGGGATGCCCAGCCCGAACAGCGAAGCGCGGCGGCGGGCGAGGAACTGCACCGGCCAGCTGTCGAACAAGGGCGCAAGCCGCTCGTCGAAGAAGCGCTGCTGCTCGGCGAGAGTGCGGCACTCCAGCAGCGGACGGAAGTCCACCCCGCCCAGCCGGGCCACCAGATGCGCAGCACCGATGAAGCGGCCGAGCAGCCCGTAGCGGTGCACCCCCTTGGTGAAGACCTCGATCCGGCGGTGGCCGAGGCTGCGCGTCTCCCAATAGGCGCGGGACGTGGAGTCGAGATGCGGCGCGATGTGCTGGTCGTAGCGGCGCAGGTTGGCCGGGCGGTCGGCATGGCCGAAGAACTCGTAGAACCGCTCGTGGTCGGGCATCTGCTGCGCCGCCGCCAACTTCAGCCGCCCCAACGCCACATGGGCCGGCGACAGGTCCACCGCCAGAAGCGAGGCGGGGCTGGCGGTCAGGTAGGACATCATGTTGCAGCCGCCGGAGGCGATGCAGACCAGGTTGTGCGAGGGCTTGATCGCCAGCGCCGTCATGTCGACGACCGGATCCTCCCAGATCTGGGTATAGACCATGCCGTGGAACAGCCGCGAGAACAGCCGCTCCAAGAGCCCGGTCGGGCTGAGCGGCTGGTTCTGGTGCACGGCGGAGCCGATCTGGGCGGGAAAGGAAACGTCTGGCGCAAGGTCAAGCACGGGGACACTCCGGGATGAGACACAGTTGCGGCTGTCTAGCGATGCAACGCAACGCTTGCGTGACGCCGGGCCTGCCGGCGCAGCCGCAGGATCTGGCGCAGCGCCGCCGCCGGCGAGATCACGCGGAAGATGTCGCGCAGCATCGCCAAGTCTGCCCGCAGACCGCCGACCAGACCGCGCTTGCGCGCCTTGGCCGGGCTCGCCACCCCCGGCCAGCGGCAGATGGCGACGCGGCAGCCCCGGGCGATCCAGACCCCGTTCAGATGCGCCTCCAGCCCGAAGCGCGGCAGGCGGCGCAGCCGCTCCAGCTCGGCCAGGAGCTGGGCGCGCGGCAGCACCCGCTCGCCCGAGATGTAGTCGACCCCGATCAGCCGCCAGGCCAGCGGCGCGTTGCCGCGCAGGCTCAGCGCCACATCGGCCTCGTCGCGCAGCACCGGCGACAGCAGCGCCGTGACATCGGCGGCGCCAAGCCCGGTCAGGTCGCTGTCGAGCAGCAGCAGCAGGTCGCATTGCAGGGCGGCTGCGCCCTCGGCCACGGCGGCGGTCTTGCCGCGGTTGGGCGACAGCGCCAGCACCTCGGCCCCGGCGGCGCGGGCGACCGCCGCGGTGCCGTCGGTGGAGCCGTCATCCACCACCAGCAGCCGGTCGATCAACGGATGGCGGCGCAGCGCCGCCAGCACCGCGCCGATCCGGGCGGCCTCGTTATAGGCCGGGATCAGGCAACCGACGCTCGGCCGGGTCATGGCGACCGCCGCGCGATCAGCCAGGCGAGGACGACGCCCAGCACGAGAACCACCGAGGCCGCCGCGATCCAGCCGCCGAAACTGTCGTAGGACGACCCGAACCACCAGCCGAGCGCGACGAAGACGGCGGTCTTCGGCAGGGTGGCGGCGAGGTTGCACAGCATGAACAGCCCGAAAGGCACCCGCGCCGCCCCGGCGGCGAACAGCACCGGCGCGCCGGCGGCATGGGTGAGCTTGGCGAGGATCAGGACTTTCGCAGCCGAGCCGCGCAGCCGCAGCGCCAGGGTCTCCACCCGCTCCTCGCGGACCCGCAGCAGCCGCATCAGCCGCCGCCCGCCGCCGCGCCCGGCGAGATAGAGCAGCGCGTCGCCGGCAAGATCGGCCAGCACCACGGTCAGCAGCACCAGACGCAGGTCCAGCACCTGCTGCTGCGCCAGCCAGGCGGCGATCACCGTGATGATCGGCCCCTCGATCAGCGCCAGCGGGGCCACCAGCGCCAGCCCATGCGTCGCCACCAGCGACAGCGCCAGTTCCGGGCCGATCATGGGCCGGGAACGGCCGGAGCCATCGCCGTGCCGCGCCACTCGAAGCCGCTGCGGGCGAAGGTGGCCAGCCAGAGCAGCGGCAGGCCGAGGTCGCGCAGCACCCAGGCCGCAAGGTCGCGCGGCCCGCGCGGCCAGCCCATCGCCCGGCAGAGCGCCCATTCGCCGCCGTACCACAGCAGCACGAAGCCGAGCGCCAGCGCCGGCTGCCCCGAGAGCGCGAGCAGCGGCAGCACCGGGCCGATCAGCGGCTCCAGCGCGAAGAGCCGGGGGAAGCCCTGCCGCCGGATCCGCGACCAGCGCAGCTGCCGCTGCCAGACCGCCCGCAGGCTGCGCTGCCCGACCGGCTGGCCGAAGGGCCGCGGCGCCAGCCGCACCGCGAGACCCGCCGCGCGCACCAGCTTGGTCGCCGCCACATCCTCGGCCATGTCACAGCCGAGCGCCGCGAGCCCGCCCTGCCGGTCCAGGAGATCCCGGTGCAGGAACAGCGTCTTGCCCTGGGCGAAGCCGTTGCCCACCGCGGCGGAGGCCAGCTGCCAGCGCGCCTGGCAGCCGTTGAGGAACCCGGCCTCCAACGCCCCGGCCAGCCCCTCGGGCCGCACGCCCGCGGGCGGCGAGGAGACGAGGCCGGTGCCCGGCGTCCAGCAGGCGACCAGCTGGCGCAGGTAGTCGCGCGGCAGGAAGAGATTGGCGTCTGCCATGGCGATCCATTCGGCCCCTGTCGCGTCCCAGCCCTTGGCGAGGTTGTTCAGCTTCGGGTTGCGGCTGATCCGCCGCTCGCCGATCAGCAGCCGGGCCCGCGCCCCGGGGTGGCGGGCGATCATGGCGCGCAGCGGGGCGACGGCGGGATCGGTCTCGGTGGCGGCGCAGAAGACGATCTCGTAATCGTGATAGTCGAGCCCGAAGCTCGATTCCAGCGTCTCGGCGTCGAGATGGTCCAGACCGCAGACCGGGCGCAGCAGGCAGATGAAGGGCAGGGGCCCGCGCGGCTGACGCCGCCGCAGCCCATGCGCCATGGCGAGCCCGGCGGTCAGCAGGTGCAGCAGCAGCAGCGCCGCGGCGAACAGCGCCCCGATCATGCCTTGCCCGCCGCCACCGCCCGCGCCTCGGCGAAGACCGGCAGCGGCGCCGTCTCGGGCTCGGCCTCGATCAGGGTGAAGCGGCCCTGCGCATCCTCGGCGATGGCGGTGAAGCTGTCGACCCAGTCGCCGCAATTGGCATAGCTGAGCCCGTGGTCGTCATGCAGCGCCGGCTTGTGGAAATGGCCGCAGATCACCCCGTCGCAGCCCGCCGCCCGCGCCCGCGCCACCAGCCGGATCTCGTAGCCGTTGCCGAGCGCCATCATCGTGTTCACCCCGGAAAGGAGCGCCTCGATCAGGCCGCGCCGGTCGGGGTCGACATGGCGGCGCAGCCGCTTCAGCCGGTCGTCGAGATGGCGTAGCGCCCAGTCCATCCGGCTGCCGATCCGGGTCAGGATGTGCCAGCGCAGGATGCGCGCGTCGCAGACATCGCCATGCAGCACCAGCCAGCGCCGCCCGTCGGCCGCGACATGCTCCACCTCGGCGGCGACCTCGATCCGGCCGAAATGCGTGCCGCGGTAAAGCCGCATCGCGCTGTCGTGGTTGCCGGTCAGGTAGATCAGCCGCGACCCCTGCTGCACCCGCTGCAGCAGCAGCGCGAGGATCTCGTCATGCAGTTCGGTCCAGTGCGGGAAGGGCGGGTGCCAGAGGTCGAGCACGTCGCCGACGAGGTAGATCTCGTCAGCCGTGTTCTGCTGAAGGAAGTCGAGGATGCGGTCGGGACGGCAGCCGCGTGCGCCCAGATGCAGATCCGACAGGAACAGGCTGCGATGGCTTCGCGGCAGACGCGGGACAGGTTGCGGCATGATGCGCTCCTTTGTGTCATCGCCCGACGCGGGGCGTCTTGCTGCGCTATGCCAAAGCAAGGCCACGATTTTATGACTGAGACCTGCGACACGCGCGCAGGCGGCCTTGCCTGTTGCCGGATTAACCCGCAGGTTTGCCGCAGGACGGGCAGGCGGGAGCGGGCGATGCGGCTGGAGATCGCGGCGGGCGGCGTGACGGTGGAGGCCGAGGATCTGGCCCCGCTCTTGGGGCTCACGGCGGCCGAGGTACCGCGGCTGATGCGCGAGGGCCGGATCACCGGGTTGGTGGAAGAGGGGCGCGACGCCGACGCCGGCCGCACCCGGGTGACCTTCCGCTACAAGGCGATCCGGCTGCGCTTCACAGTCGACGCCGCGGGCCGGATCCTGTCGCAAAGCCGGGTGGACGGGGCGGCGCCGGGCTGAGTGCGCCGCCCGCTCCGGTCAGACGGGCTCCTGCCAGCCATCCTCCATCACCAGATCCTCCAGCTTCAGCCGCTGCCGCCAGCCCTTCAGCGCCAGCTCCGGCGCGGCGTAGAACCGGTCGACATGGCCGATGCAGAGATAGGCCACGATCTTCACCCGCTCGGGCAGGCCGAGCAGGGCGCGCAGGTCGGCCTCGTGGTAGATGCTGACCCAGCCGACGCCCAGCCCCTCGGCCCGCGCCGCGAGCCAGAGGTTCTGCACGGCGCAGACGCTGGAATAAAGGTCCATCTCGGGATTGTGGGTGCGGCCCAGCACCACCGGGCCGCAGCGGTCGCGGTCGCAGGTGATGCAGATGTTCAGCGGCGCCTTCAGGATGCCCTGCAGCTTCAAGGCCCGGTAGGTCGCCTGCTTCTCGTCGGGAAACAGCGTCGCCGCCTCGTCATTGGCGCGCTGGAAGGCGGCATGCACCTCGGCGCGGCGGGCGGGATCGCGGATCAGGATGAAGTTCCACGGCTGCATGAAGCCGACCGAGGGGGCCAGATGCGCCGCCTGCAGCACGCGGTTCAGCATGGCGGGGTCGATCGGGTCGGGCAGGAACTCGTCCCTCACATCGCGCCGCTCGGCGATGATGTCGTAGAGCGCCTGACGCTCCTCGGCGCTGAACTGGCGGGCGGGGAGGGGGCTGACCTCGGGAGGGGTCGGGGCGGGTGGCATGGTCGCAGACCTTTCGCTCATAGACGATCCGCCGCTGTCCACGCGGCAGGAACCTCGCTGCCGGGCCGGTCTTCTGGCTTCGGATCATCTGCCCCGTGCGCCTTCCCGGAGTGATCCAGTGGCCTTCTGCCCGGGGCATCACCGTTACAGCGGCGGGCCCACGCCGGACTCGCACCGGCTTCCCGATTCTCCGCCTTTCGGCGGCACCCGGCTGCACCGGAAAACCAGAGGATGCGGCGCGGCGCAAGGGGCTTGCCGCCGCGGCGCCGGGTCAGGAGGGCCGCGGCGCCGGCTCCAGCAGCGCCTGCATGCCGGCGAGCGCGCTCGGCACATCATTGGCCATCGCCTCGGGGTGCAGATGCGCCACGAGATCGGCGGCGTCGGCGACGATCTGGCCGCAGACCATCACCCGGGCGCGCGGGCAAGCGATGCGGATCGCCAGCAGCAGCTTCGCCAGCGCCACCAGCGACCGGGCGCCGCTGGCCGACAGGCCCAGCACCGGGGCCGGGCTGGCGGCGAAGCGGGCGATCAGCTCGTCATGGCCCAGACCGACCAGCAGCTCGACCTCCCAGCCCTCGCGGCGGAACAGGTCGGCGGCCATGGTGACGCCCAGCGTATGGGTCTCGCCCGGCACGGCGGCGAAGACCGCGGCGCGCACGGCCCCGCCCGGCGGCGGGTCAAGCGGCGGGTCCAGCACATGGCGCAGGCCGCGCATGATGGCGTAGATCCGGCTGGAGGCGATGGTGACCAGCGCCGAGGGCACCCGGTCCTCGTCCCACCATTCCCCCAGCCGGCGCGCCGCCGAGGCGAGATAGGCCAGATAGATCACGTCGAGCGCGGCGCCCTCGCGGCGGATGCCGGCGATGAAGCGCGCGCCGGCCTCGGGGTCGGTCGAGGTGAGGGCGGCGCAGAGCGCGTCAATCTCGGCGCGGGACGGGGCGGCGAGGTCGCGCGCTTCCAGCTCGCGGGCCCGGCCGGCCAGCCGGGTGACGACCTCGCGCGCCAAGGACAGCACCGCATCCGCCGGCAGCGCCGACTTGAAGCTGGTCAGGCCGAAGGCCGACTGTTCCAGAAGCCGGCGGTCGAAGGGCCCTTGAGGTCCCGAAGTCATGCCCACCTCGACCTCCCCCCCAGGAACCCGGCAGTCTGTGACGGCGTTATGCCGCCCGAGCCTCGGCCAGAAAGACAGAGTCTGTCAATCATGGGTTACACTTTCTCAAGGTTTTCTGCAGGGAGCGTGGTCAAGCGATAGGGCCGGGCGGCGGCGCGATCCGGCGGCCGCGCAGCAGGCGGGCGCCGTCGCGGATGGTGACGAGGCCGGAGAGGGGGTCTTCGCTGATGACGGGTCCCTGCGCCGAGATATAGGCGGAGATCCGGATGGTCGCATGTGTCATGGTCTGGCTCGCAGCTGGATGGGATGAGAGCGCGGTCGCCCGCTGATCTGGCTGGGCCGGCGGCTGCAGGCCGCGCGTCCAGGCTGGGGCAAGGATGCGGCCGCAGGATCGGCGTCGCCTTGACCCAGATCATGTAAATGCTGCGACAAAGAAGCATGATTTCGCCCGCGACACCGGGAGCGGCGCCGATCCATCGGAGGCGTCACTCTAAGGGTTGGATCGCCTGAAAACCGGCGACGCCGGCTCCCGCGCGGTCAGGTCTGCAAGCCCGCCTTGGCCGGGCCCGGCGCAGGGGCCGGCCCGACGCGGTCGGCCATCAGCACCGCGACGAAGCGGGTGGAATCGAAGCTCGACAGCACGATGGCCAGCATCGAGGTGAGCGGGATGGCGAGGATCGCCCCCGGTATGCCCCAGATCGCGGTCCAGACCGACAGGGCGACGAGGATGACGAAGGGGCTCAGGTTCACCTGCCGCCCGACCATGCGCGGGTCGATGACGCTGCCGACCAGCACCTGCGCCGCCACGAGGCAGGCCCCCAGCCCCAGCGTCGCCCCCAGCGTGCCGAACTGCGCCAGCGACATCAGCACAGGGAAGACCACGCCGAGGAGCGAGCCGAGATAGGGGATGTAGTTCATCAGCCCGATCGCCACCGCCCAGAACAGCGCGAAGTTCACATCGAAGCCCAGCAGGATGACATAGGACACCCCGCCGAGGATGATGTTCACCAGCGTCTTCACCGCCAGATAATCGCTGATCCGCTGGTTGATGTCGGCGACCACGCTGCGCAGCCGGCCGGCGCTCTCGCTGTCTGGGAAGGCGGCGGTCAGCTTCTGGTCGAAGTTGGTCCGCTCGGCCAGGAGGAAGCCGGTGTAGAGCACCACGAGGAAGATCCCCGAGCCAATCGAGGTGAAGCTGCCCAGCAGGGTGAGCACCAGACTCTGCACGTCGATCCGGCCGATGGTGGCGTCATGCAGCGCCTGCCAGACCGCGGCGGATTCGAAGTCGAAGCGCTCTGCCAGCCGCTCGACCAGATCGACGAGGTTGGCCTGATAGCGCGGCGCGACATCGGCGATCTGGCGGATGGTCGAGGCGATGATCACCGCCACCGAAAGGAAGGCGACGGTGAAGGCGATCAGCACGCCGATGCGCAGCACCACGGTCGGGAAATGCCGCAGCACCGGCAGCCTTCGGAGCAGCCGTGTGGCCGAGAGGATGACATAGGCCGAGATCGCGGCGGTGACGATCGGCAGCAGGATCGGCCGGCCCAGCACCAGCAGGGCGCCGAGGCAGATCACCAGGATGACGGCCAGGACGAAGTTCGAAAACAGGGCTTGTTTCAAGGGGCGCTCCGCTCTGCCGGGGAGTCAACGGTCCGGCAGGACGGCGGCGGGGTCAACCTTTCCCTGCGCAAACCGCAGGTTCGACGCGGTTTTTCCCGCTGGCGCGCAGCAAGCGGGCATCATCGTGTGCGGCCGGCCTCACGCGCCGCAACGAGGCCGGGCCCCGCGCGGCCGGGGAGAGGCGGCGGCCTGCCGGGCAGGGGCCGGCCCACGGGAGGCGCCTAGGAAGGCGATCAGGCCACGAAGGCCGGAATAGGTGGCGGGGTCATGCGCCATCAGCGTGCGGCAGGCGTCGATCACCTGGGCGTCGCTGTACTGGCCGATGGCGGCGATGGTCCGGCGGGCTTCGGCAATGTGATCTGGGGCGGCAAGGTCTCTCATGCGCGTCGGGCTCCGTGAAATCGGTTGGGAGCGTATCAGCCTAACCGGTCGCCTTGCCGGTTTCATGACAGGAGCCATGACGGGGCAGGGGCCGGAGGCGCGCTCGAGACAGGAATTAGGGCGGATGCTGCACTGCCGCAACGCGCAATGTCTGCGGAGGCTGTGCGTGGATGCACCAAACTCTTCGACCATCTCCCTTGGGGCGCGGCAGCTATCCGCAGTTCACGCTACGTCAAATCGAAAAGGCTTGTGGCTCAACCACCTGCCAGACGGACAATCTCGCTGCGCAAGGCTCTCAGGGCTTGTCTCCAGCGGGAAAAGCCTCTTACCGTCCGATGCCATCGCCTTTACAACGCATGGCCATGCGATCCGGGAAACCCATGAACACTGGCGAGATCAAATCATCAGGCGCCGGGACCGGCAGCGCCATGCCCTTCTGGCCGCATGCGATGCGCACGGTCGCGACCTGGTCGCTGATCGAGCGCACGCCGGCCTATCGCGCCGGGTTCGCGCTGGCAGCCTTCGCGATCTCCTTCGCGTTGCGTTACGTTCTGGATCCCGTCCTGCCGCCGGGCTTCCCCTTCCTGACCTTCTTCCCCGCCGTGATCATCACCGCGCTGTTCGGCGGGGTCGCCGCCGGCACGGCGGTCGCGGTCGCCTCCGGCCTGGCCAGCTGGTATTTCTTCGTCGCGCCGCTGAGCTCCTTCGAGGTCACCGCGAATTCGATGGTGGCAATGAGCTTCTACGTCTTCATCGTGGCGACCGACATCCTGCTGGTCCATGCGATGAACCTCGCGCTGCGCGCCATGCAGACGGCGGAGCAGCACAGCGCCGGGCTGGCCGACGCGCGCGAGCTGATGTTCCAGGAGCTGCAGCACCGGGTCTCGAACAACCTGACCACCGTCTCGGCGTTGCTGGGGCTGCAGGCGCGCAAGATGTCCGATCCGGTCGCCAGCCGCGCCCTGGGCGAGGCTCAGGCGCGGCTCGACGTGGTCGGCCGGCTGCAGCGCCGGCTGCACGACCCGGACCGGCAGGTGCTGGAGCTGGGGAGCTTCGTCGAGGAACTGGCGCAGGACACGATCCGCGCCATGGGCGTGGAGGAGCGCGTCTCGGTCGAGGCCGAGACCGTGCCGCTGGCGGTGACCCCGGACCAGACGGTGCCGTTGGGGCTGATCGCCACCGAACTCCTGATGAACGCGGTGGAGCACGGCTTCGCCGGCCGCTGCACGGGCCGGTTGCACATCTCGCTCCGCCGCACCGGCGCCCCGGAGGCCGAGACCGGCGTGCTGATCCTGTCCGACGACGGCAACGGCCTGCCCGAGGGCTTTTCACCCGAAACGACGCGCAGCCTTGGGCTGATGGTCGCGCACCGCTTCGCGGCGCAGCTGGGCGGTTCGATCCGGTTCAGCCGCAATCCGCAGGGCGGCACGATCTGCCGCCTCGAATTTCCGGTGCAGAACGAGGCACAGCCGGGCTGATCCGCACGCGTCGCGGGCAACCGGCGCCGCCTCCCCGTCAGCCGCTTTGACTTTCGCCGAAACCCGCATAGACAGGCGCTGAAGGCGGCGCAGGAGAACATATGCCCGGACTGGATCTGGCCCCCACGGTTGAGGCATGGGTGGCGATCGGCATCATCCTCGGGATGCTGGTGCTGTTCATCCGCGAGACCTTCCCTGTCGAGGCCACCGCCATCGCCGGGGCGGCGCTGCTCCTGGTGCTCGGGATCCTGCCGCAGGACCGGGCGATGGATGTGCTGTCGAACAGCGCGCCCTGGACCATCGCCGCCATGTTCATTGTGGTCGGCGCTCTGGTCCGCACCGGGGCGCTGGACTGGGTGACCCAGCTCGCCACACGCCACGTCGCCACCCGGCCGCGGACGACCGTCTCGGTGCTGGGCGTGGGCATCGTCGGGCTCTCGGCGGTGGTGAACAACACGCCGGTGGTCGTGGTCTTCCTGCCGGTCTTCATCCAGCTGGCGGCGCAGCTGAAGGCCGCGCCCTCCAAGCTGCTGATCCCGCTCAGCTACCTGTCGATCATGGGCGGCACGCTGACCCTCGTCGGCACCTCGACGAACCTGGTGGTCGACGGGGTGGCGCGCTCGGCCGGTCTCGCCCCCTTCACCATCTTCGAGATCACCCCGGTCACCCTGCCGTTGGCGGTGGTCGGCATCCTCTATCTCGGCCTCCTCGGCAACTGGCTGCTGCCCAGCCGCCCCTCGATGACGGCGATGCTGACCAATCGCTCGAAGATGAAGTTCTTCACCGAGGTGGCGGTGCCCGAGGGATCCTCGCTGATCGGCAAGCCGCTGGAACAGGTCGAGCTGTTCCGCCGCGGCGGGGCCATGGTGATCGACGTGCTGCGCGGCGACGCCTCGCTGCGCCGCGATCTGGCGGGGGTGGAGCTGATGGCGGGCGACCGCGTGGTGCTGCGCACGCCGATGTCGGAGCTCCTGAGCCTGCAGGAACACAAGGATCTGCAGGTGGTCGACAAGCTGACCTCGGTCGCCACCGACACGGTCGAGGTGCTCATCACCCCCGGCTGCCGGATGATCGGACGCTCCCTGGGGCAGTTAAGACTCCGCCGCAGGTATGGCGTCTATCCTCTTGCCGTGCATCGCAGAAACCAGAACATCGGCCGTCAGCTCGACGACCTCGTCGTGGCGGTGGGCGACACGCTGCTGGTCGAGGGCGCGCCCTCCGATATCCAGCGCCTCGCGCAGGACATGGAGCTGACCGACCTCTCGCACCCGACCGAGCGCGCCTTCCGCCGCAAGAAGGCGCCGATCGCCGTCGGGGTGCTGGCCGCCATCATCCTTCTGTCCTCGCTGGAGGTGGCGCCGATCGAGATCATCGCCTTCATCGGCGTCGCCGTTGTGCTGGTGACGCGCTGCATCGACAGCGACGAGGCCTTCGCCTCGATCGATGGCCGGCTGCTGGCCATGCTCTTCGGCATGATCGCCGTCGGCGTCGGGCTGGAGCAGTCGGGCGCCGTGCAGCTTCTGGTCGCGGCCTCAGAGCCTCTGCTGGTCGGCATGGCGCCCTGGCTACTGATTTTCTGCGTCTTCGCCCTGACCTCGCTGCTTACGGAACTCCTGTCGAACAACGCCGTTGCCGTGGTGGTGACTCCGGTCGCCATCGGGCTGGCGCAGAACCTCGGTCTCGACCCGCGACCGATCCTGATCGCAGTCATGCTGGGGGCCTCCTTCGGCTTCGCCACGCCGATCGGCTACCAGTGCAACCTTCTGGTCTACGGGCCGGGGGGCTACACCTTCGGCGATTTCCTGCGGATCGGGGCGCCGCTGAACGTCCTGATGGGGATTGCTGCGGCAATCGTCATCCCTTTGGTCTATGGTCTTTGAAGGCGTCTAGCGACGCGGCAACACAGGCAGTGACGCGATGAGCCGGCTCGATCTTCTCACCCCCGGTTTGCCGGAGCTTCTGGACGACCTGCCGCCGAAACCCTTCTCGGCCATCCTGCAGGACATCGCCGCCCGACCGGGCGAGCGGATCTCGCTGGGCGACCTGCTGGAGGCGATGCAGGGCAGGGCCTTCGGCGCGCTGCTGATCGTCTTCGCCTTCCCCAACATCCTGCCCAGCCCGCCCGGCCTCGCCGGGATCCTCGGGTTGCCGCTGATCTTCCTCTCGGCGCAGATGATGCTGGGCCGGCCGCCATGGCTGCCGCAGATCATCGCCCGCCGCTCGATGAGCCGCAGCGCCTTCGCCACCCTGGTCGAGCGCGGCGCGCCCTGGCTGGCCCGGGCCGAGCGGCTGCTGCGCGAGCGGATGCTGGGCCTGTCCTCGGCGGCGGCGCAGCGGCTGATCGGGCTGGTCTGCCTGCTCCTGTCGCTGACGCTGGTGCTGCCGGTGCCCTTCGGCAACATGCTGCCCTCCATCGCGCTCTGCCTCATCGCGCTCGGCGTGCTGGAGCGCGACGGGCTCTGGATCGTCGGCGGGATCACCAGCGCCTTCATCGCCGTCGTCATCGTCGGCGGCATGGGCTATGCACTGGCGCAATCCGCGCTCTTCGTGATGCGCAGCGCCTTCTAGTCGGCCTCGGTGAAGACCTGCTCGCGCTTGCGGCAGCAGGACGGGTCTCGGAGAGACAGAAAACGGCGGCTGAGGGCCGGGAACCGCCGCTCAGGGAGAGCCGGTTCTCTCCCTAAGAACTGTTGTCACCAGGTCTCGTGTTCGCTCATCAGAACAATCCCCATCTGCGGCCACCTCCAAGCTCATGCCGAGCAAGAGGATGACACTTCTACTTTGCCAGATGGCGACAATTCTACTTTGTGCCTACAAGAGTTAAACCCATAATCATTCTTATGTAATCTACTGCCGGTTTCCGCGAACGCCAACCGGGTCCCGCAGCCTCCGGATCAGCCGTTTCCGCGCCCATCGGCCAGATGGTCCGCGAGGTGGTGGATGTGCTCCGTCCCGACGCCGCAGCAGCCGCCGATGATCGTCGCGCCCTGCGCCGCCCAGCCTTTGGCCCAGCCGCAGTAGCGCGGCGGGTCGAGGTCGGCGCGGATGGTCGAGATCACCTCGTTCGCGCCGCCATCCTCGTCCTGCGAGTCGTCGAAGGCATTGGCATAAACCCCCAGCCGCAGCCCGGGCGCCGCAGTCCGCGCCGCCTCCAGCGCCGCGCCCATCACCTCGGGGCGCGAGCAGTTGAACAGCAGCGCCTCGGCTCCCAGCCGCAGCGCCAGCCGCGCCGCATCAGTGACGGCTTCGCCCGAGCGCAGCAGCGGGGCCGAGTCCAGCTCGTCGCGCAGGGTGAAGGAAAGCCACAGCGGCTTGCCGCTGCCCTGCACCGCCAGCGCCGCGGCCTCCGCCTCGGCGAGGCTGCTCTGGGTCTCGGCCAGCCAGAGATCGACATGCGGCGCCAGCCCGCGCACCAGCACCGACAGAAGCGCCTGCGCCCGCTCCGGCTCGAAGAGGTCGGGCCGGTAGGAGCCGAAGACCGGCGGCAGCGACCCGGCGACCCGCACCCCCGGCGCCTCCGCAGCGGCCTGCCGGGCGAGCTGCCCCGCCAGATCGGCCAGCCGCTCGCCCTCGGCGGCGAAGCGCGCCTCGCCGATGTGGAACGGCACCAGCGCATAGGAATTGGTGGTGATCACCTGCGCCCCGGCGCGGATGAAGCCGTCATGCACCCGGGCCACGGCCTCCGGCGCCTCGATCAGCGCCAGCGCCGACCACTCCGGCTGGCGGAACGGCGCGCCCGAGCGTTCCAGTTCGCGGCCCATGCCGCCGTCGAGAAGGATCATCCCGGTCATCTTGCCTCTCCCGCTGCCCGGCCTCTGCGGCCCGCCCCGACTGTAGCCGCAGCGCCCCCGGACCGCCACAGTGGCCCGCCTGCCCCGGATGTATCATTCACGCAACACCGAAGATGATCCCGGTTCCGGGCCGCAACTTTGAGCAGTGTTTAGAGTTTGGTAAGGAATACGCTGTACGGGGTGAGACAGCTGCCCGGGACACCGGAACCGACAAAGGGGCCGACATGACTCTCACCTGCGAAGGCTGCCGCAAGGGCGCGGCCGATCTGGCCCCCTTCACCATGGCCTTCC
>NZ_PZKG01000006.1 GCF_003034985.1 Cereibacter changlensis JA139
TCCGGTTCTTCCTGATGACGGCGACGGCCCGCCCCGGGCTCCTGCTGCATTACAGAAGCAGGAGCCCGGGGCGGGGCAAGGCCGAACGCCCTGCCTCGCCTCGTTCCGGCCCGTCACTCCCGGGGCAGGCCCTTGGAGAAGCGGTCCCAGTCAGTGATCACCGTCTCGGCGAAGGCCCGCCCCACGCGATAGGCATTTTCGGTCGCAGGTCCAAAGCCGCCCGATTTCGCGGCGAGCGAGGCCGCGGTTTCCTGTCCCTCGGCGGCCCGGTCGAAGTTCGAGGCGGTCCGCAGCACCGCCACGCGGTCCATGTCCAGCCGTCCGGCCTCGGCTGCCCGCGACAGGGCGGTGAGCGTCGCGTTGTCCTCCATCTGGCTCATGCAGTAGTCGGCTGCTCCGTCGGTCAACAGCCCGGCGTGATCGGCAACCTCCTGTGCGATGGTTGCGCCATGCCAATAGGTGTCAGCGGATACCGAGGCGCAGATCATCACCTGCGGAGCAGCCTTGGCCGCATCCTGGGTGTAGGTGGCGCGGTACGCCGCCGCCTCGTCGCCATCGGCGAGTTCGACAGCCTTGGTCGCCTCGTAGGCGGCGGCGACCAGCGCCGGGTTGAGCGTGAAGACCTCGGTGCCCGCGGCCCAGCCGGGCTTCTCTCCGGGAGTCTTCGCCCCCAGTTCGACGATCTGGCTGGTCCAGTCCACCGGCGCGTCGCGGCTGTCGATGCGGTGCACCAGCCCCGCATCCACGACGTGATCGGCCCATGCCGCCGAGCCGAGCGTGCCGTTCGCAGGGTCGACCCCGGCGATGCCCGCGATCAGGACATAGGTTTGCGACAGATCCAGCTGGTCGGAGAACCCGACGGCCATGGCCGAACTGGCGGCGTTGGCATAGCCCATCGTCGTGGTCATCACGCAGAGATCCGCGTTGCAGGACAGCGCGTTGAAGTCCTTCGGCAGGCCGGGGACGACGATCTTCTCGGGCAGGTCGATGTTCTTCAACCACGGGGCCGCCTCGGCTTCGAACATCGCCATCACCAGAACCTTCGGCGCGAAGGCTTCGGCGGCGAGAGTCGGGGTGGCGGCGATCGCCGCCATTAGGGCCACGCCGCGTTTCAGGGTTTTCAGCATCATCAGTCGGCTCCGGATCAAGGGGTGGGACGCGTCTAGCCCCGACGGCAGCCACATACCAGAGGAAGCGGCGCTGCGGCAGGCTTGAGACGATGCCGCTGCCGGAGGAAAGCGCAAGCTGCGGGAGTTTTCGGCAAGGGCGAGAGGCAGGCAGCCGCCTGGAACGACATCCCGCAGAGGGCACTGCAGCGCGGATCTGGCCGATACAGAGAACATACTGTTCTTGTCAGGAGTCGTTGCTATAGAGAGGCGGCCTCTGCGATCGCCTCTGCATCCGCCATGTCGTTCTTCTGGTTCTTGACATAAGGCTTGACGAACTTCGGCGCGATCAGTCGCACGTCATGCCGGCTCTGATGATGTAACCGCCCCCCGACGGCATCTGTGTGCCAAGGTGGGTCTGCTAGGATCCACAAAGGGGAGCGGTTACATCATCAGAACCACGTCGATGGACAACGATCGGCAGGGCCAGAGAATGCCCGCGGCCCGAGCGCCCTCATGATGCATCTCGCCGCCTATGGCATCCAGAAGCGCGGTCAGCTCTTCCATCATGTTCTCCGCGTATCCGCAGATGTGGAGGACCTAGACCGCTTCGAAGCAACAGCGAACCACAAGAACCTCAGCCGAATGATTGGACTGAAAGCTTACCGGCTAGGTCTAAAACCTCCGACCGATCGGGTTGTATTGGTCACGATCAGGATTTAGTACCAACCTTCATCCTGTCGAGAGCAACAGATCAGAAACAGCCCGCCACTCGGGACTTTTGCTTGATCGGACCCCGCCGTCGCTCGACGCTACTCTTGGCAAGCCCCTGGACGCAGCGAGTCACGGCAAATGTCGGCTATCGGACGCTGAAATCCGCGTCTAATGCAGCTTCAAGGAAGGCGGCGCGGGCCTCCTCATGATCCGTCTTGCCCTGCAGCGCAGCAAGGCTCGCATTGATCGCCCGCGAGATCCGGGGCGTCAGCGTATCCGGACTTTTGAACGTGAGAACCTGCAGCGCTTCGAAGGCGGAGGAAACTGCGTCGGGGGAGCTTCGGCCACCAAGCTGAATGAAGACAGGCTTTCCCCATCTAGTCAGCGGCATATCAACCCCAGTTGGCTAAGTGGATTTCAGGCCTCGGCTGAGGCCTTTGAGCACTGGCTGCTCCAGAGCAAGGTGCTGAAACCTGCGCGACTAGCGTCCGGTTCCCATCCGATGGGAGTTTTCTGCGATGCAGAACCTCTCAGCCAGCCGGACAGGATCCTCAGGGAAGACAGCGCGTGGCGCTCCTGCCGGTCGTGGGAAGGTTTGAGCAGCTCTCCTCGCTGGGAAGCGCTCTGATCCTAGGCTTTGGGCGATGGGGTCGGCGGCATCGCTCTCTTCTTGGGGACGCGGAGGATTAGCGAGAGCGGCCCTGCCGGCGCGGCACTTAAGGCAGGAGGCCTTGATCCAGGTCTCAGGTTGGTTTTGGGTGAGCGCGGGGAGAGATCCAGGAAATCTCTCTCCCCGCGCTCGCCGCCTATCCGATTGCCGTGTCTGCATCCTCTAACGTGCTCGCGATGGCCGCGGTGGGTATGCGCACCTCAATCCAGCGGCTCCTGAGCCTCGGTCCCGTCGCCGCCGTCCTCGCCGACACGCTGTTCATCGCATTCTTCATCTTCGCTGGGCTGCGCTGGACCGGCATTTCTGACGGCGGGCAGCCCGGGGCAGGCGCTCGCGAACCCCTCTGCTTCGCGCTGGGGCGGAACTCTGGCTGCGCCTGCCTGACTTTTAGTCGCTGTCATCACCGCGGCAGGCAGGCTGTTCTGGGCCGCGCACCCGCCCGACGCCCGGGTGTCTCATCTAGGCCCGCCCCAGGAGGATCCCATGCCCGTTCTGCCCGCCCTCAACATGCGCTCCATCCCGAGCCGGATCATCCGCGGCGGCTCGTCCAAGGGGATCTACCTCGACCGCGCCGACCTGCCCGAGCCGGGGGCCGCCCGGGACGAGATCGTGCTGCGGGTCTTCGGCTCGCCCGACCGCCGGCAGATCGACGGGCTTGGAGGCGCCGACAAGCTGACCAGCAAGGTGGCGATCATGGGCGCGCCGACCCGGGCGGATTGCGACATCGACTATCTCTTCGGCCAGGTGAACACCGAGCTGCCCCGGGTCGACTGGAGGGCGAACTGCGGCAATCTTTCGGCCGGCGCGGCCCTCTACGGCGCGCTGACCGGGGCGGGGCGGATGGAGGGCGACCGGATGCAGGTCAACGTGCACCAGGTCAACACCGGCCGGCGGCTGGTGACCCATGTGCCGATGCGCGACGGCTTCCCGGCGGTCGAGGGCGATTTCGCCATTGGCGGCGTGCCGGGCACAGGCCCCCGGATCGACGTGGATTTCGGCGATTTTGCCGGCTCGGCGCTTGGCGGCTCGGTGCTGCCCACCGGCAATGCCATGGACAGGGTCGACATCCCGGGCATCGGCCTGCTGGAGGTCAGCGTGATCGACATGGCCAACCTGCTGTTCTTCGTCCGCGCCGGCGACATCGGCATGGATACCTCGGCCTCGATCTACGACATGCAGGCGGATCTGGCGCTGGTCGGGCGGCTGGAGGCGGTGCGCAAGGCGGTTTCGGCGCATATCGGCTTCATCGCCGGCCCGGATGCCGATCAGGAGCTGCGGGTCAGCACCAACCCGCTGATCTTCGCCGTGGCCCCGCCGCTCGCCTACGGCGCGACCAACGGCCAGGCGGTGGCGATGGACGACCATGATCTCTTCGCCCGCTCGCTGGCCCGCTACGAGTTCTCCAAGGCCTATCCGGGTTCGGGCGCCGCCGGAACCGCCGTGGCCGCCGGGATCCCCGGCACGCTGGTGCAGGAAGCCGTCGCCGGTCTTGGCCAGGCGCGCGGGATCTACGACCTGCGGGTCGGCCATCCGGGCGGCGTGCTGCGCGTCGCCGCCGAGGTGTGCGCCGAGGCCGGCGGCATCGCCGTGCGCAAGGCGCTGATCGGCCGGACGGCGCGGCTGATCATGGAGGGAACCAGCTATTTCCGCTGAGGGTCGCGGCGGGCGCAGGTGATCCACCCTAACCTGCGCTTCGATTGAATGCGGAATGCCGGCGCTTGCATAACCGCAGATCACCAATCCCTGACCTTCGCGAAGTTGCCCCCCCGGCGGGCTGTGGCAGAACGGGGATAGCGGAATGGAAGGGGAGATCACCGATGTTTAGCGCATTGACCGAGGAGCAGCGCGGGCTTGTCGATTCCGTGGCGCGTTTCGCCCAGAGCGAGCTGGCGCCGGGAGCGCTGGAGCGGGCGCATTCGCGGGAATACCCTTGGGACGTGGCGCGGAAACTATCGGACATGGGCCTCCTCGGCATCACCATGAAGGAGGAGGACGGCGGCATCGGCGGCACGCTGATGGACGCGGTGCTGGCAATCCAGACCATCGCCCTCTCCTGCCCGAAAAGCGCCGATGTGGTGCAGGCCGGCAATTTCGGCCCGATCCGCACCTTCGTGGAATACGCCTCGCCCGAGCAGAAGGAGCGCTGGCTCGCCGACCTGCTGGCGGGCCGGATGCTGATCTCGCTCGGCATGAGCGAGCCGGATGCCGGGTCGGCCGTCACT
Source organism: Cereibacter changlensis JA139 (assembly GCF_003034985.1). Lineage (GTDB taxonomy): Bacteria > Pseudomonadota > Alphaproteobacteria > Rhodobacterales > Rhodobacteraceae > Cereibacter > Cereibacter changlensis. Next base: position 4,713 of record NZ_PZKG01000006.1, read on the forward strand.
GAGTTGAAGACCAGTGCGCGCGAGGATGGCGACCACTATGTCATCAACGGTTCCAAGGTGTTCTCGACCCATTCGCCGGAGGCGGGGCTATTCCTGATCTACCTGCGCTTCGGCCCCGGGGTGGGCGGCATCGGTTCGGTGCTCGTCGAGCGCGACACCCCCGGCTTCACCATCGGCCAGCGGGCTGGCTTCATGAGCGGTGAGGAATGGTGCCCGCTGTATTTCGAAGACTGCCGCATCCCGAAGACCAACGTGCTGCTGGGGCCGGGCGGCTTCAAGAAGCAGATCTCGGGCTTCAACGTCGAGCGGCTGGGCAATGCCTCGCGCGCTCTGGCGCTGGGGCGCTACGCCTTCGAGACCGCGCGACGCCACGCGCTGGACCGCAAGCAGTTCGGTCGCCCGCTTTGCGAATTCCAGGGCCTGCAATGGAAATTCGCCGAGATGGCGATGAAGCTGGAGGCGGCGCAGATGTTCCTGCACCGGGCCGCGTCGGTGCCGGAGGGCCAGCTTCCCTCGGCCAATGACACGGCCATGGCCAAGCTGGCCTGCAACCAGGCGGGCTGGGACGTATCGAACGAGGCGATGCAGGTGATGGGCGGCTACGGCTATTCGACCGAAAGTCTGGTGGAGTATTGCGTGAAGCGCACCCGGGGCTGGATGATCGCCGGCGGCTCCATCGAGATGCTGAAAAACCGGATCGCCGAACACGTCTTCGACCGCCGCTTCAACCAGCGCGCCTGAGGGAGAGCAGATGACTTCCGATTGGACCAGGGCGTTGCTGACGCCGCAATGTGTGGCGCTTGTCGGCGTCTCGGACGATCCCGCCAAGACCGCCGGGCGGCCGCTGCAATTCCTGCGGCGCAGCGGTTTCGCCGGCGAGGTGATGCTGGTCAACCCGCGCCGCGACTCCGTGCAGGGCGAGAAGGCCTGGCCTTCGCTCGCCGCGCTGCCGGAACGGCCGGACCATGTCTTCCTGCTGACCGACGCCGAGAAGGCGCTGGACAGTCTCGAGGAGTGCCAGCGGCTCGGCGTGCCGGTGGCGACGATGCTGTCCTCCGGCTTTGCCGAGGCCGGCGAGAAGGGCGCGGCCAACGAGGCGCGGCTCGCCGAAATCCTGTCGCGCGGCGGGATGCGGCTGGTCGGGCCCTCCAGCATCGGCGTGGTGAACCTGCACAACGGGCTGACCCTGACCGCGAACGCCGCCTTCGCCGAGCCGGACCTGCCGAAGGGTGGGATATTCGTCGGCTCGCATTCCGGCAGCCTGATCGGGGCGCTGGTCTCGCGCGGCAAGCGCAAGGGCATCGGCTTCGCCGGGCTGGTGTCGGTAGGGGCCGAGACCGACCTGTCGATCGGCGAGATCTGCGCCGCGACGTTGGATGACCCCTCGGTCACTAGCTACATGCTGTTCCTCGAAACCCTGCGCCACGCCGAGGCGCTGCGCGCGTTCGCGCTGGAAGCGGCGGCGCGCGGCAAGCCGGTCGCGGCCTACAAGCTGGGCCGGTCGGATGAGGCGGCGGAGCTGGCCGTCTCGCACACCGGCTCGCTGGCCGGGGCCGACGAGGTGGCGGATGTCTTCCTGCGCGCCTGCGGCATCGCCCGGGTGGAAAGCTTCGAGGGGCTGATCGAGGTCATGCCCCTGCTGGAACGGCTGCCCGCGGCGGCGCAATCGCGGCGCGGCCGCGTCGGCGTGGTGACGACGACCGGCGGCGGGGCGGCGATGGCGGTAGACCAGATGGCGTTGCGCGGCGTGGATGTGGTTCCGGCCAGCGCGGCGACCCGGGCGAAGCTGCGCGACAGCGGCATCGATCCAGGCCATGGCCGGATCATCGATCTGACGCTGGCGGGCACCCGCTATGACGTGATGAAGACCACGCTCGACATCCTGCGCGCCGCCCCGGAGTTCGATCTGTTGCTGGCCAGCGTCGGTTCCTCGGCGCGTTTCAACCCCGAGCTTGCGGTGCAGCCCGCCATCGACGCGGCGGCGGGGCCGGGCCATCCGCTGGCGGTGTTTCTTGTGCCGGACGCGCCCGATGCGGCGCAGCTGCTGGCGCGTTCGGGCGTGCCGGCCTTCCAGTTTCCCGAGACTTGCGGCGACGCCGTCGCCGCCGCCCTGCACCGCCGCCTGCCGCAGCGCGACCTGCCGCTGGACGCCGAAGCCGGCGCGGCGGAGAGCCGGGTGCTCGACGAGGCACAATCCTACGCGCTGCTTTCCGGGGCCGGCCTGACGGTCGCGCCGCATCTGGTGCTGGAGGTCGGTCAGCCGCTGCCGGAGCTGCCCTTCGCCTATCCGGTTGTCGCCAAGGTGCTGGACGCGGCCATCCCGCACAAGACCGATGCCGGCGGCGTGGTGCTGGGCATCCGCGACGCGCAGGAACTGGAGGCGGCGATCGCCGGCGTCGGCGAACGCGTGGCCGAGCGGATGGCGGGCCACAGGGTGACCCGCATCCTGGTGCAGCAGATGACCAGGGGTCTGGGCGAGGTGCTGCTCGGCTTCCGCCGCGACCCGCAGGTCGGCCCGGTCGTGGTGCTGGCGGCGGGAGGCATACACACCGAGATCTATCGCGACAGCATCCTGCGTCTCGCCCCGGTCGATCTCGCGGGGGCGTTCGAGATGATCGCCGAGCTGAAGTCGGCGCGGATATTCGAGGGTTTCCGCGGCGCGCCGAAGGGCGATCTCGCGGCGCTGGCCGAGGCTATAGTCGCGTTCTCCGGTCTCGGGGCGACGCAGGGCGCAAGGGTGGAAGAGGCGGAGATCAATCCGCTGTTCGTCCTGCCCGAGGGGCAGGGGATTATGGCAATTGACGGTCTGGCAAGGGTGAGCGGAACATGAGCGGCAAGGTGCATCTGGAACGCGACGGCGCCGTGGCGGTGCTGGTGATCGACAACCCGCCGGTGAACGCGGGCTCCGCCGCGGTGCGCCGCGCGCTCTTGGCGCGGATCGCCGAGGTCGAGGCCGATCCCGCGCTGACGGCGGGTGTGCTGATCGGGGCGGGCAAGTCTTTCATCGCTGGCTCCGACCTGCGCGAATTCGACCTGCCGCTGGCCGATCCGCAGCTGCCGCAGGTGATCGCCGCCCTGGAAGGCTCGGCGAAGCGCTGGGTCGCGGCGCTGCATGGCGCGGCGCTCGGCGGCGGCTACGAGCTGGCGCTGGGGGCCGACGCTCGCATCGCCGCGCCGGGCACGGTGCTGGGCCTGCCGGAATGCGGGCTGGGGATCATTCCCGGCGCGGGCGGCACGCAGAAGCTGCCGCGCCTGGTCGGCAGGTCGCGTGCCATCGCACTGATCTGCGGCGGAACCCGGGTCGGCGCCGCCGAGGCGCTGGAGCTCGGGATGATCGACGCGCTGGCTGCCGGGGATCTGCGGGCCGAGGCGGTGGCGCTGGCCCTGGCTTCGGGCAAGCGGCGGGCGATCGAGCGCGACGTGCCGGAGGAGCCGGGCGCGGAGATCGAGGCCGCCGCCCGGAAGGCCGCAGCCAAGGGCCGGCAGCGGCCGCATATACTCGAAGCCATCGCGCAGGTCCGCGCCGTCGGGCAGCAGCCGGCGGCGGAGGGTCTCGCCGCGGAACGCGCGGCCTTCGAGCATCTGCGGCTGCAGCCCGAGGCGCGGGCGCTGCGCCACATCTTCTTCGCTGAGCGCGAGGCCTCGCGCGGCGCGGCGACGGGCGGGACGCCCGGACCGATCCGCGGCTTTGGCGTGCTCGGCGCGGGCACCATGGGGGCGGGCATCGCGCTCGCCGCCCTGCAGGCCGGCTACCCGGTGGTGCTTGTCGACAGCGATCCCGCCGCGCTGGACCGCGCCCGCAAGCGCATCGGCGACGAGATCGGCCGCAGCGCGGTCGCCGGGCGGCTGACGGGCGAGGCCGCCGAGGCGGCGCGGGCCGCGTTGACTCTCACCGACGAGATGGCGCGGTTGGGTGAGGCCGATGTGCTGATCGAGGCGGTGATCGAGGATCTCGAGGTGAAGCGGCAGGTCTTCGCCCGGCTCGACTCCGTGGCCAAGCCCGGCGCGCTGCTCGCGACCAACACCTCCTATCTCGACATCGACCCGATCGCGGCGGCGACCGGCCGACCCGAGGCGGTGGTGGGGCTGCATTTCTTCAGCCCGGCCCATGTGATGAAGCTGCTCGAGGTGGTGCCGGGCCGGTCCAGCAGCTCCGAAGCGGTGGCGACCGGGCTGGCGGTGGCGCGCGCCTTGGGCAAGCAGCCGGTGCAGGCGGGCAACGCCTTCGGTTTCATCGGCAACCGCATCTATGCCGCTTATCGCGCCGCCAGCGAGTTCCTGCTGGAGGAGGGCGCGCTGCCGCAGGAGGTGGACGCGGCGCTGGAGGGCTTCGGCTTAGCCATGGGGCCCTTCGCGGTGGCCGATCTCTCCGGGCTCGACATCGCCTGGCGGATGCGCCAGCAGCAGGCCCCGCAGCGCGACCCGCGGGCGCGCTATGTCGAGATCCCCGACCTGCTCTGCGCGGCGGGGCGGCTGGGGCGCAAGACCGGCGCGGGCTACTACCGCTATGACGAGGCCGGCAAGCGCCAGCCCGATCCCGCCGCCGAGGCTCTCATCGCCGAGGCGCGCGCCCGCAAGGGCGTCATCCCGCGCGTCCTCGCGCCGGAAGAGATCCGCAGCCGCGTGCTGGCCGCGCTGGTCAACGAGGCCGGGCTGGTGCTGGAAGAGGGCGTGGCGGCCCGGCCCGGCGACGTGGATGTGGTGCTGGTGAACGGCTACGGCTTTCCGCGCTGGACCGGCGGGCCGCTGCACTGGGCCGGACAACAAGATCCCGCCAGGCTGGCTGCGGACTGCGCGCGGGCCGTCGCCGACTTCGGGCCGCAGAAGAAGGCGGCGGATCTGGCGGGGCTGAGGATTCTGGCCTCCGCTGACAAGGCCTGAGCAAGGGCGGCCGGGGTACCTTCCCCGGTCACCCATTCGTCAATCGGTGCGGCGGGCAAGTCTCCAGACGCCTTGGGCCATCACCAGCGGCTCACCCTCGCAGATCACCGTGCCCTCGATGAATGCCAGCCGCGGCGTCATCCGCACCACGCGCGGCGCGACCCAGGCGAACTGGCCGGGATGCATCGGCGCCAGGAACTGGTGGGTCAGGCTGACGGTCGCGCCGCGCGGCGCGCCGGCGGTCATCCGCGCTGTCATGCCGAAGGCGCGGTCGACGAAGCTCATCAGCATGCCGCCATGCACCGTGCCGTTGCGGTTGGCGTGTTCGTCCCGGGCAAGCAGCCCGATCTCGCGCCCGCCCTCGACCTCGCGATGCCACAGGCCGCCGAGCAGGGCGATGAAGCCTTCCGACGGGTCGTGGGTCCAGCCCTGATGTTCCAGCGTTTCTCTCATGGTGACCAGACTTGCCAAGGGAACCGGGGGCGGGCAAGCCACGTTCGAAGCCCCCGAGCCTGACTTCCGGTTACGGTAACTTGCGATTTAGCATGTTGTTGCGAGGCAAGATTGGCCAGAGACTTATAGGGCCTTGAGGAGGGCGGCTTTGCGCGGGAGGAGGGGCGATGTCTGGAATTGACTACCGAGAAATGGCCGGAGGAGCCTTCGTCACCCTTCTGGGGGTCGGCTTCGCCAGCTATGCGGCGATCCACTACACCGTCGGCACCGTCACCCGGATGGGTCCGGGCATGGTGCCGGTGGCGCTCGGCGTGCTGCTCGCGGTCTTCGGGCTGGTCATCATTTTCGGCTCCTTCTCGAGCCTGCCGCAGCGGGGCGAGATCCGGATCTTCGTGCCGCTGGTCATCCTCGGCAGCGTGCTGGCCTTCGCCCTGACGATCCGCCCGCTTGGCCTCTTGCCCGCCGTTCTGGCCTGCACCCTGGTTTCCACGCTGGCGGAGCGAAAGCTGAGCGTCGTCGGACGGTTCGTGCTCGCCGCCGTGCTGGGAGCGTCGGCCTGGCTGGTGTTCATCGTCGCCCTGCAACTGCCCATCGCTCTCGTGAACTGGCCTTTCTGAATGGACCTGATCTCCAATATCGCTCTCGGGCTCGACACGGCTCTGACGCCGGTCAACCTGATGTACTGCTTCTTCGGCGTATTCGTCGGCACGCTGATCGGCGTCCTGCCGGGCTTGGGCGCGCTGGCGGCCATCTCGATGCTTTTCCCGATGACCTTCCATCTGGAGCCGACCACCGCGTTGATCATGCTGGCCGGGATCTACTACGGCACCGCCTATGGCGGCAGCACGGCGTCGATCCTGCTGAACATTCCCGGAACCACCTCCAGCGCCGTCACCTGCCTCGACGGCTACCCGATGGCCCAGCAGGGCCGGGCGGGCGTGGCGCTGGCGATGACGGCCGTCGCCTCGTTCTACGGCGGGATCTACGGCATCATCGTGCTAAGCGTCTTCACGCCGGTGGTCGCCTCCTGGGCGCTGTCCTTTGGCTCGGCGGAGTATTTCGCGCTGATGCTGCTGGGGCTGGTTGCGGCCTCCTCGGTGTCGGATGCCTCGGTGGTGAAGGGCCTCGCCATGGTGGCGCTCGGCATCCTGCTGGCCACGGTGGGCATGGACCCGCAGAGCGGCACCGCGCGCTTCACCTTCGGCTCGCTTTCCGTGCTAGACGGGCTGAGCATCAGCGCGCTGGCCATGGGGCTGTTCGGCGTGGCCGAGATCGTCAGCTCGATCGGCCGCACCGCCGCGCGGCAACTCGACCCCAAGGCGATCACCCTGCGCAAGCTGATGCCGACCCGCGACGATTTCCGCCGCTCCTGGGGGCCGATGTTCCGGTCCTCGACGCTGGGATCACTGTTCGGCGCGCTGCCGGGCACCGGGCCGACCGTCGCGGCCTTCGTGTCCTACGGGGTGGAGAAGCGCATCTCCAAGGAGCCCGAGCGTTTCGGCAAGGGCGCGATCGAGGGCGTCGTCGCGCCGGAATCGGCGAACAACGCCGCCGACCAGACCGCCTTCATCCCGACCCTGTCGCTCGGCATCCCGGGCAGCGCCACGATGGCGCTGATGATCGGCGCGCTGATGGTGCATGGCATCCACCCAGGCCCCAAGCTGGTGACCGACCAGCCGGAGCTGTTCTGGGGCCTGATCATGAGCTTCTGGATCGGCAACCTGCTGCTGGTGGTGCTGAACCTGCCGCTTATCGGCCTCTGGGTCCGGCTGCTGAGCGTGCCCTATCACCTGCTCTACCCGGCGATCCTGATGTTCATCTGCATCGGCGCCTACAGCGTGCACTACAGCGCCTTCGACGTGATGGCGGTGATGGGCTTCGGCGCGCTCGGCTATGCGATGCGAATCTTCGGCATGCCCGCTGCGCCGCTGCTTCTCGGCTTCGTACTCGGTCCGCTGGTAGAGCAGCACTTCCGCCGCGCCATGGTATTGGCCCGGGGCGATTTCAGCGCCGTCATCGAGCGCCCGATCACCGGCGTCGTGCTTGGCATCACCGCCCTCGTGCTGATCTGGAGCATCTGGGCCGGGATGCGCCAGAAGGCCCGGATGCGCGACCGCAAGCTCACCGCCGGGCAGGAGGACTGACCGGCCCGCAACGACCGTCCGGGGCGCGCGCGTCCCGGATCCCCCACGGGCCATGCCGGTGGAAACGCCGCGCCCGGCCCGTCCGTGACCAACTCAAGGGAGGAGTTTGAAGATGAAGATGCTAACAGCCGCCATGGTGGCCCTCGGTCTCAGCAGCGCCGCAGCCGCCGCGCAGGACTTCCCGTCCAAGCCGATCACGCTGATCGTGCCCTACAGCGGCGGCGGGTCGACCGACCTGATCGGCCGCCAGCTGGCGCATGAGCTGCAGCAGATCTGGGGTCAGCCCGTCGTAGTCGAGAACCGCGCCGGCGCGGGCTCGATGATCGGCACCGCCGCACTGTCGCAGGCCGAGCCGGATGGCTACACGTTGCTGGTAAACACTCCCGCAGTGGCCACCGCACCGGCGGTGCAAAACGATCTGCCCTTCGATCCGAAGACCGACATCACCGCCATCGGCATGGTCGCGACCAGCCCGTACATGGCCGTGGCGGGCGCGGCGGTGAACGCCACCACCTTCGCGGACTTCATCGCCGAGGCCAAGGAGCGGCCGATGTTCTTCGCGACAGCCGGTGTGGGCACATCGAGCCACTTCACCGAGGAGCTGCTGATCCAGCAGGCCGGGCTGGACGCCGACATCGTGCACTTCTCCAGCGGCGGCGACGCCCAAGTGAACCTGATGGGCGGCCATGCCGATGTCTACATCAGCAACACCGCCAGCGTGATGCCCTATGTGAACAACGGCCAGGTCAAGGCGCTGGTCGTGCTTGGGTCGGAACGCTACGAGCTTCTGCCGGATGTCGAGGCGAGCGCCGAGGCGGGTGTCGACGGCATCGACATCAACAGCTGGGTCGGCCTGTTCGGCCCGGGCGGTATGGATCCGGCCCTGGTCGAGAAGATCAACAGCGACATGCATGCTGCGCTGGCTACCGACAGCTTCAAGAAGGTGCTGGCCGACAACTTCGTGATCGCCGGCAAGGACAGCGCCGACGAATTCAAGGCGCAGGTCGAGAAGGAAATGGATCTGTGGAAGACGCTGGCGACCGAGCGCAGCATCGTCGCCAACTGATCCTTCGGCACGGCAGACAGACAGAAGCCCGGCGCGAGCCGGGCTTCTGCATTTACGGGGGAGGTTTTCAGCCGGCGGAAAGCTCCGGCTGCGCGCCCTCGGGCAGGGGCACTTCGAAGGCGTTCAGTGTCATCGAGATCAGCGTGTAGTAGCCGCAGAGCCCGACCAGATCGACCAGCCGGTCGCGGCCCAGCCCGGCCTCGGCCCGCGCGTAGAGCGCATCCTCCAGCCGGCGTTGCACGGAAAGCGCCTGCACCACCTCATGCACCAGCGCTTCCTCGGGATCGGCGAAGTCCGGGGCCCCGCCCTGGCGCAGCGCCTCGACCGCGGCCGCGGACAGGCCTGCCTTCAGCGCGATCGGCTTGTGCGCCCACCATTCGAACTCCGACCGCCAGATCACCGCCATGCAGAGGATGGCCAGTTCCGACAGGCGGGGTTCCAAGGAGGAGCCGTAGCGGCAATAGGCCCCCAGCGCCTGCGCCGCCTCCGCCAGCTCCGGTCGGTGGAGCCAGATGGCCAAGGGGCCACGCACCCGGCCGCGCGGGCCGCTGGTGATGGTGTCATGCACCCGCTTCTGGTCGGGGGTCATTCCGGCGGGATCGGGGGGAGCAAGTCTCATTTGCGCGGTTCTCCTTGTGCAGCGAGGCGGGTGGGCGCGCCGGCCAGCCAGCTTTCGAGATTTTCCACCGTCTCGCCGTAGAAGGCCTCGAAGGTCTCCTGCACCGAATAGCCCAGATGCGGAGTGATCAGGGCGTTGGCCTGCCGCCGGATCGGCGCATCGGCGGCCAGCGGCTCGTGGTCGTAGACATCGATGCCCGCGCCGCGCAGGGGCCCGTCGCGCAGCGCGTCGACCAGCGCCGGCGTATCGACCAGCGGACCGCGTGCAGTGTTGATCAGGATCGCCCCCGGCTTCATCTGCGCCAGATCGATGGCGCCGAGGATTCCGCGGGTCGTTGGCCCCAGCACGAGATGCAGCGAGACGACATCGGCGGTCCGCAGCAGCTCCGCCTTCGGCAGATAGCGCGCACCGGCCGCCTCGGCCCGCTCCGACGTCAGGTTCGGGCTCCAGGCCAGCACCTCCATGCCGAAGGCCCGGGCGATCTGCGCCATGCGCGTGCCGAGCTTGCCCAAGCCGACGAGCCCGATGCTGCGCCCGTAAAGCGCATTGCCCAACCGGGTCTGCCAGGCACCCTCGCGCATCCCGGCGCATTCCTCGGGAATGTGGCGCATCAGCGCGATGATCAGCCCCCAAGCCAGCTCCACCGTGGCATAGACGCCGTTGCCGCTGCCGGTGGTGGTCATCACGGCGATGCCGAGGTCGTCGGCGGCGGCCTGATCCAATGTGCGGTTCTGCCGGCCGGTCGCGGCGATGGCCTTGAGCCCGGGCAGCCGCCGCAGCAGCTCGCCCGGCATGGCGCTGCGTTCGCGCAAGAGGCAGATCGCGTCATAGCCTTGTAGCCGGGCGGCGGCGGCGTCGAGATCCTGCGGCAGCACCTCAGTGAGGAACTCCACCTCGGCCTTGCCTGCCAACTGAGCCCAAGGGGCCAGCCGGTGCGCGACGCCCATGTAGTCGTCCAGCACGGCGATGCGGGCGGGCCGGTCTTGGGGCAGGGGGCGAAACTGGGTCATTTGTCCTCGCTTTCCGGACGAAGCCGCCGCCGTTCGTAGCGGGCGATGACGGCGACGATCCAAGGGATGTTTGGCATGAAGATGAAGATGCGCGTCAGGTGGAAGGCGGTGACGATGGTGGCGTTCTGGCCGAGGAACTTGGCGGTTAGCGCCATTTCCGTGACCCCGCCCGGCGCGGCGCCCAGCACCAGCAGCCGCCAGTCCATGCCCGCCAATTGCGCGATTCCCGCCGCGCCCAGCGAGCAGGCCGCCAGAAGCGTCAGGATCGAGACGAGGCAGGTCAGCGTCAGCCGTCCCGCCCGCGCCACCAGCTCTCGGCGGAAGGTGGAGCCGAGCCAGCAGCCCAGCACCACCTGCGCCGCCGAGAGGATCACCGCAGGGTAGGGCGGCAAGCCGTAGCCGGACACCGCCAGCGTGGCGGTGGCGGCCAGCGGGCCGAGGAAGTTCGGATTGGGGATCCTCAGCCAGCGGAACAGGTGCATTGCCGCGAAGCCGCAGGCCAGCAGCAGCACGATGTTCAGCGGCTGGATCGGCACGTCGGCATGGGGCATGCCGCGCCCGGCCGGCCAGCCTTCCAGCGCGAACAGGCCGAAGGGCAGCACCAGCACCACCGCCGAGAGCCGCAGGGTCTGGGAGAAGATCACCGGAACCGGATCGACCCTGTTCTCCACCGCCATGGCCGCGGCCTCGACCGGGCTGGTCGGCACATTGGCGAGGAAGCCCTGCGCCAAGGTCATCCCGCTCCAACGCGAGAAGACGAGCGTGACGAGCAGGATGCAGACCAGCGTCATCATCGCTGTGCCCAGGATCACCGGACCCAGTTCCAGCACCACATGCAGCGTCTCGCTGGTGAAGGTCAGGCCGACCTGGCTGGCCACCACGACCTGGCCGAAAGGCCGCAGCCGGTTCGGCACCTGAGTCGGCAGGGCTCCGGTCAGGCACAGCAGCGCCGTCACCACCAGCGGCCCGATCATCCAGGGCAGCGGCGAGCCAATGCGCTGGAACAGCCAGCCGCCGCAGGCCCCGAGGCCGATGAACAGCGCCAGTCGCAGGAACCGCCGCAGCACCGCGCCGGAAGAGGCAGGGGCGTCAGTCACAACGCGCCGACATGCCCCCGTCGACGACGATCTCGGTCCCGGTCACGAACCGCGCATCGTCCGAAGCGAGGAACAGCGCCGCCTGCGCCGTGTCGCGCCCGTCGCCCATGAAGGGCAGCGGTATCCGCGACTGGCGCTTGGCCAGAAGCGCCTCGACATCGCCGCCCGACCGCTGCCCGGCCAGCCGGACCTCGACCATCGGCGTGTGCATCTGGCCCGGCACGACCGTGTTCACCCGGATGTTGTGCGGGGCGTATTCCACTGCCGTCACCTTGGAGAACTGGATCACCCCGGCCTTCGCCGCCGCATAGGCCACTTGCGCCGCGCCGGTCCAGCGCGTGCCCGATGTGGAGGCGGTGTTGATGATCGACCCGCCGCCCTGCGCCTTCATCACCGGCAGGACATGCTTGCAGGTCAGGAAGACGCTGGTAAGGTTATAATTCAGCTGCGTCAGCCAGGTTTCCTCGGTCATCTCGACCGCCCCGCCGCGCGCCGAGCCGCCGACGTTGTTCACCAGCACGTCGATGCGGCCGTGCCGCTCCATCACCCGCGCCACCAGCCCGGCGATCGAGCCGGCGTCGGTCACGTCGCAAAGCTCCAACTGATGCTCGGCCCCGGTCTCGCGCAGTAGCGCCGCCGTTTCCTCCATGGCCTCGGCCTTGATGTCCGTGGCGATCACCGTCGCCCCCTCGCGCGCGAAAAGCACGGCCGCAGCGCGGCCATTGCCCCAGCCCGGACCGACGCTTCCCGCGCCGGTGATGATCGTAACCTTGCCAGACAGGCGTCCCGCCATGATTTTCTCCCCCCGTTTCACCCGTGGCCGGCGCATCCCGCGCTCGCGGAGGTCTGCGGTCGGCGTCCCGCGCAGGAGCCGCCGCCCGAAGCATTTGCCCGCACCACTTGGCTTGGCTCGAGATCTAGACTAACTTGAACGAAGTTTGACTGGCCTTTGGTTGACCTGGGGAAACCTCCGATTATGCAAATGCGACGGCTGAACCTTCCGCTGAACCCGCTGCGGGCCTTCGCCATCGCGTCGCGCCACAAGACCTTCACGGCGGCGGCGCGCGAGCTGGGCGTGAGCCAGGTGGCGATCAGCCGCCAGATCGCCATCCTCGAGAACTACCTGAACGTCAGCCTGTTCGAGCGCGGCACCCGTTCCGCCAAGCTGACCGAGGTGGGTCGCGCCTTCGGGCTGGAGATTTCGGGCCTGTTCGACGAGCTGGAATCCTGCACCCGGCGGATCATCAACCAGGAGACGCAGAGCACGGTGAACCTGCGGGTCTACCCGACCTTCGCGCATCACTGGCTGATGCCGCGGCTGGCCGATTTCACCGAACGCTACCCCGACATCCGCGTGCGCTTCGACACGCGTGTGGAGCCGCTGGATTTCCGCGGCACGCATCTCGACGTGGCGGTGCAGCTTGGTTCGGGCAGCTGGCGCGATGCGCGCAGCCGCAAGATGTTCGACGAGGAAGTCGATGTCGTCTGCTCGCAGCGCTACCTCGACAAGGCGGGGCCGATCCGCGCGCCGGAGGATCTGGCGGAATGCGACCTGCTGCATGCGCGCTACCGCCGCCGCGCCTGGGAGTTCTGGGCCGAGACGCTGAAGGTCGACATCTCGCGCCACCGGCAGATGGAGTTCGACACCTCGCTGCTGACCTTCTCGGCGGCCGAGCAGGGCTTCGGCATGGCGATCGGCCAGCTGGGTCTTTTGCAGGACAGTATCCGCGACGGCCGGCTGGTCTGCCCGATCAACCGGCCGATCCCGACCGGGGCGGCCTTCTATGTCGTCTGGCCGACCGCAACATCGGTCAACGTGAAGACCCGCCGCTTCATCGACTGGCTCTTGGAGCAGGTCGGCGAGGCGCCGGAGTTCTTCAAGGCCGGGGAAGGGGCACAAGCCACGCTCGCGGCGCCGCGGCGCACAAAGAGCACCTCTGGTTTGCCAAACCTCTGATCTGTCTTCACCAGTTCTTCTTGCTGCTAACCTGACCGCCGATCAGAGAAACCGGGGAGGGTGCGGGAATGGCGGGCAGGCTGGAGGGGAAGATCGCGGTGATCGTCGGGGCAGGGCAGCAGCCCGGCTCCAGCATCGGCAACGGCCGGGCCACGGCGATCCGCTTCGCCGAGGAGGGCGCGACCTGCCTGCTGGTGGACCGCAACGCCGAGTGGGCCGAGGAAACCCGCGCAGCGCTCGCCGGACTTCCGGGCGGCGACCGGGGGGCGAGCGTTCTGGCGGCCGACGTGACCGAAGAGGCGGCCTGCGCTGCCGTCGTGGCGGAGGCGGAGCGCCGCCATGGCCGCATCGACATCCTACACAACAACATCGGCACCTCCACCGGCGACCGGCCGACCTATGACCTGCCGGTCGAGGACTGGGACCGCATCCTGACCCTGAATCTCAAGAGCATATTCATGCTGTGCAAGCATGCGCTCCCGGGCATGCGCGACAGGCGGTCCGGCGCGATCATCAACATCTCCTCGACCTCCTCGCTGTCGAAGCGCCCGACGCTGGCCTACAAGACCTCGAAAGGCGCGATCAACACCATGACCCAGCATGTCGCGGCCGAGAACGCCGGTCACGGGGTGCGGGCCAATGTCATCGTGCCCGGGCTGATCGACACGCCGATGGCCATCGAGCGCCGGGTGCGCGAGACCGGCCGCAGCCATGCCGAGATCCGAGGCGAACGCGACGGATTGGTGCCGATGGGCTTCATGGGCAACGCTTGGGACGTGGCGCATGCGGCGGTGTTCCTTGCCTCGGACGAGGCGCGCTATGTCACCGGCGTGCTGCTGCCGGTCGACGGCGGCCTGCTGCTGAAGCGGGGCTGAACGGCCGCGTCCTGTGCGCCGAGGCTGACCGCAAGCCTGTGCTGCGCGACATTTTATCAGACGAACCGCCCGCGCAGCGTGCGGCATAGTGAGGAGGTGGCGGGACCGGACCTGCCGCCCGGGAAGGCGAAAGATGACGAACCCATTGCTCGAACTTGCGGCGGCTGCCGCGGAGTGGAACCGCCGCCCCTTGTCCGCCGATGTGGAGCATGACGCGCGCCGCGCCGTGCTGGACTGGTTCGCCTCGTTGCTGCCGGGCTGCGCCGAGGGTCCGGTCGTGGCTCTGGCCCGAGCGCTGGCCCCGGGGCGCGGCGCAGGTGCGGCGGTGGCGTATGTCGATGGTGGGGCGGGCTTTTCGCGCCATGCCGCGCTGCTGAACGGCGTGGCCAGCCACACCGCGGAATTCGATGACATCTACCGCGATGGCGGCTACCACCCCGGCAGCCCGACGATCTCGGCGGCGCTGGCGGTGGCGCAGGACATCGGGGCCAGCAACGAGGCATTCCTGCGCGCGGTGATCGGCGGCTACGAGGTCGGTTGCCGGATCGCCGTGGCGCTGCAGCCGAGCCATTACCGCAACTGGCACATCACTGCGACGGTCGGCACGCTCGGGGCGGCGACGGCGGTGGCGATGCTGAAGGGCGGCGACGCTGGGGTGATCGGTAATGCCATCGCTATCGCCACCAGCTTCGCCGGCGGCCATCAGGAGAACCTGCAGGGCCAGGGCGTCACCAAGACCCTGCATAGCGGCCACGCGGCCGAGGCCGGCGTCCTCGCCGGGTTGGCGGCCGCCGCTGGCGTTACAGGCTCGCTCGACAGCCTGCACGCGCCGCATGGTTATGCCGCGGCGACCGGGGAGGATACCGGCAACTGGTCGGCCGCTCTGGAGGGCTTAGGCGACTGGACGCCGATCTCGCGCATGACCTTCAAGAACCACGGCTGCTGCGGTCATATCTTCCCGACGCTGGACGGGCTGCGCGCGCTGCAGGCGAAGGTTCCCTTCAGCGCCGCCGACATCCGCCGGATCGACGTGCGCGGCTATGGCCCGACCCGGTCGATATGCGACCGGATGCAGGTGGAGAGCGCCCGTGATGCGCGCTTCAGTCTGCAATATTGCGTCGGCGCGCTTCTGGTGCTGGGCGGGGTGCGGATGGCCGCCTTCACCCCCGAAGCCCTCGCCCGGCTCGACATCCGCGCCGTCATGCCGCTGGTACATGTCGCCGAGGACCCCGAGATCGCCGCCGCCTATCCGCGCCGCCGCATGGCGCGCCTGCGGGTGGAGCTGATGGACGGCCGGGTGCTGGAGCACTTCCAGGAGACCCGCAAGGGCGATCCCGACGATCCGCTGACCGATGCCGAACTGGCCGCCAAATTCGACGAGCTGGCCGCGACCCTGCTGGATCCCGACGACACCGGACGGCTGAAGGCCTGCATCCTCACCGGGCAGAAACTGCCCCGCCACTTGACCGCCGCCGGCGCCCCCCGGGCCGCCGGATCCTGAATTTTCCCGAACCTTGTTGCAGGACGTGTTGACATGAACCAGATCTCCTCCGGCGCCGGCCCGCAGGCCATGACCCATATCCTCGTCTCTCTGACGAACGGGGTCGCCACCATCACGCTGAACCGGCCCGAACTGCGCAACGCGCTCAACGACGAGATGCGCGCCGAGCTGATCGCCGCCTTCGACTGGGCCGACGCGAGCCGCGAGGTCCGCGCGGTGATCCTCACCGGGGCAGGCAAGGGCTTCTGCTCGGGTGGCGACATCGGCGGGATGCGGGCGCGGCTCGACGCCCCGGCGGGCGAGGTCGCCTTCAACGGCTGGAAGCGGCAGAAGCAGACCCATCGCGGCGTCGGCGTCATCCGCAACCTGTCCAAGCCGGTAATCGCCGCGGTGAACGGCGCGGCCTTCGGCCTCGGCCTCGACATGGCGCTGGCCTGCGACTTCATCATCGTGGCGGAAGGTGCCAAGCTCTCGATGAGCTTCATCAAGCGCGGCCTCGTGTCGGATGGCGGCGGGATGTACTTCCTGCCGCGCCGCGTCGGCCTGTCGAAGGCCAAGGAACTGATCCTCACCGGCCGCGTCGTCGAGCCCGAGGAAGCGCTCAGCATCGGCATGGTCGACCGCATCGCCGCCCCGGAGGCGCTGCTGGCCGAGGCCCAGGCGTGGGCGGAGGAGCTGAGCCAAGGCTCGCCCGCCGCCGTCGCCCTGACCAAGGCCATCCTCGACCAGACCTTCGAGAGCACTGCCGACGAGATCTTCACCCTGGGCCGCGAGGCGCAGGCGATCTGCTACACCAGCGCCGAGCACCGCGCCTCGGTCGAGGCCTTCCTGAACAAGACCAAGGCCTGATCCTTCGACGACAAGATTAAGGCCGCAGGCATCCGCCTGCGGCCTTCTGCATGGTCGCCTTCCGGGCGGGTAAGACCGCGGGCGCGAAGCCGCGCCCGGGCCGTTCCTGCGCCTGTCAGGCGGTGACCACCAGCCCGTCCGCCGCCGCCACGCCCTCGCCCTCGGGCAGCACGAACAGCGGGTTGATCTCGGCCTCCAAGAGCCGCTCGCCCATCGCCTCGCCCATCCGGGCCAGCGAGAGGATGGCCTGAATCAGGGCCTCGACATCGTGGCGCGGGCCGCCGCGGTAGCCGTCGAGCAGCTTCGACAGTCGCAGCTCGCGCACCATGTCGCGCGCGTCGGCCTCGCCCAGCGGCAAGAGCCGGATCGCGCTGTCGCCCATCACCTCGGCCATCACCCCGCCGGCGCCGAGCAGCACCAGCGGACCCAGCTGCGGATCGCGGCGGAAGCCGAGGATGAACTCGATGCCACCGCTCAGCATCTTCTGCACCAGGAAGCCCTCGGGGCGGGGCAGGGACTGCGCCTCGAGATGGGCCCGCATCGCTGTGAGCGCCGGGCCGATGTCTTCTGTGGTGAGGCCGACCTTCACGCCGCCGACATCGGATTTGTGGGCAATGGCCTGCGACAGCACCTTCAGCACGACCTTGCCGCCGAGCGCCCGGGCCGCCGCCTCGGCCTCGGCCTCGCCCTGCACGATCCGCTGCGCCGCGCCGGTCAGGCCGAAGTGGGCGAAGAGATCGCGCGACTCCGCCTCGTTCAGCGTGCCGCTGCGCACCTCGGGCGCTGCGGGCAGCGGGGCGGTGGAGACCTGCCCAGCCGGCGCAAGCGGCTGCGCCGCCGTCAGCGCCACGGCGCAGGTTTCTGGCGCGGTGAAGGCCGGGATGCCCTGCAGGTTCAGGCGGCGCAGGATATGCGGTGCCTCGGGGCTGACATAGGCGACGATCGGCTTGCCGCTGCGCGCCGCCCCGTTGCGGATCGCCTCGACGGCGATCTCCGGCTGGGCGAGGGCGGAAGAGCCGACGACGACGACCACGCCATCCACTCGGTCCGAGGCCAGCAGCGCCTCGGTGGCGGCGGTCATGATCTCGGGCTTCACCCCGGCGAGCGTCACATCGACAGGGTTGCCGGTCATCGGCTCCTCGGCCTGCAGCAGGCCCGAGAGTTTCGCCGCGGTGGCCTCGTCGAGCAGCGGCACGTCCAGCCCCGCCATGCCGCAGGCGTCGGCGACCAGGCTGCCGGCGCCGCCGGTGGAGGTGAGCACGGCGACCCGGCGGCCTGCCATCCGCCGGCCGCTGGCCAGCATGGCCGGGATGTCGAGCAGGTCGCTGAAGCTTTCGGCCCGGATCACGCCGCATTGGCGGAACAGCGCGTCATAGACCCGGTCCTCGCCCGCCATCGCCCCGGTATGCGAGACCGCCGCCCGCGCTCCGAACTCCGACCGGCCGACCTTGAACACCACCACCGGCTTGCCCGCGTCCCGCGCGGCGAGGGCGGCGGTGCGGAACTTCTCCACCGAGCGGATGCCCTCGGCATAGACCGAGATCACCCGCGTGTCGGCGTCGGCGGTGTAATGCGCGATCAGGTCGGCCAGATCGAGGTCGATCTCGTTGCCGGTGGAGGCGAGCTTGGCGAAGCCGATGCCGCGCGCCGCGCCGCGCGATAAGAGCGCCCCAAGGATGCCGCCGCTCTGCGAGGCCAGCGAGATGCCGCCTGCCGGCAGGTCGTCGCCTTCCAGCGCACCGCTGGCGGACAGCACGATCCGGCTGTGCAGGTCCAGCGCGCCGATGGTGTTGGGGCCGAGCAGCCGCATGCCGCCCGCGGCCTCGCGCAGCTGCTGCTGCCGGGCCATGCCGGCCTCGCCCGCCTCGCCGAAGCCGCTGGCCAGCACGATGGCCAGCTTGGTGCCGCGCCGGGCCAGATCGCGCACCGCCAGATGCGCCCGCTCGGCCCCCAGGAGCACGATCGCGGCGTCGGGGGCGGCGGGTAGGTCATCGACCGCGGCGTAGCTCTTCAGCCCGGCGATCTCGGCCGCCTTGGGGTTGATCGGCCAGATCGCTCCGGAAAAACCATGTTTCTGCAGATAGGCCACCGGGCGGCCGCCGGTCTTGCTGGCGTCGGCCGAGGCGCCGACCACCGCCACGCTCGAAGGGTTGAACAGCGCGTCGAGCGCCGTGCTGCGGGAAATCGCGTCGGATGTCATGGTATGTCCTCCCTCATGGCGGATGGGCGCCCGGGGCTAGGCCCCGGCGCATCCTGTCCTCCCGGTGATCGGCTGGCGGGGGCCCGGCTTCAACTGACTATTCCCCGGCCCATCCCAAACCATGCCTCAGGCTGATGCGCCGCCGCTGAGGGGCGGCTGCAGCGACGGACCGCCAACGGGGGCCAGCCCCCGCACCCCCGGGATATTTGGGTTACGATGAAGGAGGCGATGGGGAACCCGCCCGCTGGCATCCCTGGCCGGGACGCCCATGGCGCAGCGGCCTCAGACGGCGGTCTCGCCGGCGAGGAAGGCGGTCAGCAGGTCCTGCACCGGGGCCCGCATCGGCTCGTTGCGGCGGTGGAAGGCGATGATCGAGACGTTGGGCATGTCGCGGATCGGCCGCCAGACCAGCCCCTGCATGCCGTAGTCATGCGCGGTCATCGCGTCGACGATGCCGATCCCGCCGCAGGCGCGCACCATGCTGCAGACGTTGGAGCAGAAGGGCACGACGCAGGCCGGGTCGTAGCTCAGCCCCTGCGCCAAGAAGGCCTCGTGGATCGTGAAGCCCATCGGCGACCAGTCCTTGTTGTAGCAGACCAGCGGATGTGGCGCGATCGACGCGCAGGTGAGTTCCGGCAGCGCGGCCAGGGCATGCTGCTCCGGCAGCACCGCCACCAGCGGGATCTTTCCCACCACATGCGCTTGGAATTCGGCGCGCGGCGGCACCGCCATCTGCAGGCCGATGTCGGCCTCGCCGCTGCGCAGATCGTCCTCGGGGGAGTGCACCCGCAGGATGATGCGCTTCTTCCAGTTCAGATAGCCGGCGCGGATCAGGATCGGGCCGATGAAGCTCTCCACCAGCGCCGGCGTCGCCGAGATCGCCACCGGCATCTCGGCCAAGTCGCGCAGGCTGGGCAGCTTGGCCTTCACATGGGCATGGGTGCCGAAGATCGGCTGCGCCATGGCGAAGAGCTCGTTGGCCTCGCGCGTCGGCTCCAGCCGGTTGCCGGCACGGTGAAACAGCGAGAAGCCCAGCCGCATCTCCAGCCTCTTCAGCTGGCCGCTGACCCCAGGCTGCGAGATGCCGAGGAGGCGCGCCGTCTCGATCGTGGTGCCGACCCGCATCAGCGTGCCGAACAGTTCCAGTTCCCGAAGGTTCATCATCACTCCGCTGATAGTGGGCCAATTATTAATTATTATTCCAGCAGGCGCCGGCTGTCTAACATGAACTCCGCAACCCGAGTCGACTGCGCGGTCGTCGTCGGGACGAAGAACGACGCGCTTCCCGACAGGTTATGGAGAACCCGCTGATGATCCCCCGAATGACGATGAAGGCGCTGCTGCTGGCCACGGCCGTGGCGATGACCGGCCTTGCTGCCCAGGCCGAGACCCTGCGCGTGGCGATGAGCTCTGACCCGCTGAGCCTCGACCCGATCGCCACCAGCGACAACGGCTCGATCTGGACGCAACTGCTGATCTTCGACACGCTGATCCGCCCGGACAGGACCGGCGAAGGGCTGGAGCCCGGCCTTGCCGAAAGCTGGACCGTGTCGGAGGACGGGCTGACGCTGACCTTCAAGCTGCGCGACGCCAAATTCTCCGACGGCACCCCGGTGACGGCGGAGGACGTGCAGTTCTCCATCGCCCGCGCCGCATCCGAGGCTTCGGGCTGGGGCCGCTTCTATCGTCCGATCACCGGTTTCCAGATCATGAACGACCACGAGATCGTCATGACCCTGGCGGAGCCCTTTACCCCGGCCTTCAACAACCTCGCGCTCTTCGCCGCGGCGATCCTGCCCAAGGCGCAGGTCGAGGCCAAGGGCGAGGCCTTCTTCGAGGCGCCGGTCGGCTCGGGTCCTTTCGTGCTGAAGGCCTGGAACCGCGGCTCGAAGATCGAGCTGGAAAAGAACCCGCATTACTGGCAGGAGGGCAAGCCGCATGTCGACGCGGCCGTGCTCGAGATCGTGACCGAGCCTTCGGCGCGGGTCATCAAGCTGGAAGCGGGCGAGGTGGACATCGCGCTCGACCCGCCACTGAACCAGCTGGAGGCGCTGGACGCCAAGGACGGCATCAGCGTCGGCCAGACCATCCCCTACCGCGCCGATTTCGTGCAGCTGAACACCACGAAGAAACCCTTCGACGACGAGCGGGTGCGCCAGGCGCTGAACCTCGCCGTGGACAAGGAGGCGCTGGTGCAGGGCGTGCTCTACGGCGCGGGCAAGCCCGCCGCCTCGGCCATGCCGGTCATGGCCTATGCCGACCCCGACCTCACCCCCTATGCCTATGATCCGGCCCGCGCCAAGGAGCTGCTTGCCGAGGCCGGCTATGCCGGCGGGTTCGAGGCGCAGCTGGTGGTGGATTCTGGCGCGGCGACCAGCCGGAACGCCGCCATCGCGCTGCAGGCGATGCTGCAGCAGGTGGGCGTGAAGCTGAAGGTGCAGATGCTGGAGGGCGGCACCCAGTGGGAGACCACCAAGGCCGGCAATTACGAGATGTCGGTCTCCTACACCACTTCGGACACCATCGACCCCGACCAGATCATCGGCTTCGTCGGCGTGAACCCGGAACGGGCCAACGCCTATCACACCGAGTGGCGCAGCGACCGGCTGAACGAGCTCTACGCCGCCGAGCGCAAGGCGCTGGACGGCCCGGAGCGCGGCGAGATGTTCCAGGAGATGGTCCAGATCCTGCATGACGGCGCGCCCTACATCTTCCTCTACCACCCGGCTTCGGCCTGGGCGGTGAAGGACGGGGTGAAGGGCTTTGAGGTGCTGCCGACCTCGAACTTCCGCCTCGAGGAAGTGTCGATCGAGAACTGAGACACCGCCGCGGCCCCGCAAGGGGTCGCTGCCCGTCCCGAGCCTTTCCCTGCGCCCCTGCTGCGCCGCCTGATCCGAGACCCTATGATCCTCGCAATCCTCAAGCGCCTGCTGATGCTCGTCCCGGTGTTGATCGGGATCACCCTGCTCAGTTTCCTCCTGCTGCAGATCATGCCCGGCGACCCGGCCTCGCGCGCCATGGGGACGCGGGCCAGCGCCGAGGAGCTGCAGGCGATGCGCGAGCTCTGGGGGCTCGATAAGCCGCTCTGGGTCCAGTATCTATATTTCCTGCGCGACTGCCTGACCGGCAGCTTCGGCGTCTCGATTTTCCACAAGCAGCCGATCATCACCCTGGTGGCGGAGCGGCTGCCCTACACGCTGGCTATCGTCGCCTATTCCACGGTGATCGCGCTGGTCATCGCCTTGCCCTTCGCCATCCTCGCCGCCGCCAACCGAGGGCGGCTCGCAGATGTGGCGATCCGGCAGGTCTTCGTGGTGCTGATCGCCGTCCCGCCCTTCTGGCTCTGCTACGTGCTGATCCTGGGACTTGCTTTGGGGATGGGCTGGTTTCCCACTGGTGGCGTAGGCGAGGGCCTGCTTGAGAACCTGCACCGGCTGTTCCTGCCGTCGCTGGTGGTCGGCCTCTCCACCGCGGCGCTGATCCAGCAGAGCCTGCGCGCCGCGCTGATCGACACGATGCAGGCCGATTACATCGACACGGCGCGCGCCAAGGGGCTGCGCCGTCGCGAGGTGTTCCTGCGCCATGTGCTGCCCAACAGCCTGATCTCGACGATCTCGATCATTGGCGTCCGCATCAGCTGGATCATCGGCGGCACGGTGGTGGTGGAGAAGATCTTCTCGGCACCCGGTCTAGGTTCGCTGCTGATCGACGCCATCGTCTCGCGTGACCTGCCGGTGATCCGCGGGCTGACCGTATTCTTCGCCATCATGGTCGTCCTGGTGAACCTGATCACCGACATCTGCTACGCGCTGGCCGATCCGCGCGTCCGGCTGGAGTGAGTGATGGTCGTGCTGAGAAACCTGCTGCGCAGCCCCGCCGGGGCGCTCGGGCTGCTGATGCTGGCGCTGACCGCCAGTGCCACGGCGCTGACGCCGCTCCTGTCGCCCTATGATCCCTTCGCGCTCGATTTCGCTGACGCGATGCAGGCCCCTTCCGCGCTGCACTGGTTCGGCACCGACAACTTCGGCCGCGACATCTTCACCCGCGTGATGGTGGGCGCGGTCTATGACCTGCGGCTGGCGCTGATCTGCGTCTTCGGGCCGATGGCGATCGGCGTGCTGATCGGCCTCGCGGCCGGTTATTTCGGCGGCCGGATCGACGCGGCGCTGATGCGGCTGACCGACGTGGTCTGGGCCTTCCCGTTCTACGTGCTGGTCCTCGCCATCGTCGGCGTGCTGGGTCCCAGCGAGACTAATCTCTACATCGCCTTCTTCATCGTGAACTGGATCGGCTACGCGCGCATCGTCCGCGGCGAGACGCTCTTGATCGCGCGGCTGGAATTCATCGAGGCGACCCGGGTCCTGCGCTATGGCCGGCTGCAGGTGATGCTGCGCCACATCCTGCCCAATGCCCTGACCCCGGCGCTGGTCTATTCGATGTCCGATGTGGTGCTGACGGTGCAGGCGGTGGCCGCCATGTCGTTCTTCGGCCTCGGCGTGCAGCCGCCGGCCCCGGAATGGGGGCTGCTGATCGTCGAGAGCATCGATTTCATGCGCGAGGCGCCCTGGATGACCATCTTCCCCGGGCTCGCTATCGTCTGGATCGGCATCGCCTTCTCGCTTTTGGGCGAGGGCCTCTCCACCGCGCTGAAGCCGAAGGGATAGAGCATGAGCCTCCTGAGCATCCGCGACCTGCGGACCGAGTTCCAGAGCCCCTCCGGCGTGGCGCGGGCGGTCGACGGGGTCAGCTTCGATGTCGCCCCGGGCGAGATCTTCGGCATCGTCGGCGAAAGCGGCTGCGGCAAGTCGGCCACCTGCCGCTCGATCCTGCGGCTGTTCGGCGGCGCCCAGGCGAAGGTTGCGGGCGGGCGGATCCTGCTGGAGGGGGCCGGCGACCTGGCGGCCATGCCCGAGCGGGAGCTGGCGCAGGTCAGGGGGCGTGACGTTGCCTTCATCTTCCAGGACCCGCTGACGGCGCTGAATCCGACGATGCGGATCGGCAAGCAGATCGCCGAGGTGATCCTGCGGCACCGCAAGGTCGGGCGCACCGAGGCCCGGGCCCAGGCGCTGCAACTGCTGCGCGACGTGCATGTCACCTCGCCGGAGCGGCGGCTCGACGCCTATCCGCACGAGCTTTCCGGCGGGCTGCGGCAGCGGGTGGTCATCGCCATGGCGCTGGCGCTGCGCCCCAAGCTGATCATCGCTGACGAGCCGACCACCGCGCTGGACGTGACGGTGCAGGACCAGATCCTGCGGCTGCTGCGCGAGCGGCGCGACAGCCTCGGCGCCTCGATCATCCTCGTCACGCATGATCTCGGCGTGGTCTCGCAGATCTGCGACCGGATGGCGGTGATGTATGCCGGGCGACTGGTCGAGTCGGGCCGGGTGCGCGAGGTGCTCGACGCGCCGTCGCATCCCTACACCCGGGCGCTGCTGGCCGCCCTGCCGGGCCAGACCGGCCGCGACGAGGAACTGACCCCGATCGAGGGCGCGCCGCCCAGCCTGATCAGCCCGCCGCCCGGCTGCCGTTTCGCCCCGCGCTGCGCGCTTGCCCAGCCCCGCTGCCGCGAAGGCGGTCCGCCGCCGCTCCTGTCCCGCAAGGGGCTGGCCGCCGGCCATCTCGACGCCTGCATCCTGAACGAGGCCGCCGATGCCGCAGCTTGAGTTCCAGAAGGTCGAGCGCCGCTTCCCGGTCAGGCGCGGCTTGCTCGATGCGCTGGCGCGCCGCCCCGGCATTTCACTGCATGCGGTGCGCGGCGTCGATCTGGCGGTGCGGCCCGGCGAGATCCTCGGCATCGTCGGCGAGAGCGGCTGCGGCAAGAGCACGCTGGCGCGGCTCGGCGTCGGCCTGCACCGTGCCGACGGCGGCGCGGTGCTGTTCGACGGCCAGCCCCTCGACGGGCCGGACCCGGCCGGGCGGCTGCAGATGGTCTTCCAGGACCCCTATTCCTCGCTGAACCCGCGCATGACGATCGGTGCGCAGCTCGAGG
This sequence comes from Cereibacter changlensis JA139, assembly GCF_003034985.1. Lineage (GTDB taxonomy): Bacteria > Pseudomonadota > Alphaproteobacteria > Rhodobacterales > Rhodobacteraceae > Cereibacter > Cereibacter changlensis. The sequence continues at coordinate 29,354 of NZ_PZKG01000006.1, forward strand.
AGGTGGTGGCGCGGTATCACCCCCGGCTGTCCCGAGCCGAGCGCCGCGCCCGGATGCAGGAGATCCTGGCCGAGGTCAGTCTGTCGCCCGAGACCGCGCTGAAGTTCCCCCATGCGCTCTCGGGCGGCCAGCGCCAGCGGGTCTCCATCGCCCGGGCGCTCTGCCCTGGCCCCGAGATCCTCGTGGCCGACGAGCCGGTCTCGGCGCTGGACGCCTCGGTGCAGGCGCAGATCATCAACCTGCTGAAGCGGCTGAACCGCGACAAGGGCCTGACCATCCTGTTCATCTCGCATGACATGAACGTGGTGCGCTATCTCTGCGACCGGGTGGCGGTGATGTATCTGGGCGAGATCGTCGAGTTGCAGGACAGCGCCGCGCTGTTCGCCGCCCCGGCCCATCCCTACACCCGCGCCCTGATCGCCGCGGTGCCGGATGTGCGCCGCCGGCAGGCACTGGCCGAGCCCATCGCCGGCGAGATTCCCGACCCCTTCGCCGTCCTTCCCGGCTGCCGCTTCGCCACCCGCTGCCCGCTGGTGGAAGACGCCTGCCACAGGCCGCAGCCGATGCGGCCCGTTCCACCGGCAGGGCTCGTCCGCTGCTGGAAGGCTTCCACCGCCTGACCCATTCCTTCGAGAGAGTTTCCGCACATGTTTTTCAAGGCTGATCCCGACTGGACCGCGCGCTGCGAGGGCCTTGCCGCCGAACTGGTCGAACGACACGGCGACAAGGGGCTGCGCCCCGACAGCTTCGGCTTCGTCGCCTGGCGCGAGACCGGCGCGGGCCGGCAGCCCGACGGCTTCGCCTATCGCGGCGACTGGCGCTGCTATCCCTGCAGCCTGGTGAAGGCGTTCCACCTCGTGCATGTGCTGCACGCCATCGACGCGGGCCGCGTCGCCGATCACGAGGATCTGTCGCGGGCGATCCGCGACATGGTCCTCTGGTCCTCGAACACCGCCACCAATTACGTGATCGACCTCGTGACCGGCACCACCGGCGACACGCTGCTGTCGGCGGCCGAGTTCGAAACCTGGCGGGAGGCGAGGGAGGGGCTGAACAGGTTTTTCACCACTGGCGTCTGGGCCGGCTTCGCCGAAGATTTCGCGCAGTGCAACATCTCGCAGAAGCTTATGGACGACGTGCGCTACGGCCGCGAGGCGCAATATGCCGGCCGTTCCGGCGAATACCTGAACGCGTTGACGCCCCTGGCGGCGGCCCGGCTGATGTTCGAGATCTTCGCCGGCGACGCGCCGCTGTCGCCTGCAGCCCGCAGCCGCGCTCAGACGACGCTGCTTCGCGACCGCGACAGCGCGGAAGCGAAGCTGCCGCATTTCCAGGTGGAGACCTTCCTCGGCGGCGGCATGCCCGTCGCGGCGCGGCTGTGGAGCAAGGCCGGGCAGAACTCCTGGACCGGCGATGAGCGTGCGTCCTACTACAAGCACGACCTCATCCGGGTGGAGATGCCCGGAGCTGCGCCGGTTGGCCTTTGCCTGATGACCCAAGGCAAGGGCCTCTGCGAAGATCACCCAATCGTTTTCCCAGAAATCGGCGCTCTCTTCGCAGAGCGGCTGCTCCGCTGAGCGGGGGTGGTTTGTCCTGGTTCGCCTACGAAAGTGGCTGACACTGACCTGCCACCGGTCTTTCACCCAGCCGCGACCGGAGCCTGGTGGTCCGGGCTGAAGCGCAGAAACCGCACGGAGTTCGACTGGAGCATCATCGAGGGCTCCGAGCTCGACTCCCTGATCGACGAGATCCGGAGCAGGATGCCGGACACGGCTTGGCCCATCCTGATCAAGGGCGAAGCCGACGGCGTGCGGGGCAACTGGCCAACCCTCCGGATCAGGGAGGTCGGGATGGCGAACGCGATGCCCCGGAGGCTGGCGCCGATCCACGATAGCTGGCCGGATCGTTCCGGAGCCGGCCGGCTGGCGCGCTCCCTGATGGAGATCGCCGCGGATGCGACGCGCATCAGGAGCCTGTTGCCGCCCACGAACCGTGAGTTCCGTTCATGGTCGAGCGTGTCCGACATCACCGGGTCGGACTTCTGCAGTCAGGAGAACATCCACGCGAAGACGGAGGCCAAGTTCGTCCTCATGATGCTCAGGCCATGTCGGGATCCGAAGGGATCGAGCAGATCGGCTCAGGCGACCGGTCCGGCCTCGCCTGGCCCAAGGGGCACCACTTCGTTTCCGAGGAGCTCCTCGATACGGAAAGATACCCCCGCGGCAGGGTCCTGCTCGCCGAGGATGCGCTCGACCAGCTGGAAGCTGTCAATCGGCACGCAAACCTGACCCCCTTTCGGCGCCCAATTTTGATGGGGGGGACGGCCCCTGTCCCTAACGTGGCGCGGATTGCTGTCATGTTGCATGATCAGGGTTCCAATAAAGGGAGGTTCCACCATGTCTGATCTCGTCGTGACGGTCGGTCCCGACCTTGCGAAAAATGTCTTCCAGGTTCACGGCGTCGATGCCGAAGGAAGGGTCTGCGTTCGACGCAAGCTGCGCCGTGCAGAGATCACGCCATTCTTCGCCGGCTTGTCGCCCTGCCTGGTTGGAATGGAGGCTTGCGCGTCGTCGCACTTTTGGGCGCGCGAGATTGCCCGCCTCGGTCACGAGGTCAGGCTAATGCCCCCGTCCTACGTGAAGCCCTATGTCAAGCGTGGCAAAACCGATGCCTCGGACGCAGAAGCCATCTGCGAAGCGGTGACCCGGCCGATGATGCGCTTCGTCGCGGTGAAGAGCGAAGGTCAGCAGGCGGTGCTGATGCTGCACAAGACGAGGGAGCTCTTGGTTCGGCAGAGGACGATGCAGACCAACGCGCTCAGGGCGCATCTCGCGGAGCTGGGCATCGTTGCGGCCCAGGGCGTCGAAGGGCTGAGCAGCCTGAAGACCCATTTCCACAAGGTGCGGGGCTCACTTCCTGAACATGCCACCGCAGCCCTTCAGGCGCTGATCAGGATGGCGGACTGCCTGGTCGATGAGATCGAAAGGCTCGAAAGCCGCATCCTCGATTGGCACCGGGCAAATGATGCCAGCCGTCGGCTCGCGACCATTCCTGGGATCGGACCCATCACGGCCAGCGCCATAGCGGCGAATGTGCCGGATGCGAGCCTGTTCAGAACCGCCCGTCAGTTCGCCGCCTGGCTGGGGCTCACGCCGAGTGCGAATTCCAGCGGCGGCAAAGACAGGCAGATGGGCATCAGCAAGCAGGGCGATGGCTGTATCCGGCGTCTCCTGGTCTCTGGTGCCAGCGCCGTCATGCGTTTTGCCCGACAGGGAGATCCCGGCAAAGCATGGCTGGTGGGGCTCAAGGAGCGCAAGCGGCCGAAGGTTGCCGCGGTCGCCCAGGCTGACAAGACCGCTCGCATCGCCTGGGCGATCTTGCGACGGAACGAGGTCTTCGCAGCTCGGACCGCGTGATGCCACGAGACAGGCGAAACTGAATGCGTCGAGGCTGAGGAAAGATGACAAACCGGTCGAACCGGGGATCAGGACACCCCAGGGGGTCAAGGCGCCAAAACGAGCGCGTAATTTTGATTGGGACCTGATCTGCGGACTTCATCTGGGCCAGCGGCTATGCCGCGCAAACAGGCCGTAGACATGACTGCTTTCGGCATAGGCTCGTCAGAATCCCAGCTTGCGCATCAGGGGCCGTCCAGACATGGAACCCTGATCATGCAACATGACAGCAATCCGCGCCACGTTAGGGACAGGGGCCGTCCACCCCATCAAAATTGCACGCGAAACACAACGAGGACAGCGTCAGGCGTGTGGTAGTGGATACGACCGTGATGGAAAAGGCGATCGCCCATCCGACGGACTCCCGGCTTTATGAGCGGGCGCGCGATCAACTGGTCGCCCTGGCGCAAGAGGCCGGGGTGGAGCTGCGGCAGTCCTACGCGCGCCTTGCGCCGCGACTGGCGCTGCAGGTTGGCCGCTACGCCCATGCAAAGCAGTTCAAACGCATGCGCAAGGCATTGAAAAGGCTGAAGGGCTACACCGGTCGGGTCATGCGGGATATCCGCCGCCACCTGCAGGACATCCCCGAAGGCAACCTGCGGGATCGCATCATCGGGAAGCTCAGCCTCGTGTCGCAACTGCTTCACCAGCCCCCCAAGGGCGCGGACAAGATCTATGCCCTGCATGAGCCCGAAGTCGACTGCATCTCCAAGGGTAAGGCGCGGGTCCGCTACGAGTTCGGCTGCAAGGTCAGCGTCGCCACCACGCTGGACGAGGGCTTCGTCGTCGGCATGCGCAGCTTTTCGGGCAATCCCTATGACGGCCACACTCTGAGGCAAGCACTGGAACAGGTGGCGGTCCTGACCGACCAGCGCCCCGACCTCGCCGTCGTCGACCGCGGCTACCGCGGCCACGGTGAGAACAGGACCCGTGTCCTGATCAGCGGCGCCCGCCGCGGCCTGACGCCGAAGCTGACCGCTGACCTCCGCCGCCGCAGCGCCATCGAGGCAGAGATCGGCCACATGAAAACCGACGGTCGCCTCGCCAGATGTCCCCTGAAGGGAGCCATCGGCGATGCCCTCTTCGCCGTGCTCTGTGGCTGTGGCCACAATATCCGCAAGATCCTCGCCCATCTCCGGGCTTGGCTTGCGCTGATCATAGCCGCAATCTTGGCGGCCCTAATTGCCCAGGACCGGCAGGATCAGGCCAGCATACCGGGCTGAACACATTGTTCAGGCTGAACTCGTCAGTTCGGGGATTTGAAACATGCAGGCTTGGCGACCTCAAGCAGATCAATGGGTCCTGAGCCTAATGGAACCATGCGCGGCAGATGTACGCAGGCAAAAAGCGAGACTTTCTTTCAGACCTAGCCACGAGATAAATCGGTGGCGTTAGTGAGTTAGGAGGTGACTGTCGGTGCACGCTGAACTACGTTCGGTACTTGATCGCATATGTCGGCGCAGTCTGAAGAAAGACTTGGCGTCCTGTCAGATGGTAATGTTTCCAGCAAGCACGATTGTTGTTGCTCTAAGGGAGGCGGTCAGTGAATTCGGCCACTGGGAAGTCCCGCAGCTACGATACGACGGTCCCGATCTACAGCAGGTTGCGCAGCTCACGATCAAGTCGGTTTGTGCTACACAAGCGCCGCAGATCCTTGAAATCCTTGATCCTGAGGGCCGTAACGCAGTCAGAGACGTCTCAAAGATGGTGATCCGGTCGATGGAAGCTCTGGCATTGACTAAAGAAGAGGCTGGTCCTCTGCCATCTGGTTTGGCTGGCCGTGACCTTGGTTTTGCGGCGCTGGCAGTCGGGGTTCTTGACAGCTGCATGGGGAGCAGATTTCTTCATTAGGCTCCTGATCATCATTTTTGCGGTTCCGGGACAAGCTCCCACAGGTTTCGCGAAGCAACGCGGAAATATTTCATAATATGTTTCGCATGCGAAACACCGAGGGCAACTGAGGTAGGCGCCCATTCCTCTCGCGCCCAGCTGCAAACGCATGGATCGCCTTGGATGAACATGCGCGCGGTCGGCAAGCCAGTGCCGCAGGAGACCAGCCGAGCCTGCCGCGCCGGCGCCTACTGCCGCATACGGCGCTCATGGTCTGTTGACGCAGCGCTCAAGCAATTTGCACGTTTCCGGGACGGCGAAGATCAAGAGGAACTCACTCGACCTGCCTCGCCGTCGTTTGCGGTGGCGCAATGATCCCGATCAGGTCGCCTGTCTTCTCGCGGTTGCTTATCCACCGGGGTCGCGCGAGCGACCATCGCTGTTGGCCCCAATGCCTTGAGGCACGGCTTCCGCCATCAGGACAGGATCTCTAGAAATCTAGCTAGTGAAGTACACTTCGAGGAGCGGGCTGACCATGTTTCGGGGTCTGAGGGGCTGGCCAGCCACGGGCTTCTGCCAATACAAAGAACGAAAGTTAACCGAGTGCCGGAGAGAGCCACAAGATGCAACAAACCACCGTGAAGATCGGCGACATCCTGGTCGGGGGTAGCCATCCCATCATGCTCATCACAGGGCCGTGCCAGTTGGAAAGCCTCGAACACGCGCGGATGATGGCGAGCGGCATCGCGGAAGCCTGCGCGCCTTCGGGCACGAAGTTCGTCTTCAAGGCCAGCTATGACAAGGCCAATCGCTCATCCCTCGGCACCGAGCGCGGGCTGGGGATGCAAAGGGGGTTGGAGATCCTCGCTCGGATTCGCGAGGAATTCGGGTGCCCCGTCCTGACAGACGTTCATGAACCAGGTCACTGTGCCCCCGCCGGCGAGGTCTGCGATGTCTTGCAGATCCCGGCGTTCCTTTGCCGCCAGACAGACCTGCTTCTGGCAGCAGGCGAGACCGGCCGCGCCATCAACATTAAGAAGGGTCAGTTTCTTGCGCCTTGGGACATGGAAAATGTCGCCGCCAAAGTGGCGTCCACCGGGAACAAGAACATCATGCTCTGCGAGCGGGGAACCTCCTTCGGTTACAACACGCTTGTGACCGACTTCCGGGGCCTGCCGACAATGAGCGCCACGGGCTACCCGGTTGTATTCGATGCAACCCATTCGGTGCAGCAACCAGGGGGACGCGGAGGATCGTCCGGCGGACAGCGCGAGTTCGCCCCAGTGCTTGCTCGAGCGGCCTGTGCTGTGGGCGTCAGCGCCTTGTTCATCGAGACTCATCAGGATCCGGACAGAGCTCCTTCTGATGGGCCGAACATGATCCCGCTTCATGAAATGGCCGCGCTGATCGGCACTCTGCGGGCCTACGACGATCTGACGAAAGCAATGAGGCAGGACGGCAAGATCTAGACAGCCAGGATCTAGAAGCTGAACGCTCCCTCGCGAAATCGCCGAGGCTGGCAACTGTCCAAGGTCACTATGCGGGAGAGCGCTTGCTTGCGAACGGTGCTTCTATAGCATCTCCCGCAAGAGCTTCAGACCGGCCGCCAGCAGCGCGCTGGCTGCCGGAAGACTGTCGGCCTCGGCATAGAAGCGCAACTCTGGCGCGTTGCCCGAGGGGCGCAGATGCACAATTTCCCCGCTCTCCAGCGTCAGCCGCAGACCGTCGGTGCGATCCTCGGCAGCTTCCACTCCGCCGAGGGAGGCAAGGAACGCTGCCCGCGCCCGCGGATCGACGACCAGGGTCGTCACCAGCGCAGAGGCGGCCTCAACCGGCACATCCTGAAGCCGATCGGCGGCGGTGAAACGAGGGGGTTCGGCCGCGACGAGCGCGGCAAGGCCAATACCCCGCGCCTTTGCAAGCGGAGCGATCAGTGGCAGCAGGCTGTCGCGGGTCATCAGCGCAGGCAGCGCGCCAACAGGGCCCTCTGCGGCGAAACCCAGGAGGAAGCCGCCATTAGCCTCATAGCCTGCAACTTTGCCGCCCGCCGCTTGCATCGCCGCTATGACGAAGGGGGAACCAATCTTGGTGCGGATCACTCGCGTAAAGCGCCCCGAAGCCTCTGCGCCGGTGTTGGAGGAAACCGGCGTCACCACCGTCTCAACACCGAGCGCCGCGGCGGTGATCTGGCCCAAAACATCTCCCGGGATTACCTGGCCGGCCGCATCGGTCATCAGAGGTCGGTCTCCGTCGCCATCTGTCGAAACAATGGCATCAAAACCCTCCGCCGCCCAGGCCGCAAGTTGAGCCCGAGTCGGAGCGTCCACCGCCTCGGTGTCGACCGGGATAAAGCTCTCCGAGCGCCCCAAATCGGCGATCCCGGCCCCCAAAGCCCTGAAGGTCTCCAGCATCAGATCGCGCGCCACCGAGGAATGGCTATAGACGCCGATCCGCATGCCGCGCAGCGCTTGGGTTCCGTAGGCCGTGACGTACCGTGCCACCCAAGCCGGTCCTGCCCCGCTGTCTTGCAGCGGCGTTGGGCCCGCGCGGGTGGGCGACGTCGCCGTCAGCCCGGCCAGAATTGCGACCTCATGCGCCTTGGTGATCTCGCCATCTGGGGTGTAGAATTTTAGGCCATTGCGATCAGCAGGGATATGGCTGCCGGTCACCATGACGGCTGCCGCCCCCGCGCTCATAGCGGCGAGAGCCAGCGCTGGCGTCGGCACGGCACCGCAGTCGGTTACGGCAAGTCCCGCAGCGCGTCCGGCAGCAATCACCACCCCCGCCAGTTCCGGAGAGGAAGACCTGAGATCGCGCCCCACGAAAAGCCCTGCGCCCACTGGACATGTGCGTAGGAAGGCCGCGACATGTGCGGTCACCAGTTCGGGAGTCAGTTCCGTGACGAGGCCGCGCAGGCCGCTGGTGCCAAATTTAGGAGGCATATTCTATCCTGTTGTAGCGGGTGCCGCAGACGGTGCAGGCCTGCATGCATAAAGGCTGCCGCAGCTCTGTCAAAGCGAGCTTTGCACGACGCTTGCATTTTCGACCCTGTCTCGTGTCATCGCCATGCAGCTCCTGGCGACGGCGATCCTGATAGCATCGACGCAGCGATCGCTTGTCGGAACGCACCTTCCGCGATGATCGGAGCGTTCGACTTCGCTTATGCGGGGCCTGCCGCCCTTTGGGGTTGGTGTTCTTCGTTGAGGTGCCGGACATGGATTCGACGCTAGGGCTGTTGTTTATCGCCGGGCCCGGTGTCCTCATCTTGCGCCGCGAACCGTTTGGTTCTCAATGCAGACACTGCGCGCAGCCGGTCTGGCTGCGGTCAGCACCAACGGCCGGTACTGGGAAGCCGCGCTGCGGCGTGCCAGCAGGCCGACTGTCAGGTATGGGCCGACACTCGCTGCGCGGTGAGTGGATGCAGCCCGACGCCGGGCGGCATAGGCAGCATAGATGCCCGCAGCAGCATGACGCGAGCTCCAATGGCGGTCCTTGTCACTCAGGGGACATTTGATTGACTAAGCACGTCGCGCATCCAGTCCAGCAGTGCTCTTGAAGCTGATGTCATGCGCCGCTCCCTGGGCACGGTCAGCCAGTAGCTTCCCAGGGTCACAGTGGTGGCAAACGGGCATGTCAGCCGGCCCGCGCGAACATGGCGTTCAAACATCGGCACAGGTAGCAAGGCGATCCCGAACCTCTCGGAGGCGAGGTCCGCCAGCCCGATCGAACTGTCCATGATGGGCCCCGTCAGGGAAGGACAGCTTACACCTGCCTGTGCGAACCACGCAGGCCATTCATCGGCCCGGTAGCTGCGCAGAAGCGTGTGCCTGTGAAGGTCGGATGGAAACCGCAGCCCCAGATCTGGAGCGCAAAATGGCGTCATGGGGGCATCCATGATGTGATGCGCCTCGAGCCCCGGCCACTGGCCGTCGCCGAAGCGGATCGCCGCGTCCAGCCCCTCGCGCGCGATCTCCACCCGGTTGTTGTGTGTGGACAGGCGCAACGTGATGCCGGGATGGGCGCGGGCGAAAGCCTGATGCCGGGGGATGAACCAGCCCGCCGCGAAGGTCGTCACCACGCCGATGTTGAGCACTTCGCCCGGCTGCCCCGCCGCCACCCGGTCCAGCATGCGGGCGATGTCGTCCAGCCCGCGCTCCATCACCGGGAACAGCGCCTGACCGGCATCTGTCAGCATCAGACCCGTCGGCGTTCGGTGGAACAGGATCACGCCTAGCATATCCTCCAGCCGCGCGATCTGGTGGCTGACTGCGGCTTGGGTCACGCGCAATTCGACGGCTGCGCGGGTGAAGCTGCCCTGACGAGCAGCCACCTCGAAGGTGCGAAGGGCGTTCAGCGGGATGTCGGGACGATCTGGCATGAGTTGAACTTATGCGCATTCCAATCCTTTGTCGTCTGCCCTGTGCAGTCGGCGCGATTTATCCCGGCTCTGATGATCGTATAGGACAAGACATGAAGCACCTATCCACCCTCTCCGTCCTCATGGCGGGCGCGCTGACGCCTGCGCTTGCGCAAGACAGCCAGCCGTCGTTCGAGAGCGCCGCCGCAGCGGCCTTCGAGAGCGCCATCAGGGAATATGACATTCCCGGTCTGGTCGTGGGCGTGACCCATGGCGGAAAGCACAGTTTCTATCAGACGGGCTTGGCGTCACGCGAGGATCAGCAGTCGGTGACGCCTGACACGCTTTTCGAACTCGGCTCGATCAGCAAGATCTTCACCGCAACGCTGGCGACCCTGGCAGAGGGGCGGGGCGCGCTGTCGTTCGACGCGCCGGTCGCGGCCTATCTTCCCGGGCTGCAAGGCTCGCCTGCAGGAGAGTTGACGCTGATCGATCTGGCGACGCACCATACGGGCGGTTTGCCGTTGCAGGTTCCGGACAATGTTGCCGAGGTCGATCGCCTGGTCGACTGGCTGAGCGGCTGGCAGCCGTCCGAGCCCGGTGCGCGCAGCTATTCCAACATCAGCATCGGCCTTCTGGGGCACATCACCGCAGGCACGATGGGCATGAGCTATGCTGATGCCGCCCGGACGGTTCTTTTCCCCGCGCTTGGGTTGAAGTCCACCTGGATCGACGTCCCCACCGACGCGATGGAGCGCTATGCCTTCGGCTATGACCGCAAGACGAACGCGCCGATCCGCGTGTCGCCCGGTGTGCTCGATGACGAAGCCTATGGGGTGAAATCGTCGGCTCGCGACATGCTGACGCTCCTCGATATCGAGCTTGGCGTTGGCACTGCCTCGCCGGAACTACAAAAGGCGGTGGCCTCTACGCAGGAGGGCCGGTTCCGGACACGCCTGTACAGCCAGGCGATGATTTGGGAGGCCTATCCTTGGCCAGTCGACCCGGAGCGTCTGGTGGAGGGGAACGGGCCCGACTTCATCCTCCAGCCTCAACCTATGGACGAAGGGGACGCGGCGCCCGATCAGAGCGTCATCCTGAACAAGACAGGATCCACAAACGGCTTCGGCGGCTACATCGCGATGGTGCCAAGCGAGAATCTGGGCGTTGTGGTCCTTGCCAACCGCAACTACCCCAACGAGGCGCGGGTTCGCGCCACCCATGACCTGATGACTCACATCCTGGCCGAATAAGGCCGTGCTCTCTGTCATTAGGCGTGCTCCCGGAGGGCATGCCGAATGACAGCAATCTCCGCGCCAGAACCACGGCGATGAGCTGCTGCCGCCACGCAGGTTGGCGCGCTTGATGCGGAGCGGCAACAGTCTTAACCACGCATCATCTGAGCCGCCTCCCTGAGAGACCTCGTCGAAGGCCTGCGATCAGGCCAGGGCGAGATTTTGTTCGCGCTGATCCATCGAAGATCGACGTGACAAAAGGCCCGCCAAGGACATCTTGGCGGACCTTCTTTGGATTGGCTAATGGGTCGCTGAACCGGAGCTCAGAAGCGCATCTTCAGCGTCGCCCTGACGCCGTCTTGCCGGGACCCGTCGCCGAACTGCCCGGCATAGCCGATGCTGAAATCACTTCCCTCGGCGAGAGCGAGGCCGAGACCGGCTTCGAGCGTCACTACATCGCGGGGCAGGTCTGCGCCGGACACAGTGAAACCACCGCCGCCAATGAAGCTGTTATCCGAGGAGGCGCCCAGATCACCTAAGGCGCGCCGCCAGGCGACGGCTCCCTCGAGCCGCGCAGGCGTTCCCTGCAGGCTGAGGTCGTGGGTTCCACGAAGTCCGAGAGTGGCGAAGGTGGTGGAGCGGCTCTCCGGCGAGATCTCGAGAGCGGCAGCGCCGCCGTCCTCGGCGATGTCGTCGCTGGAGAAGCGCACATGCGCCAGATTGATGAAGGGCTCGAGGGCCGCCTGGCCCCTGTCGATCCGGTAGCCGAGTTCTCCGAAGGCCTGCACGGTGCGTGCATCATAATCGGCTTCCTGCTGCTCCGAAATCGCCCCGACCGATACGTCGCGCTCGGAGCTCACGTCATGCGAGGTGAAGCCAAGCCCGCTGCGCAGCGTCAGCCGGCCCCAGCTGCGGTCGGCATAGAGCCCCAGATGCCAGTCGTTGCTGTCGACTGATGCGCTGCCGTCATCGAGATCGAAGCTCGACCGGCCGAGGCCGAAGGCCGCGCCAAGCAGCCAGCCGCTGTCAAGCTGACGATCCACCCCTGCCATCAGGCCGCCGCTGGAGCCGGAGATACCTTCCACATTCGAGTCGCCATCGATGTCGGACCAGGAACCGAAGGAGCTGACCCAGACGGGTGTCGTCGCCGTCGCCGGAGCGCCCTTGCTGGAGATGGTGACGCCGGCGGATCCCTGCGTTTCCATGTTGCGCATGCGCTGGCCGATGGCGTCGCGCAGCAGCGCGCTGTTGCCCATCAGGAAGGAACCGGTAGAGGCATGGGTCTCGCCCGAAAGGCTGTCAAAGGCCTCATTGGCCTCATTGGCCTCGTCTTCGCCGAGCATGGCCACCGCGCCGTAGAGCGGCGACCCGCCGCCCAGCTGCTCGACAGCTGCGGCGACCGCGAACTGGTTTGGCGTGGTGGTGATGGCGGTGAATTCGATGTCGTTGCGGATGAGCGAGAGCACGACATCGGTTTCGGAGTAGCTCAGCACCGGGTAGAGGAAGGCGAAGTCGCTGCTGACATCGTCGAACTCGCCGTTGATGTCGCCCGCCGTCAGGATCGTGTAGGTCGAGACAGGATCGTAGATCCCCTCGAAGCCGATATGGGCCACAGAGCCCGCCAGCGTGGCTGTGCCGGTGACGGCGAGCAGGTCGCTGGCGCCGGTTCCGCCGTTCACCTTGACGTTGAACCGAGACCCCGCCGCGAAATCCAGATCGCCGTTCACGCTCAGCGTGCCGATGGCCGAGGCGTTGCCTGCGCCAAGGGCGCCGCCGTCGAGGATCGTCAGGTCTCCGTTGATCGTGCCGAAGCCTCCCAGCATTGCCCCGTCATAAACGGACACCGGTCCGCTGACTGTCGCCGAAGCATAGACATCCGTGCCGCCGACCAGCAGTTCGCCGGCTTCCACCGTTGTGCCGCCCGAATAGCTGTTCTGGCCGTTCAGCGTCAGCCTGCCGCCGCCGATCTGCCGCAACTCGCCGGCCCCGGAGATCACGCCGGCATAGGTCGTGGCGCTGGACCGGTTGTAGATCAGCATCCCGTCATTGGCGATGCTGCCGGAGTTCTGGCCGCTGCCGCCGAGCTTGCCGGTGGCGCCGCCATCGCCCAGTTGGACCGAAGTGCCGTCGGATATGCTGACGCTGCCGGAGTTGCTGTTCTCCCCGGTCAGGACGTAGCTGCCGCCGCCGGTGAAGAAGATGTTCCCTGTCCCGGTAATCTTGCCGGAATAGGTTCCCCCATCGCTGCGGTCGAAGGTGAGCGCGCCGAAGTTCAGCACGTTCGCCGAGATCCACCCCGAGGTGCCGCCGGCGCCGACCGTGAGGCTCGCTCCGGTCCCGGTGCCGAACTGGCCGGTGACCTCGCTCGTTCCTGTCAGGATCAGGTCGCCGGCATTGACGTTGACTCCGCCCGTGCCACTGATGTTGCCGGCGAAGCTCCCGGTCGATGCGTTGATGTTGAGATATTTGTCTCCGACGTCGATCACGCCCGCGCCGGAAATGGCGTTCACCGTGGCTGAAGAGGCGCTGGAAACATCGAAGGTGCCGTTCACCGCAACGCCGCTGGACTGGTTGACCCGGCCTTGGCCGTCGAGCGCAAGCGTCGCGTCTTCGCTGATGATCGTGGCCCCGGTGAAGGTGTTCATGCCCTTCAGGATGACAGTTCCCGAACGGACCTCGACATCGATGTCGCCGGTGATGTCGGCCCCGTAGCTGGTCTCGCCGCCATCGTCGAAAATCAACGGTCCGGCGACAGGATCGGCGAATGCGATCTGGGCCATCAGGGCGGCGGGGATCAGGGCGGTTGTCGCCAGCGCGGCGCGTCGGATGCCGAGCAGCTGCGGCTTCAGCGCGCGGCGGCGGAATTTCAAAGAAGGATCTTGCATCGTTTTTCTCCTCGATGGAATGCAGCGGTCGTGCGCTTCGTCAACAGGGTGGCGGACAGGACGGCTAAGCAGGCAGTTCTCAAAGTGATCATTCTTCGGGCACGTTACATCCAACGCGACTCATGGCCAGCACAAAAACCAACATTTCTCACAGAAAGATTCACGGTGCGACAACTGCCTGCATGGATTCAAAAATTGTCAAAAGCGGCAAGTTGCAAGGAAGATCATCGATACCCAGGCGCTACATAGTCGCCCTCTACATCGTAGGTGGGAGATGCCATATCGCTTGGTCGAGCGCGTGTCATAGATCTCCACGGTGTTCATGATCCCTGCCGACCGACCGACCGGCTTTTGCTGGGATGACGCCAGTAATCCTGCGTGATGTCTACAGTATGAAGATGCCCGTCACCGAGCACGCCGGCCGGCCGCTCGTGCTGCACCATTTGTGGCACATGGCCAGATCCGGATGTCGCCGGACAGCCACGACCAGCAGATCGGTTTAGCGGCTTTGTCTTATGTCGCGCGTAGACAGGGCGCCCGTCAGAAGCTGCGCATGTCGATCATCATCCATGCCGAGCGCGACGGCGAGATGCTGAATCTACAGGTGCGATTCGTTGTGCCGCGCGGTCGTCAGCGCGAGCAACAGGATATCCTATTCAAGGCAGGCAACACCGCTCTGCGCCTTGTCGTCACCGCATACGCCGAGCCCGCCCGTTGGCATCGCCCGTCAAGTCCGCTCTGGCATGCGCGCTCCTTCCACAGAACCTTCCAGCTTTTGAATAGCGACTGCATCGGGGCCAAATCGCCGACGTCCCCGTGCAGCGTCCAGAGACCAGTGCTCAGCTCCGAATAGTCTCCGTGCTCGCTGTCAGCCCGTCAAAGTGATGCGCCTGATCGTAAAGTATCGAGAAGCTTTACCAAGCGTGCAGCTGCCCGACCTGATCTTGAATCAACTTGACCACTGTGACCGCGAGCCCTAGTTGCCTTTGCCAATCGTCAGGAAACACCGGAAGACACCCGATGAAGAACCCGAAGGACAACCTCGCCGATCGTCGCATCGCTGCGTCTGAGTCAAAGGCAGCCCTGTTGAACGCTCACCGCGCAGCTGTCGAAGCTGCGGAGCCCACGCGCATTGCACGGCAAGAAGAGCGCGTTGCACGAGCGGCGGCCAAGGAAGAACGCCAGGCTGACCGAGTCAAGGGCAAGCGCGAGGAACAGGAACGGCTCGATCTTGAACAGGCAGAGGCCGCCGCCGTCGCAGCAGCCGAAATCGCTGCCCATGAACTGGACATGAAGGACGACGCCTCACGAGCTGTCCTCACGGAAGCGGATAAGAAAGCCGAGCGTGACCGGCGCTACGCAGATCGCAAGGCGAGACAGCGGTAAGCGGTCACGTCTGGCCTCAACCTGACACGGCAACGCGCAAGGGATCTACTCATGTCTTATCCCCTCCCGTGAGTGGATAAGTGCAAGATGGGATAAGCCGTTCGCTCTTGTGACCTGCTCCTCGGCCTCTTTTTTTGGGCTCCGCAAGCGCATGGCCGCGTCTCTGAATAGCTCCATGTCTCGTGGACGAGGGGCTGACGGGCTGCGGAAGCAATGGCGTCGGCCGCAGCGCCTCGCGCGCGGCCTTCCAGGTCCAGGGCGGCAACGTGTCGAGCCGGTTGATCGGGGTGGCGCCGGAGACGGTCCGCTCCAGAACGTCCGCAAGCCAGAGTTCCCGATCGATGCCGTTGAGCTTGGCGGTGTTCACCAGCGAGCCTAGGATCGCCCAACTTTCACCTCCGCGCTTCGAGCCGGCGAAGAGCGCATTCTTGCGCGTGAGGCATACCACATGGTAAATCGTTGTTGAAACAGCTCAGACCGGCTCGGCCTCTTACTGATAGCTGACAGTCCCATTCAGGCCTGCGTCACCTGAGGGCCTGAAAAAGGGCTACCGCCATCGGGAGCCCGGTTATGCCTCTATCCTCCATTTCGGTCTGGGATCTGCCGCTCCGGCTGTTTCACTGGGCGCTTGCGGTCTCAGTGTCGGGTGCCGCAGCCACCGGCTTCTTCGGTGGGCCGGAGGTTCTCCAATGGCACATCGGTTCGGGACTTGTTGCGGGAGGTCTTGTTATCGCAAGGATCGTCTGGGGTTTCACCGGCTCGACCCATGCCCGCTTTTCGGATTTCCTCCCCAATCCGCAGAGCGTTGTCGAGCATCTTCGAAGCGACGCTCCGCGTCACCTCGGGCACAACCCAGTGGGCGCTCTCATGGTCTTCGGGCTCATCGGGTGCATGCTCGTGATCTGCGTGAGCGGGCTCGTGGTGCTGGGAGGCATCTTCAAGACCGGACCGCTGGCCTTCTGGTCGTTCGACGCCGGGCTGACGGGTCGCGAGGTGCATGAGGCTGCGGCATGGGCTGTTGTCGGACTGGTCTCCCTCCACCTTGCTGGGGTCGCGTTTGAAAGCCGCCGGAGTGGCGAGAACCTGGCTCGGTCCATGCTGACCGGACGGAAGGAGGCTCGACCGGCGACCATCCGGTGCGCGACCTGCCCGCCAAGGGTCTGCTGGCCCTCTTCCTTGTGCTGCTCGCAGGCGCAGGGCTCTGGTCGGCGGACAGCATGCTGATCACCCGCGAAATCGACGGTCTGCCCACCGCCTTCGACACGACGACTCGCGAGGAATGCTCGGCCTGTCACATGGCCTATCACCCGAGCCTGCTGCCTGCCGCGTCGTGGCAGGCGCTGATGGCGGGTCTTTCCGACCATTTCGGCGAAGATGCCAGCCTTGATCCGGAGGCTGCCGACCGGATCGAAACCTGGCTGACCGGCAATGCCGCCGGCGCCGCCGACACGCTGCCCTCTCACGTCTTTGCCGCGACCGCATCGACGGCGCCCTTCACAGTGACTGCCACGCCCTTCTGGCGCAGCCGGCACGGTGACATAGGGCTCTCTCCGCGTGACTTGCCGCTGGCGCTAGCCGGCTTTCGTTTCACTCTCCCATGTTGGTGATCGAAGGCGCGTGGGGCGCAGACATGGAGAGACGCCTGTCTATCGCAGGATCTGCCCCGGTCGGAAGCGACGCACATCGGCAGGGAGGGGTTTGGGCAGGTCAAGGAGCCTGTGTGCCAATGCTTAGGATGACAAGCGGCGGCCACGTTTTTTC
Organism: Cereibacter changlensis JA139; assembly: GCF_003034985.1. GTDB lineage: Bacteria > Pseudomonadota > Alphaproteobacteria > Rhodobacterales > Rhodobacteraceae > Cereibacter > Cereibacter changlensis. Next base: position 46,263 of record NZ_PZKG01000006.1, read on the forward strand.
GCCAAACGGGTGGCACCTCGATATTATCGAGGCCCGGCATATATGGAACGCCGGGCCCACCGATCACGCTTCCTTGGCGCGGCCTGACTTGGGACGGATCATCTGCACCCCCCGCAGCACCGCGATGTAGAACACCGGGACAAGGAAGATCCCGATCACCGCCGAGGCCGCCATCCCGCCCAGCACGCCGATGCCAATGGCCTGCTGCGCACCGGCTCCGGCGCCGGTGGCGGTTGCCAGCGGCAGGACGCCCAGCATGAAGGCGAAGGTGGTCATTAGGATAGGGCGGAGACGGAGGCGAGACGCCTCTATGGCGGCCTCGATCAGCGGCTTGCCGCCCTTGTGCAGCGTCTGCGCGAACTCCACGATCAGGATCGCGTTGCGCGCCGCAAGGCCGATGGTCGTTAGCAGCCCGACCTTGAAGTAGACGTCGTTCGACTGGCCGAACAGCAGCGCCGCCGCCAGAGCCCCGAGGATGCCGATCGGCACCGTCATCATCACCGCCAGCGGCACGGTCCAGCTTTCATAGAGCGCCGCCAGACAGAGAAACACCACCAGGGCCGACAGGGCGAACAGCAGCGGCGCCTGATTGCCCGACAGCCGCTCCTGATAGGACAGCGAGGTCCAAGCGGTGCCGTAGCCGCCGTCCAGATCGGCCACCAACTCTTCCATCGCATCCATAGCCGCACCGGAGGAGACACCCGCCCCGGCCGACCCGCTCAGTTCCAGCGCGCGGGTGCCGCCGTAGCGGGCGAGGCTCTGCGGTTCCTGATCCCAGACCTGCGTGGCGAATGCCGAGAAGGGCACCATCTCGCCGGCGCCATTGCGGGCATACCAACGGTCGATGTCGGTCGGCTGCATCCTCGCCTCGGCCTCGCCCTGCACGATCACCGGGCGCAATTCAGTTCCTAGGGTGAAGTCGTTCACGTCGCGGCCGGAGAAGATGACCGAGAGCATCGCGTTCACCTCCGGGATCGACAGACCGAACGCCGTCGCCTTCTGCTGGTCGAGGTCCAGCCGCAGCGTTGTCTCGAACGGCGCCTCGTTGCCGCGCAGGCCGGTCGCCCGGCCATCCGTCTGCGCCGTGGCTACCAGCTGGTCCGCTGCTTCAGTCAACGCAGCCTGCCCTGCTCCGGACTGATCCACGAGATACATGGTGAACCCGTCCGACGTCCCAAGACCCTGGATCGCAGGCGGCATCAGGAAGAAGATCTGCCCCGCCCGGCTGCCGAAGAACCGCCCGTTCGCCCGGTCGGCCAGACTGGCCGCATCGAAGCCCTCGCGCGAGTCGAACTCCTTCAGCTTGACGAAGAGCATGGCCTTGTTCTGCCCGCTACCGCCAAAGCTGAAGCCGAGCGCGCCGAAGACGGAGTCGACAGTGTCGGTCTCCTCGGTCAGAAGATAGCGCTCCAGATCCTCGACCACCGCCTCGGTCTGGCCGGTGGTAGACCCTTCCGGCGTCTCGACCATGACCATCAGCACGCCCTGATCCTCCTGCGGGATAAACGAGCCCGGCAGCTTGCCATAGAGCGCCATCGCCCCGGCCGAGATCGCGACCAGTAGGATCAGCATGCGGAACGGTCGTCGCAGAAGGCGCGTGACGACCGAACCGTAGCCGTTCGTCGCCCGGTCCAGCGTGCGGTTGAACCAGCGGGCCGGCGCAATGCCGCCGCCATGGCTGCGCGGTTTCAGAAGGCTTGCGCACATCGCCGGCGTCAGGATCACCGCGACCCCTAGCGAGAGCCCCATGGCCGAGATGATCGTCACCGAGAACTGCCGGTAGATCACCCCGGTGGAGCCGGACATGAAAGCCATCGGCAGGAACACCGCGGACAGGACCAGCACGATACCGACCAGCGCGCCGGTGATCTCGTCCATGCTCTTCTCGGTCGCGGCGACGGGGTCCAGCCCTTCCTCCTCCATCACCCGCTCGACGTTTTCCACCACGACGATAGCATCATCGACCAGCAGGCCGATGGCGAGCACCAGCGCGAACATGGTCAGCGTGTTGATCGACAGCCCAGCGATGGCCAGAATGCCGAATGTGCCCAGCAGCACGACCGGAACAGCGATAGTCGGGATCAGCGTCGCACGCCAGCTTTGCAGGAAGACGAGGATGACGAGGAAGACCAGCGCCACCGCCTCGAACAGCGTGTGGTAGACTTGGTTGATCGACTCTTCGACGAAGGGTGACGTGTCGTAGGGATAGACGATCTCGACCCCTGCCGGCAGCGCCGAGGCGACACCGTCCAGTACGGTCCGCACGGACTCTGCCGTGTCGACCGCATTCGCGCCCGTGGCGAGGTTCACGGCGAACCCCGCAGCAGGATTGCCGTTGTAGCGCGAGGAGGAGCCATAGCTCTCCTGCCCGATCTCGATCCGCGCAACGTCGCCCAGAAACACCGTGGAGCCGTCCTCGTCCACCCGCAGCAGGATGCGCTCGAACTCGCTGACGGTGGACAACTGCGACTGCGCCGAGAGGCTGACGCTCAGTTGCTGGCCTTCGAGCGTGGGCTGCGCCCCGAGGCTGCCAACGGTGACGTTGGTGTTCTGTTCGGACACGGCCGAGGTCACGTCCCCCGGCGTCACCTGATACTGCACCAGCTTCATCGGATCGAGCCAGATCCGCATCGCATAGCCCGAGCCGAAGGAGTTGATCGACCCGACACCCGGCGTCCGCTTCACCGCGTCCTCGACCGACTGCGCCACAAGATCGCCAAGCTCGAGCGACGAATAGCTGCCATCCGACGAGGTCAGCGCGCCGACCAGCAGGATCGACGAGGTGGAGCGGGAGACCGAGATCCCTTGGCTCTGCACGATGTCAGGAAGCTGCGAGGTGACCAGTTGCAGCTTGTTCTGCACCTGCACCTGCGCGATCTCCGGATCGACCGTGTCGTCGAAGGTGAGCGAGATCGAGGTCGAGCCGGGGCTTGTGGACGAGGTCATGTAGATCAGGCCATCGATCCCGGTCATCCCGTCCTCGATGATCGTGGTCACCGAGTTCTCGACGATCTCGGCGGAGGCGCCGGTATAGCTGGCGCTGACGCGGACCGTCGTCGGGGCGATCTCGGGGTATTGGGCGATGGGCAGGGTGGCGAGGCCGAAGGCCCCCGCCAGCATGGTCACGATGGCGATCACCCAAGCGAACACCGGGCGGTGAATGAAGAAACGGGCCATGTGATGTCTACTCCGCTTCTGCCGGAGCAGCGTCCGCTGCAGGGGCGGTGTCGCGGATCACGCCTTGGGCGTCGATCTCGATCGGCACGGGCGTCACGGCGGCGCCTTCGGTCAGGCCGGTGCGGCCGTCGACGATCAACTGATCACCCTCGGCGAGCCCTCCGGTCACGATCCAGCTGTTCTGATAGCTGCCATCTTCGGACAACTCACGCTGCGCCGCCTTGCCGTCTTCGATGACCCAAGCCGTCAGCTGCCCGTCCCGGCGCCGCGTAGCGGCAAGTTGCGGCACCAATAGCGCGTCGGTCTGCCCAAGCTCGACACGTCCGCGCACGAACATGCCGGGCAGCAGCCGGTTGTCGGGATTGTCGAAGCGGAAGCGGAAGTCCACTGTGCCGGTCGTGGTCGAGACGGTGTAACCCGGCGCCACGAATTCCCCGGTCGCTTCATAAGTCTCGCCGTTCTCCAGCGTCAGGCTGGCCTGGAGCCGCTCGGCCAGCCGCAGCCGACCCTCGGTCATGTCGTTGCGGATCTGCAGCAGCCGGACCGAGGGCTCGTACATGTCCACCTCGATCGGATCGAGCCGGGTCACGGTGGCCATCACGTCGGCCTGGCTCGCGGTCACCAGATCGCCGACCGAGACGCCGGTCAGGCTGGCCATCCCGTCGATCGGGCTGGTGACAGTCGTCCAAGACAGTTCCGTCTCGGCCAGCTTCAGCGTCGCCTCGTTACCCTGCACGGCTGCGCGGGCCTGCTCCAAGGTAGCGAGTGCGGACTCCAGCGTCGCCTGCGTGGAGCCCGACCCCACCAGTGCCTGCGCCCGACCATAGGCTGCCTCGGCCTGCGGCACCGCCGCGCGCGCCGAGGCAAGATTGGCCGTCGCCTGCGCCACGGCAGCCTCGTAGGTCACCGGGTCGATGCGGAACATCGGATCCCCGGCCTCAATTGCTTCGCCCTGCGCATAGATGATCTCGGTCACGATCCCGCCAACCCGCGGCCGGATGTCGGCCTCCTCGAAGGCGACGGCCCGGCCCGGCAGCACATAGACACGCGGCACCTCTTGCACGACGAGATCGATCACGCCGACCTGCCTCGCGGCAGGCTCCGGAGTCTGCGCCAAGGCGCATCCCGCCCAAAGCACGGCGGACGCCGCAACACAGCGGCAGAAATAGGGGGCAGATTTCATAGGAGATCCTGTGCTTGCGGGAAGAGTGGTTGCGCAGACGGCCTTGGCCTGAGAGTATGCAGCATAAGCAAGATTTGCACACCCTGCAAGAAAAGGTGACCCGAGTTATCATGGTTTCCTCCCTGCGCAGCCGTCGCCGGCGACAGACCGCCCGCGACATTCAGGCGGCGACCCTCCGTCTGGCCCGGCGGCACGGCTTCGACGTGGTCACCACCGGCATGATCGCCGCCGAGGCGCAGGTGAGCGTGCGCACCTTCTTCAACTATTATGCCAACAAGGAAGCCGCCGCCGTCGGAGAAACGCCTGAGTTTTCCGACGAGGCGATATGCGCCTTTGTCGAGGGGACCGGCTCGCTGCACGACGACCTCGCTAGGCTGATGCGAACGCACCTGATCCAAGAGGACGTGAACCGCGGTGCGATCCACGACATGATCGCCCTGTCCGAAGAGGCGCCCCGGTTAATGAGCCTGTTCGAGGATCATCTTAGGGTCCTCCGCTCTAGCGTGGCGTCCATTCTGTCGCATCGCCTGCCCGAGACTGACGCACTTACCCTCGATCTGCTGTCCCAGATCGTCATCGCCGCCCTCCGCCAAGCGGTGCAACTCTGGGCGGCGCAGGACGAGAAGGACATCGGGACCTGCGTCGACGCAACGCTCGAGCGGCTGACAGCGCTTTGCCGCCTTGTCTGCGAGACGGAATAATCGCGCAGCGCATGTCGCGTCGACGCATTGCCGCCCCACCGTCGTGTCTTGTTGCGATGACGCGCATGGGGATCAGACGCCATCATGCAAAAGAAGGGATGTGCCAGCGACGGAACCTGCATCCTGCAGCGTTTAGTCTTAGCCGGGCAGCATTGAAGGATCTCCTGTCGCGAAAGTCGAAACGCCCGCCGCCGAGCGCGAAGCCGTCGCGATCCTCGTGAAGCCGCACGAGATGAGCGAGCGGCGGGCCGTTGCCGGCCGGAGGACGCAAGGACAAGCCGTCGGCGTCTCAGTCCGGCGCGTCGAGCGACAGCCCGCCCGGTGTGACGTTCAGCGCCTCGAGCCGGGCAAGGCCGTTGCGGAAGCCGAGCACGGTGAGGCTGGCCGGTCCCACGGGCAGGATATGCCGCGGGGCGAGCCCGACCAGCCGGTCCAGGAGCGCCCGGATCACGCCGCCGTGGCAGACCATCAGCACGGTGGCCTGCCCCTCCGCCTGCGCCTCGTCCACGGCGCGGCCGGTCCGGGCGCTGAACGCGGCCCAGGACTCGCCGCCCTCCGGCACGTGGCTGCCCTCGCGCCAGCCCTGGTAGGGGCCCGGGTCCAGCGCGTCGATGCTCTCGCCGGTCCAGTCGCCGACCGAGATCTCGCGCAACAGCGGCTGCAGCCGCGCCTTGGGATGGCCCAGTAGCACCGCGCTCCGCCGGGCGCGCTGCAGGTCGGAGGTCAGCACCAGATCCGGCGCCAGCCGGGCGACCAGCGGGGCCAGCGCCCGCACCTGATCCTGCCCCCGCTCCGACAGCGGGATGTCGGCCTGGCCCTGCAGCCGGCGTGTGGCGTTCCAGACGCTTTCCCCGTGGCGGACGAGCAGCAGTCGTTTCATGGCAGGCGGTTTCCTTTCGGGTCGAAGATCGCGGCGGGCGCGCTCGCGGCTAATAACCGTAGCGGCTGATGTCATGCTGTGCCGTCTAAGGCACGGCAGCGCTTCCGGGGACGCGGCAGAACATGCATGCCCCCGCCTCACTAACAGTTCCTTTGCTCATCACTCGCGGGGCAACCCCGCTGGGCGCGCCGCGCGCCGCTGGGCGGCGATGCGGAACGGGGCATTCGGCGCGCCGTAGCCCGCATAGCGGCCGCGCCGCTCCACCACCTCGAAGAACATGCCGTCGGCGCGGCTGGTGCTGTAGAGCTGGAAGAACTCGCCCTCCGCATCGCGGTCATACAGGATGCTGCCGTCCCGCAGCCGCTGCGACAGCTCCGGCTCCAGCCCGAAGCGCGCGTCGAGGTCGTCGTAGTAGTTGGCCCCGATGCGCAGGATCGGAAAGCCGGAGGCCGCCAGCCGTGCCGCGGTGCCGAAGATGTCGTCTGTGGCGAAGGCGATGTGCTGGACCGACGCGCCGAGGCTTTCGGAGATGAAGCGCCCGGCCAGGGTGCGCCGGGTCTCGGCCCCGTTCAGCGTCACCCGCAGCGCGCCGCTTTCAACCGCCTGACTGCGCACCAGTCCGCCCGGATCGACGACATCCACCATGGCCGATCGGGAGGCGTCGAAGATCGACGTGTAGAACAACGCCCAGCTGAGCATCTCGTCATGCGCCATCGTCTGCGCGATGTGATCGACCCGCAACAGGCCCGCCGCCCCCAGCGTCTCGGTGGGGTGGTTGAAGTCCACTTCCCAGATGCTGCCCAGATCTGTTTCCCGATCGAGAAATCGCAGCATGCTGGTTCCTACGCCAGCGATGGCGGGGATGGACAACTCGCCTGGCCCGGTCGTCTGCTCATGGACCTCGGCCCCAAGCGCCACGGCGCGGGCGAAGCTGGCGGCGGCATCGGGCATGGTGAGGCCGATCTCGGTGACGCTGGTGCCGCGGCTGACATAGGCCGAATGGGCGAAGCCGCTGGTCTCGCAGTTCACCAGCAGGTTGATCCTGCCCTGCCGCCATAGCGTGACCGCCTTCGAGACATGATGACCGGCCTTTACGAAACCGGTGGCGGCCAGAAGCGCCTCCAGTTCGGGAACCTCGTCCGGACCGGTCGAAAACTCGATAAATTCCACTGCATCGACGGCTGCCGGCGGTGGAAATGCCTGCAGGCCCACCGGTAGAGCAGGCTCCGCACGTCGCACGCGGTCCATCAGGTCGACCAGCGAGCGATGGCCGTCCGCCGCCACCAGACGGGGCAGCCCGCCCCGGAACTGGTCGTTGAATATCTCCAGCGACAGCGGCCCGGCATAACCTGTCGCCATCACTGCGCGCATGAAGCCCACGACATCGAGATCGCCCTCGCCCGGCATGTTGCGGAAGTGGCGGGACCAGTAGAGCAGGTCCATCCCGATCAGCGGCGCGTCGGCCAGCTGAACGAAGAAGATGCGGTCGCCGGGGATGCGCCGGATCGTCTCGGGGTCGAGGCCCCGACCCAGAGTGTGAAAACTGTCGAGTATCAGCCCGGCGTTCGGGTGGTCGGCGCGGCGCACCACCTCCCAGGCGTCGCGGTGATCGTTGAAGTGCCGGCCCCAGGCCAGCGCCTCGAAACCCACCCGCAGGCCGCGTTCGGCGGCAATTTCGCCCAGCTCGCGGAAATCGGCCGCCGCGCGGTCTACCCCGCCCGTGCTTTCCGGATGGACCGAGGAGCAGACCAGCATCAGGTCGGTGCCCAGTTCGGCCATCAGGTCGAACTTGCGCCGGGCGCGCGAGAAGGCGCGGGCGCGATGCGGTTCGGGCAGGCATTCGAAGTCGCGGAATGGCTGGAACAGGGTGATCTCCAGCCCGTGATCGCGCACCATCCGACCCACTTGCCGCGGGCTGCCGTCCCAGGCGATGAAATCCTGCTCGAAGATTTCGATACCATCGAAGCCCGCCTCGGCGATCGCCGCCAGCTTTTCGCGGAAGTTGCCCGAGATCGAGACGGTCGCGATCGAAGTTTTCATGGCATCACTCCGGTTGCAGCAGATCGGCGCGCAGCCGGTCCTGATCGAGCGGCAGGCCGGTGAAGATTGTCCAGGCGTCCGCCCCCTGGCCGATGAATAGCTCGTAACCCGAGATGACCGTCAGCCCCTCGGCGGCGGCATCCTGCAGGAAGGGCGTGTCGACCGGCGTGTAGACCGCGTCGAACACCCACTCCGATCCTGCCATGGTGGATAGGGGCAACGGCGTTCCGCCATGGCCGACCATGCCGATCGGCGTGCAGTTGATCAGGCCGGTCGCCCCGCGCGCCCAGTCCGCCGCATCGGCGCCCACCTCTGTCTTCAGTCTCGGCGAGAGAGCGCGGAGCGCCGTGGCCAGAGCCTGAGCCCGCGGCAGATCCCGGTCGACGATGCGGATGTCGGTCGCGCCGAGCGCCAGCAAGCCGAAGGCCACCGCCTTACCGACCCCGCCCGCCCCGATCAGGCAGACCGTTCCGGTAGCCTCGTTGCTGCGGATATGGCGGTAGGCGGCGACGAAACCGCTGTGGTCGGTGTTGTAGCCGCGCGGCCCGTCCTCGTCGAAGGTCACCGTGTTGACCGCGCCGATGGCGCGCACCAAGGGATCGTCGATCCTGACCTTGCGGACCACCCGCTCCTTGTAGGGATAGGTGACATTCACGCCGCGGTAACCCGAGGTTGCGACATGGCTGAACAGGGCGTCGAAGTCCTTGCCATGCTCGAGCGGGACCAGCCTGTCGTAGGTCACGGATCGGCCGTTCTGCAACCCCGCCAACCGATGCAGCCGGGGAGACTGCGAGGCAGCGATGTTGTCACCGATCAGTCCGAGGCGGATGGTCTGCTGCATTTCGGAAGCGCCAGCAGGAGAAGCGCGCCCTGACATTTCAGACGGCCTCCCCGATCAGGTCGCGCATGGCGCGCACTGCGGTCGGGTAGCCCCGTGGGCCAAGGCCGGCGATGACGGCAGTGGCGACCTTCGACATCAGCGAATTGTGGTAGACGGCCTCGCGCTGATGGATATTGGAGATGTGCAGTTCGATGATCGGGCCGGAAAACATCTTCAGCGCGTCCATGATCGGCACCGAGGTGAAGGTGAGCCCGGCCGGGTTGATGATGATGCCGCGAGCACTGCCCTCTATCGCCTCGTGGATCCAATCGATGAGCTGGTGCTCGGCATTGGTCTGGCGAAATTCCACGGAAAGATCGCCGGCAGCGTCGCGTGACCAGGCCTCGACCTCGGCAAGGGTGGTGTGGCCGTATATCTCCGGCTCACGCTTGCCCAAGCGGTTCAGGTTCGGGCCGTTCAGGATGTAGAGGGTCATGTCATGTGCCAGAGATTCACGCGCCATAGCCGGCCTGCCGGGGCAGCCAGAGGACGATTTCGGGGAAGAAGGTGATGAGGCCGAGGCAGACAACCATCCAGAACAGGAAGGGAAGGCTGTCACGGATTATCAGTTTCGTCGGCGCGCCGGATATGTTGGCCATGATGAACAGCAAGAGCCCGTAAGGCGGCGTCACCAGTCCCAGCATGATGTTCACCACCACGACGACCCCGAAATGCACGAGATCGATGCCAAGCGCATTGGCCGTGGGGATCAGCACCGGGACGATGATGAGAAGGATGGTCGTTCCTTCCAGCAGGCAACCGAGCACCAGCAGGATCACGTTGACCAGCAGCAGGAACTGGATGGGGCTCAGATCCCAGCCCTGCAGCAGGCTGCTCAGCGCATTCGGGATGTTCTCGATGGTGACCACGTAGTTGAAGACCAAGGCCCCGCCGATCATCATGCCGATCGAGGCCGATGTCTTGGCGCTGATCAGCAGCGCAGCATAGCCTTCGCGCCACCCGAGGCTGCGGTAAAAGAGCACCGAGACCAGCACGGCATAGGCTGCAGCTAGGGCGGCCGCCTCGGTTGGCGTCGTGACGCCCGAATAGATGCAGCCGAGCAAGATGACAGGCATCATCAGCGTCGGCAGCGCCTGCCAGGTGATGCGGGGGATTTCGCGCAGCGGCACCGGAGGCTCGACCGGAAAATTCTTGCGCCGCGCATCCCAGCCCACCTGGACCATCAGCAGGCTGGCCATCAGCAGCCCGGGCGCCATCCCGGCGATGAAGAGGTAGCCGATGGAGGCATCGGAGACGAGGGCGTAGATCACCATGGGGATTGACGGAGGGATGATCGGGCCGATCACCGACGTCACCGCCGTCAGGGCGGCCGCATAGCTGGGCGTGTAGCGGTTATTGGCGGTCATCATGTTCTGCATCATCCGTCCCGAGCCGGCGGCGTCGGCGATGGCCGACCCCGACATGCCGGCGAAGATGATGCTCTGCACGATGTTGATCTGGGCCAGCCCGCCCCTGAACCTGCCTACGAGGACGTTGCAGAACCGCAGCAGCCGCTCGGTCATCGAACCGGAGTTCATGATCTCGGCGGCGAGGATGAACAGCGGCACGGCAAGGATGATATAGTTGAAATACATCCCGTTCAGGAACTGCTCGGCTGCCGTGCCCATGTCGAGCCCGGACATCCAGAGGTAGAAGATCGAACCGCAGATCATCGACAGACCGATCGGCAGGCCGAGAAGCGCAAGGGCGGTCATCGCCGTGATGCACAGCGAAAACGGACTGGTCAGGGTCATACGCCGGAACTCGCCTTGACGGGATCGAAGGCATCCGGGCCCCCGCCAAACACCGCCCGCCACCCGATCCACAGGTGACGGATGATCATGACGACCGCGAAGAGGACGTAGATGCTGAACAGGGCGTCGAAGCGGATGCCGAGATAGGCGGACTTCTGCACCTTCATGAAGGTCACGTAATCCCAGGTGGCGGGAAGCGAGAGGCCGAAAAGGGCAACCACCGCAAGCGCGGTGACGAAGCCCATGGCGCGCCGCAGCCGCGGACCCACGGCGCCGTAGATCAGATCGAAGCGCATCTCCTCATTGTCTCTCACCGCGAAGCAGGCGCCGAACAGCACCAGCCAAATCCACAGCACCGCACTGAGCTCATAGGTCCAGCCGAGCGGAAAGTTCAGCAGATAACGCGCCACGATCTGCAGCAGGAATGCGACGAACATCACCAGCAGCATGAGCGCGGCGATGTTCTCGGCCCGGCGGCGAATCGCCCCGAGCAGGGTGACGAATGTCATGTGACCTCCAAGGATGGTCCTGGGTCCGGCAAGCCCTCGCCATGCCGCGGAAGACGGGACGAGGGCGACCGCTCAGAGCGCGGAAATCCGCTCGACGATGTTCTCCGGCCAGGACTTCGCCAGATCGCTTTCCAGATAGGCCTTCTGCACGTGGCTCCGGAACGCCTCCACGTCGGGTTCGTAGACATCCAGACCGCGTTCGGCGAAGCTCTTGGCAAGCTTCATCTCCTGCTCGACGTGCTGCTGAGCGCTCCAGTCGATGGCGCTGTCCGCCGTGGTCTGCACCAAGGTCTGCTGCTCGGCGCTCAGACCGTCCCAGACCGGCTTAGCCATCGTCAGAAGATCGAAGGCGATGAGATGCGAGGTCATGACGATCTGCTTCATCACTTCGTAGAACTTCATGTTCTCGACGTTCGGCAGGGGATTGTCCTGACCGTCGATCGCGCCGGTCTGCAGCCCTGTGTAGACCTCGGCATAGGCCATCGGCGTCGGATTGGCCCCGAGCGCCGAGCCGAGGAACTGCCAGGCCTCGCCGCCAGGCATCCGCAGGTTGATCCCCGCCAGATCGGCCGGCGTGCTGATCTTGCCCTCCGACCGCAGGCCCACCTGGCGCGTCCCGTAGAACGTCGGCCCAAGGATCTTGATGCCGAGCTGCTCCTCGGCCAGCGTCTTCATCTCCGTCCCGATGTCGCTGGCAAAGAAGCTGTGCAGATGGGCGGCGTCACGGAACAGATAGCCGGAGGTCAGCGCCGACCATGCCGGGATCTGGTTCGAGACATCCTGAGGCGCGATGTTGCCCATCTCTAGGTTTCCGCGCTGCAGGGCCACCAGTTCGGTTCCCTGCTTGAACAGCGTGCCGCCGTAGTAGGGCTCGAAGGCGAAATCGCCGCCGATGGCGCTGGCGAATTTCTTGGCCATCTCGGCACGGATGTCCTGATCCGAGAAAACGGCCGAAAACCGGAGCTTGATCGGGTCCGCCGCCCAAGCCAGCCGCGAAAGAAACGGCGTGGCAAGCGTAGCGCCACCGAGCGCGGCAAAGCCGCGCCGCGTGATTGTTGTCGACATGAATTTCCTCCCTGATGCGGCGAACAAGCCCTCCCCGGCCCGCCTCCTTGCGGAAGGTTGCCAGCTGACAACTCATAAATCAACGACTGATTCGTGTTTCCTGTGACGTTTCGCGATATGTCCTATGTCACGCCAGTATCACCTTGATCATCGCGCGCGATTGGGCTGGAATATGCTGGGAGGATCTCATGAACGCTACGGCTCAACTTTCCGAGACGGCCGGTGAGGCTGCCTTTCGTCAGCTTCGCCAGGACATCATCTTCGGTCACCTGCCCCCTCGGCGAAAGCTGCGGCTCGAGAAGCTGAGTCAGGAGTATGATGCCAGTGTGACCACACTGCGCGAGGTGCTTGCGCGTCTCGCCTCGGAAGGTCTGATCGTGTTCGAAGCCCAGAAAGGCTTTGAGGTGGCCCCGGTCTCTGCCGCAGATCTTCAAGAGATCGCCGAACTGCGGAGCCTACTGGAATGTCACGCTCTGGCCTTGTCCTTCGACGCAGGCGACCTGGAATGGGAAGCGCGGGTCGTCGGGGCGCATCACAAGCTGTCGCGGATGGAGAAGCGGATGCTGTCGGGAGACCGCTCAGTCACCCTGGATTGGAAGTCTTATGACCGGGAGTTCCATGTGGCGCTGATATCGGCTTGCGGCTCCGCGGAACTTCTGGCGGCCCACCGAAGGATCTTCGACCGCTTTCTCAGGTATCAGATGCTCCTTGTCATGTTCCGCGGCGACACCGCCGCAGCCGAGCATGACTCGCTGCTTGCCGCCGCCCTGCAACGCGACACGGCGGAGGCGCAGACCATCCTTGGCCGCCATATCGGCGCCTGCATCGACTATACGGTCCAGAAGGGCCTCCTCGGCGTGGGGACAGCATGAGCGACCTGTCGGCAATTGTTGCACGGGGGACCGTCGGCGCAAGCGTCTACCAGCAGCTGCGCAGCGACATCATTATGGGCCGATTGCGGCCCGGCCAACGCCTTCGGCTGGAACAGCTCAAGGAAGACTATGCCACCGGTGCCAGCACGCTGCGCGAAGCGCTCTCGCGGCTGACGGCCGACGGCTTCGCCTTGGCCGAGGGGCAGCGCGGCTTTGCCGTGGCTCCCCTGTCGGCCGCAGGGCTGCACGAAATCGCCGCGCTGAGGTTGCTGATCGAAGAGCACGCGCTCGCCCGCAGTTTCGCCTTGGGCTCCCTGGACTGGGAAGCGCATGTCATCGCGGCGCAGCACCGGTTGGATTCCCACGAAGAGCGCCTGGAAGCAGGAGACACATCGGACATCAACGCCTGGCGGCAAAGCGACTGGCGCTTCCATCAGGCGCTGATTTCCGCCTGTGGATCAACAGTGCTGATGAACACGCATGCCGAGGTCTTCGACAAGTATCTCCGCTACCAGATGATTGCCCTAGCCTTTCGACCGGCGGCGTCGCGCCCCGAGCATCGAGCCTTGAAGGAAGCCGCATTGGCGCGGGATGCTGACAGGGCGATCACTCTGCTCCGCCACCATATCGCCGCAGGAGTGGAGCAGGCGCTCGCCCGTGGAATTTTCCGTGATAACGCAGGTAATGTAGCAGAGATCCAATAACATAATGTCCCAGCAGAGGCCGCTGGTCTTGCCCGATCCCGCGCCGGCGATCACTAGCAGTGGCGGGCGACGCCGCAGGATGCGGCCGTCCTTGATTGCCACGATCCGGTCGCTACAGGCCGAAGCCATGTTGATGTCATGCAACACCACGACCACGGTTCTGCTGAGCTCGCGCGCGGCCCTGCCGATCAAGGTCATCATGCCGACGGCGTGGCGGCTGTCGAGGTGTTCGGCGGCTCGTCCAGCAGGATGTCGGCCAAACCAGAAGTGGCTGGCCGATTTCACCTCCATCTGGACCGGTGAGGGCTGGCTTTATGTCGCTGTCATGCTGGACCTGTTTTCTCGGCGCGCGGATGGCTGGTCCATGAAGGCCGACCGGGATGCGTCACTGGTCATGGATGCGCTGATGATGGCGGTCTGGCGACGTGGAAAGGCCGACGCGCTTCTCCATCATTCCGATCAGGGGTCGCCCAATACACAAGCGAGCAGTTCCAGCGGCTTCTGGCCGACAATGGGATCACCTGCTCGATGAGCCGTGCGGGTAACGTCTGGGATAATTCCGCAATGGAGAGCTTCTTCTCAACGCTGAAGACAGAACGGACGGCCCGCAAAGTCTACCGGACCCGCAACGAAGCGCGTGCCGACGTCTTCGATTACATCGAGCGCTTCTACAACCCGCGCAGGCGGCATTCGAAATTAGGCTACATCAGCCCGATGGAGTTCGAAGCTCGCGCTATGCTAGGTGTTCAGTCCCGGCATCTGGTGGATCGGATCAAGGATGAATCGATCCGGGTCTGATGTCCAGATTTTGCAGATGTACTCGTAGGGCGTGAGGCCGCCGAGTGTCTTCAGCCGGCGGGCGAAGTTGTAGGCTGCCAGGAAGTCGGCGAGGTGTGTTCGCAGCTGGTCGTGGTTCTCGTAATGGAAGCGCTTGACGGTCGCGTCCTTGATCGTTCGGTTCATCCGCTCGACCTGGCCGTTGGTCCACGGGTGGTTGGGTTTGGTCAGTCTGTGCTTGATGCCGTTCGCTTCGCAGATCATGTCGAAGCGCATGGGCCGGGAGTAGATGGTGTTCCGGTTCCGGGGCTGCTCTGCGAACTGAATGCCGTTATCCGTGAGAATGGTGTGGATCTGATAGGGCACGGCTTCGAGCAAGTGCTCGAGGAACTCCCAGGCCGTCTTTCTGTCAGCTTTGGCAACGAGTTGAGTGACGGCGAACTTGGATGTCCGGTCGATTCCGACAAAGAGAAAGAGTTTGCCCTCGGCAGTCTGCACCTCGGCGATATCGACGTGAAGGAACCCGATGGGGTAGCGCTTGAACTTCTGCCGCTGGGGCTTTTCACCCTCGACATCCGGCAGCCGCGAGATGCCATGGCGCTGAAGACAGCGGTGCAGCGCCGAACGGGTCAGGTGCGGGATCGACGGCTGCAGGGCATAGAGGCAATCATCGAGCGGAAGCAGCGTATGGCGCCGGAACGCTACGACCGCCGCCTCTTCGGCCTCGGTCAGGACGGTGGACCGCGGTTCCGACGGCCCGGTCTTCATGTCTTCGACTGTCGCCCGCTTGCGCCACTTCGCCACCGTCTTGGGGTTCGTCGGGTAAACGATCCACTGGATCGTTTACTGACCCTCCTCACTGCCCAGCTCCCGGCTCAGCTGCGCGAGCGAAGCTTGCGATCGCTGTATTGCAGCTCTGACGGCGTGCGTGGTCGTGGCGCTCCCGTGACGAACTTGTCCCATAGTGCTTCCTTCCATTCCTTCGAAAGGATCTCACCATCAAACCGTGGGATCAAACAGTCTGCACAAACGTATCCGGCATGTCGGCGCGGCAGCCGCTGCCAAGATGGAGATCCGCACGTCCCGATCCTCATAAAGGGGCCGGCCTCGCTGGGCCATTTTTCGCCGGAGGTCTTCGGCACGCCGTTCGACTGTCAGGCCATCTTCCTCTCACCACTCGCAGCTTGTCGCGCCCGGCCGCGGTCCGGTCGGGTGCGTGTTCCTCATCCTGCGGCCGACGGCGCCGGGGCGTAGGTCCCGCCGTGGCGCAGAAGCGCCCAGACGGTGCGGGCCATCTTTGCTGCAAGGGAGATCACGCCGGGGCAGGATTCCGACTACACCGGATATGATCTGGTGATGGCAGACAACCTGCCACAGCCCGCCGTTCTGGTCGCTGACAGGGGCTATGACTCTGATAAAGTTCGGGAAGACATCGAGCGCCGCAACGCGCTGCCCATGATCCCCATGCGAAAGAACCGCAAGGTGCGCAAGGCGGTCGACATGACGATCTATACGCTGCGCAACATGGTCGAGCGCTGCTTCAACAAGTTGAAGAACAGCCGTCGCCTGGCAACCCGTTACGACAAAACCGCAGACAGTTTCCTCGGCTTCATAGACATCGCCTGCATCAGGCTCTGGCTCCGCCATTCGTCAACATGACCTAGCCTTGATCTGGTCGGGCGGCTGAATGGCCATTCGTCGGCAGCTTTCCCAAGTGCAGGCTCTCCGAACTGGCGGGGCCGCTAAAAAAGCGGGGTCGCCTCGGCTTGGTCGTCAGCCCTCAGTAGAGACGGGATGCCCCCCATGAAGGCGCGCACTGTCCGCGTCACGGCGCCCTCCACCGGGTCCGGCACCTCGGTGGCGTAGATGAACTTGCGGATTGCCATGTAGAACACCCCGCCGTGCAGACCCCAGAACAGCTCTTCTTCAGCTTCGGTCGGCTCGCGCTCGGGCAGGTCGAGGTCGTGACGCAGTTCCCTCACCGCTGGCCGGATGATGCGGCTCAGGATGATGTCGAGGTAGCGTTGCGGCAGGCTGTAGGATTTCAGGCCGGAGGAAATGAAGATCCGCACCCATTCATATTCGAAGACGCAGTCGACGTAGTCCCGGTAGAAGCGGATCAGCCTCTCCTCCAGCGGCAGTGAGCGGTCAAGGATCAGCGCCTCCCACTCGCTGCGCCAGCGGCTGGTGTAGACGTGCTGGTAGACCCGCTCGATCAGCGCCTCCTTGCTGTCGAAATGCCGGTAGATCACCGCATGAGACACCCCCAGCCGCTTGGCCAGTTCACGGGTCTGGCCCTCGAAGCCGTTCTCCGCGAAGAAACGCACCGCCGCCTCGAGGATCTGCTTCTCGCGATCTTCCCATCGCATGTTCTTGCGGCGGGGAGCCGGCGCCGACACCTGATCGTCCATCGGATCACTCCTCAAAATCGACGAGAGAATAGCCGCCAGACAAGATGTGACCAAGTGGTCATTTATATCTTGCGCGGAATCGCCGCTCCTGCCATTTGTAACCAAGTGGTCAGAAGTTGGGTTGAGGAGCCCGTGCTGACCGGAGGACGGGGAAGAGATGAAGCCGCCACCTTTCGATTATCAGCTTGCGGACTCTGTGTCGCAGGCGCTGGACCTGTATGCCCGGTCGGAGGGCGATGCGCTCTGGCTGGCCGGGGGGCACAGCATCGTGCCGTCGCTGGCGCTCAGGCTGCAGGCCCCTTCGCTGCTGATCGACATCTCGCGCCTGCCGGAGCTTATGGGGATTACGCTGACCGAGGAGGGGCTGCGGATCGGTGCTCTGGCGACCCATGCGCAGATTCTCTCAGACCCGCTGGTGCGCACCCATGCGCCGCTTCTCTCCGAGGCCGCCGCCCATGTCGCCCACCCGGCGATCCGCAACCGGGCGACCTTCGGCGGCAATCTGGTGCTGGCCGATCCGGCTTCGGAATTTCCCGCCGTGGTGCGCTGTCTCGATGCCGTGTTCGACATCGTCGGACCGGAGGGCGCGCGGCAGGTCGGGGTGGAGGACTTCTTCCTCGATCTCTTCACTACGGCGCTGGAACCGGGAGAGATCCTGCGCTCGGTGCTGATCCCGCCCGCGCCCGCCAGCCTGCGCTGCGGCTTTGACGAGCTGGCGCGGCGGCATGGCGACTTTGCCATGGTTGGCGCCGCCGTCTGGCTGGTCGTGGCCGAGGGTGTGACCACCGAAGCGCGGATCTGCTTCCACTCCGTCGGTCCCACGCCGATGCGCGCCACCCTCGTCGAGGAGGCGCTGCGCGGCCGGCCGCTGGCGGCCGATGAGATCAACGCGGCCCAGGCGGTGCTGGGGAATGACCTCGATCCGGCGGACGATGTGACCCTGCCCGGGGCGACGCGGCTGCATCTGGCCCGCGTGCTGCTGGGCCGGATCCTGCACCGCCTTGCCGGACAGACAGCCATGGAGACTGCCGCATGACGCTTCCGCTTCACCTGACCGTCAATGGCCAGTCCGTGGCCGAGCATGTCGAGCCGCGCACCAGTCTTGCCGACTTTCTCCGCGACCGGCTGCGGCTGACTGGAACGCATCTGGGCTGCGAGATGGGGGTCTGCGGAGCCTGTCTGGTCTTGCTAGACGGAAAGCCAGTGCATGGCTGTCTCGTGCTGGCGGTGCAGGCTGCGGGGTCGGAGGTGCAGACCATCGAGGGATTGGCGGAAAGCGGCGCCTTGGCGGATCTGCAGAGGGCTTTCCACGAGCGCAATGCGCTGCAGTGCGGCTATTGCACGCCCGGGATGCTGATCACCGCGCACAGCCTGCTCGAGACCACGCCCGCGCCGGATCGCGGCGAAATCCGCACCGCGCTCTCGGGCAACTTCTGCCGCTGCACCGGCTATGAATCCATCGTCGATGCCATCGCCGTGACCATCGAGCGCCGCGCTGAGGGGGCAGGGGCATGAGCGACCGTCCTGCCCACATCGGCCAGCCGCATCTGCGCCACAACGCTCTGCGCCATCTGGCCGGGCGCGGCGCCTATGTCAGCGACCTGCAGCTGCCGCGCATGCTGCATGCGGCCTTCCTGCGCAGCCCGATGGCGCATGGCCTGATCACCGCGCTCGACGTCGAGGAGGCGCGGACGGCACCCGGGGTCGTCGCCGTCTTCACCGCGGCAGAGCTGAATGCGCGCTGCAAGAGCTGGACCAGCGGGCTGGGCCATTTCGCCGGCATGGTCAGCGTGCCGCAGAACATCCTTGCCGAGCGCGAGGTGCTCTGGGCCGGGCATCCGGTGGCGATGGTGGTGGCGCGCAGCCGGGCCGAGGCGGAGGATGCCTGCGAGCGCATCCTGCTGGACCTCGACGAGCTGGAGCCGGTCTCGGGCGTAGACGAGGTGCTGCTGCCGGGCGCTCCGCTGGCGGCGGATGGGCTGGAGAGCAACCTGTGCTTCCGCACCGAGCTGAAGACCGAAGGCGTGGCCCAGGCCTTTGCGCGCGCCGCGCATGTGGTCGAGGGCGACTATGCCTTCGGCCGGCACACGCCGGTGACGCTGGAGCCGCGCGCGGTGGTGGCGGATTACACCCCGTCGAGCGGGCAGCTGACGGTGCATCACGGCACGCAGACGCCCTACCAGTTTCAGGATATCTACGCCCGCCAGTTCGGCCTGCCCGACCACAAGGTGCGGGTGATCGCGCCGGATGTGGGCGGCAGCTTCGGCATGAAGCTGCATCTCTACAACGAGGAGATGGCGGCGGTGGCCGCCACGCTGATCCTGCACCGCCCGGTGCGCTTCGTCGCCGATCGGCTGGAGAGCTTCGTCAGCGACATCCATGCCCGCGAGCATCACGTCCGCGCCCGCATGGCGCTGGACGCAGACGGCACGATCCTCGCGATGGATGTGGAGGACCGTACCCCGATCGGCGCCTTCTCGGCCTATCCGCGCACCTCGGTGGTGGAGGGCAACCAGTCGATCCGACTGATGGGCGCCCCCTACCGTATGCCGGACTACCGGGGCGAGCTGAAGGTGCTGTTCCAGAACAAGGTGCAGGCAAGCCAATATCGCGCCGTCGGCCATCCGATCGCCTGTCAGGTGACCGAGGCTCTGGTGGATCAGGCAGCGGCGCTGCTGAACATCGACCCGTGGGAGATCAGGGCGCGCAACGTGGTGCCCGACGACGCCTACCCCTGCACCTCGCCCACCGGTTACCAGTTCGAGAAACTCTCGCACGAAAAGTCGCTGCGCCTGC
This sequence comes from Cereibacter changlensis JA139, assembly GCF_003034985.1. Classification (GTDB taxonomy): domain Bacteria; phylum Pseudomonadota; class Alphaproteobacteria; order Rhodobacterales; family Rhodobacteraceae; genus Cereibacter; species Cereibacter changlensis. Next base: position 66,012 of record NZ_PZKG01000006.1, read on the forward strand.
TGCGCGAGATGATCGACTATGACGGGCTGCGGCGCGACCAGGCGGAGCTGCGCAATGCGGGCATCCATCGCGGCATCGGGCTGGCTACCTTCGTCGAGATCACCAATCCGGGCGCGGCCTTCTATGGCGTCGGCGGCGCGCGGATCTCGGCGCAGGACGGGGCGGTGGTGCGGCTGACGCCCGGCGGCGAGGTGCATTGCGCGATCTCGGTCACTGAGCAGGGGCAGGGCACCGAGACCATCATGGCGCAGATCGTCGCGGACCAGCTGGGCGTGAACCCGGATCAGGTGAAGGTCACCACGGGTGATACCGATACGACCCCCTCGGGCGGGGCCGCCTGGGCCTGCCGCGGGGCGGGGATCGGCGGCGAGACCGCGCTGCGCGCCGGGCGCAAGCTTGCGCGTCGCATCGCCGAGATCGCGGGGGCGGTGCTGCAGGCCGATCCCGACACGCTGGCGCTGCGCGACGGGGCCGTGGTCGACGCGGCGACCGGAGTGGAGCGTCTGACGCTGGCCGAGGTGGGGCGCATCGCCACCTACCGCCCCGAGACGCTGCCCGCGGGCACTGACAACTCGTTGAGCGTGGCGCAGCATTTCGCGCCCACCGGCTACCCGTTCGGTTTCACCAACGGGGTGCAGGCCGCACTGGTCGAGGTTGACGTCGAGACCGGGATGGTGCGCCTGCTGAAGCACTGGGTCGTCGAGGATTGCGGCCGGATCATCAACCCGCTGCTGGTCGACGAGCAGATCCGCGGCGGCGTGGTGCAGGGGCTCGGCCCCGCTCTGTTCGAGGAATGTCTCTACGACGAGAACGGCCAGCTGCAGAACGGTTCGCTCGCCGACTATCTGGTGCCGATGGCCTGCGAGATGCCCGACATCATCATCGGCCATGTCGAGACCCCGACCGAAGACACGATCCTCGGCGCCAAGGGTGTGGGCGAGGCGGGGACCGCCGCCGCCGGAGCCGCCGTGATGAACGCCGTGAATGACGCCCTCTCGCCCTTCGGCGCGAGGCTGATGCAAACCCCGATGACCCCCGCACGCATCCTCGCCGCGCTCTGCGTCGGTCAGGGATGAGGAGAGACCGCCGTGGAACTGAACGGAACCCATGACTTGAGCCAGCCGCCGGAGGTGGTCTGGGCCGCCCTGTTCGAGCCCGAGGTGTTGAAAGCCGCCATCCCGGGTTGCGAGCAGCTGGAAAAGACCGGCGAGAGCGCCTTCGCCGCGACGGTGAAGCTGAAGATCGGCCCGGTCTCCGCGCGCTTCAAGGGCGATGTGGAGCTGTCGGAGATGACGCCGCCGCACTCGTGCCTCCTGTCGGGTAAGGGCTCGGGCGGGATCGCGGGCTTCGCCAAGGGCTCGGCCCGCGTGGAGCTCGTGGCGCAGGAGGGCGGCACGCGGCTGACCTATGTGGCCGATGCGGCGCTGGGGGGCAAGCTCGCCTCGCTCGGCAGCAGGCTGATCCAGTCCAGCGCCAACAAACTGGCGCAGGAATTCTTCACCAGTTTCAGCGCCGCGTTGAACGGCGTGGACGAAAACACCGAATGACGACGGCGGCTGACGGGCGGAGGACCCGGCAGCCGTGGCAATTCCAGGGAGGAAGCCATGATCAAGACCACCAGACGGACGTTCCTGACCGCATCCGGCAGCGCGCTTGCCCTGCCGTTCCTTGGCCGCCGCGTTGGCGCAACCGAGGTGATCGACATCCAGATCGGCTCCAGCCATCCGACCACCAACATCTGGGCCCATGCCATGCAGGCGGCGCTGCAGCCCGAGGTGGATCGGCTTCTGGCCGAGAAGGGCGCCTATTCGGTGCGCTGGCACGAGAACTACGGCGGCACGCTCTACAAGTTCACCGACACGCGGACCGCAGTGCGTGACGGGATCGTCGACATCGGCATGGTGGGCACGCTGTGGGAGGGGTCGGCGATGCCCCTGCAGAACATCACCTATTACACACCCTTCGCCAATGACGACCACATGGCGGTCATCGATATCTTCGATGGTCTGACCGAGACCCTGCCGGAACTGAAGGACAGCTGGACGGCGCAGAACATGCAGCACCTGTCCTCGCTGATAACCGACAGCTACGGCATCTACGCCAACTTCCCGATCACCTCGGTCGCCGATGTGGCCAACCGGCGGCTTTCTGCACCGGGAAGCTCGGCCAACTGGCTGGCGGGCACCGGCGCGACGCCGGTCGACGGCGCCTTGACCACCTATTACACCGATATCCAGACTGGTGTGTCTGAGGGCACGCTGTCCTTCGCGTCGGGCATCCAGCCCACCCGAGTCTACGAGGTGGCCCCGCATCTCGCACGGGTCGGCTTCGGCGCGATGTATTTCGGCGGGATCGCAGCGAACCTCGACTTCATGGCGCGCCTGCCGCCCGAGGTGGCCGAGGCCATTGTGACGGCAGGCAAGCATACTTCCTCGGCGCATGGCGCCTATGTCACCGAGCGCAGCAACGCCGCGCTGACCGAGATGCAGGCGGCCGGTCTGCAGACGGTCGATTTCGACGCGGCGGCGCGGACCGAATGGGCGGCCACGCTGCCCAGTATCGTGCAACCTTGGGTCGAGGCCAATGGCGAGCCGGGGCTGAAGGTGCTGCACGCCTATTTCGACGCGTTGGCCGCCCGGGGGCTGACGCCCGCGCGCGACTGGACTTCCGGTCTCTGAGCCTGAGAAGGGGCAATCATGGCCACTCCCTCCCACGCACCCGAAGGGCCCGGAAAGGTTCCGCCGTTCCGGCGGGGCCTTCAGGCGGTGCTCGACATCATGGGCGCTGCGGGCACCGTCTGGATCTTCGGGCTTATGCTGATGATCATGGCCGACGTCGCCGGGCGCAACCTGCTGCAAATGCCGGTGACCGGAGTGGCCGAGATCGCCTCGCGGTCGGTGGTGGCCATCGTCTTCCTCATGCTTCCGGCGGCGGCGCTGCGCGGCAACATGGTGCGGGCGGATTTTCTCGTCTCGCGGCTGAACCGTGTCGCTCCGGGCGTCATCCGCCTGTTGGAGTGGCTGTTCTGCCTCGCCGGGGTCGCCATCTTCGTGCTGATCGCCGTATCGGCCTGGCCCGACACCGCCGAGGCCTGGCGGACCCGCGAGTTCTTCGGCGTACAGGGGGTCTGGACGCTGCCGGTCTTTCCGTTCCGCCTGATCATCGTGGTCAGCGGGTTCGCCACGGCGCTCGCCCTCGCCATCGCACAGTTGATGCCCGTCGCGCAGACCGCGGCCCCGCTGGAGATCTGAGATGAGCAGCATCACTCTTGGCGGCCTGCTGGTCGGGCTGCTCCTCGTCCTGATTCTTCTGGGCATGCGCATCGCCATCGCGCTGATTTCGGTCGCCTTCCTTGGCGTCTGGCTACTGCGCGACAACTTCACGCTGGCGATGAAGCTGATGTCGATCGCCACCTACAACGGCGTGGCAAACTATCTCTTCGCCACCATCCCGCTCTTCGTGCTGATGGGCCAGTTGGTCAGCGTCTCCAATGTCGGCAAGGACACGTTCGAGGTGGCCGACGCACTCCTGCGCCGTGTCCTGGGCGGGTTGGGGATCGCTACGGTGGCGGCGAACACCGTCTTCGCCGCAGTCACCGGCGTATCCATAGCCTCGGCCGCGGTCTTCACCAAGGTCGCCGTGCCCGAAATGACCCATCACGGCTACCGCGCTTCCTTTGCAACCGGCGTGGTAGCCGGCAGCTCGATCCTCGGCATGCTGATCCCGCCGAGCCTTCTGCTGATCATCTACGGAGTGCTCGCCGAGGTCTCGATCGGCAAGATGTTCGTCGCCGGGCTGGTGCCGGGGGTGCTTCTCGCCGGAGGCTTCGTTGTGATGATCATGCTGGCTGCGCGCTTCAGGCCCGACATGGTCTTCGACGCCGAGCGGCTGCGCGAGAAGCGCCTCAGCATGGCCGAGCTGCCGCGGCTGACCAGCAGGCAGCTGCTGAGCAAGAGCCTGCCGATCCTGCTTCTGGTGGTGCTGGTGATCGGCGGGCTCTACAGCGGCTTCTTCACCCCCACCGAAGCGGGCGGAGTCGGCGCCTTCGCGGCGCTGATCGTGGCGCTGCTGCGCCGCAGCCTGACCGGCCGGAAGCTCTGGCAGGTGATGAAGGACACGGGCTCCGTGTCGGTAGGTATCCTGATCCTGCTGGTGGCGGCGAATTTCTATGGCCAGATGCTGGCGGTGGCGGGGGTTCCGGCGGCGATCAGCGATTTCGTGCGCGAGATCGGGCTGGGGCCGGTGGGCTTTCTCATCCTGCACATTGCCCTCGTACTGCTGATGGGCATGATCCTCGACAGCAGTTCGATCCTGCTGATCTTCGTGCCGATCTCCGCCCCGATCGCGCTGGCGCTCGGCTTCGATCTGATCCACTTCGGCATCCTCACGGTGATCGCGGTGGAGGTGGGGCTGCTGACGCCGCCCTTTGGCATCGCGATCTTCACCGTCCACGCCGCCCTAGCGGACCGGCGGGTGCCGCTGGAGGCGATCTTCGCCGGGGCGCTGCCCTTCGTCGCGATTATGCTGCTGCTGCTGGTGCTCCTCGCAGCCTTTCCGGGGCTAGTCGTTTACTGAGGTGGGAGAGGTTGCTGCGCGGAAGAGGCTCGCGTGGTCGAGGGTGCCGCCTTCAGCATCCTCAGGCGGAGGCGGCCTGATGGCAGCCGTCACCCATGTCTGCTCTGTCGACTATGTCGCCAGGATGCTGGGTGACGATCCCGAACTTCTCGAGGCCATCGTCTGCAACGACGACAACCTTGATCTATGGGTCGGTTCCCGTCCATGCCGGCCCCGACGAGACCATCACGGCCTTGGTCGATGATGACATCGGCGAGCTGAAAGACATGCTCAGGGACGCGGCTGAAGATTTCAAAGTAATCGGCAGGGTCGGCAGCGTGCCGCAACACCTCGCCAGTAGCGTCGTCAGATCGGCATGTGCTGTCGTTGCTGCCATCGGGATCTCCCTTGAGACGAGCCGCTCCCGCAGTTGCATTTTGGCCGAGGTTCACCGACGCGCCGAACGTCCGGCCGCGCGAACATGCCTACCGATGATCCCGCGCGGCATTTCCCGACGCGCGGACGATCGGGACAACGGACAGAAGAATGGCCGAGACCAGGACACCTATCGCTATTAGTCCAGAAGATGTCACCTCCACCTTGACGTGGAGTGTCGTAGGCTTGGTCTGAAAGCGAAGGACCGCGCGATTTCGGCGCTGCGGCGCCGGTCCTTTTGAAAGTGAAGTCATCGGTTCCTCGAAGCAAGTGATGATATGGGGGATGATCGCCAGACATATTCATTTCTCTCGCCCGTCGTCCATTCTGCCGCCTTCAGTCGAGTTCAACATCCACGCAGAAGATCGGTTCACGCCTCCACGCGGATCCCGGCATCATTGACAGCCGCAATGAACGCCTCTCTTGCCATCGTCGGCCCGATCTGACCGTGGATGCATCCGGAGCAGGCGTTAACGGCTTGCCAGACCGCGTTGGTCTTGCGGCCGGGCCATCTCTTGAGAAGGAACTCGATAGCCTGATCGACCGTGAGGATCGGCTCAGGTTCGGAAGTGTTCGGCACGTTGACGAGCACCGGTGTGCGCCAAAGAAGGCGATTCCAAGCCATATGTCCTCCGCTGGCAGGGTCAGCTCACAACCGGGCCGCGCCGCCTATGTTCCTGCTCCAGAGAGGCTCCGAACCAAAAACGGGAGTCGGTCACACTCCCACAGCGCGCCTGCTCGCGGACCGCCCTCA
>NZ_PZKG01000007.1 GCF_003034985.1 Cereibacter changlensis JA139
GTTGTAAACATCCGGATGCGCCTTCTCCATCTCGTCGAGCAGCAGCACGCAATGCGGGTGCTGGTCGACGCCATCGGTCAGCATGCCGCCCTGGTCGAAGCCGACATAGCCCGGAGGCGCGCCGATCAGGCGGGAGACCGCGTGTTTCTCCATGTATTCCGACATGTCGAAGCGCAGCAGCTCCACCCCGAGGATCGAGGCCAGTTGCTTGGCCACCTCGGTCTTGCCGACGCCGGTGGGGCCGGCGAAGAGGTAGTTGCCGATCGGCTTCTCCGGTTCGCGCAGGCCGGCGCGGGCCAGCTTGATCGCCGAGGACAGCGATTCGATGGCGCGGTCCTGGCCGAAGACGACGCGCTTCAGCGTCTTCTCCAGATCGCGCAGCACCTCGGCATCGTCCTTGCTGACCGATTTCGGCGGGATGCGGGCGATCTTGGCGACGACCGCCTCGATCTCCTTCGGGCCGATGGTCTTGCGGCGCTTGCTGTCGCTCAGCAGATGCTGGGCGGCCCCGGCCTCGTCGATCACGTCGATCGCCTTGTCGGGCAGCTTGCGGTCATGGATGTAGCGGGCCGAAAGCTCCACCGCCGAGCGGATCGCGTCCTGGGTGTAGCGCAGGTCGTGATGCTCCTCGAAATAGGGCTTGAGGCCCATGAGGATCTTCACGGTGTCTTCGACCGAAGGCTCGTTCACGTCGATCTTCTGGAACCGGCGGCTGAGGGCGCGGTCCTTCTCGAAGTGCTGGCGGTATTCCTTGTAGGTGGTCGAGCCCATGCAGCGCAGCTTGCCGCCCTGCAGCGCGGGCTTCAGCAGGTTGGAGGCATCCATCGCGCCGCCGGAGGTCGCCCCGGCGCCGATCACGGTGTGGATCTCGTCGATGAAGAGGATCGCGTCGGGGTGATCCTCCATCTCCTTGACCACGGCCTTCAGCCGTTCTTCGAAATCGCCGCGGTAGCGGGTGCCGGCCAGCAGCGCGCCCATGTCGAGCGAGAAGATGGTGGCGGAGGCGAGGATCTCGGGCGTTTCGCCGTTGATGATCTTCCAGGCCAGGCCCTCGGCGATGGCGGTCTTGCCGACGCCGGGATCGCCCACGAGGAGCGGGTTGTTCTTGCGGCGGCGGCAGAGCACCTGGATGCAGCGCTCGACCTCCATTTCACGGCCGATCAGCGGATCGACGTCGCCCTTGCGGGCCTTCACGTTCAGATCGACGCAATACTTGGACAAAGCGGATTCCTTCGCCTCGCCCGCTTCGGCCTTGGGCGTTTCGTGGTGTTCCTCCGCGCCGGTAACCGGCCGCGGCTCGCCGTATGAGGGGTCCTTGGCCACGCCATGCGCGATGAAGTTCACCGCGTCGTAACGGGTCATGTCCTGCTCCTGCAGGAAATAGGCGGCATTCGACTCGCGTTCCGCGAAGATGGCGACCAGCACGTTGGCCCCGGTCACCTCGGTGCGGCCGGAAGATTGCACATGGATCGCGGCGCGCTGGATCACCCGCTGGAAGGCGGCGGTCGGCACGGCTTCGGAGCCCTCCACCGTGGTGACGAGGGTCGAAAGGTCGTCGTCGATGAAATCGACCAGCGTCTTGCGCAGCTCGTCGAGGTCGACCGAACAGGCCTTCATCACCCGGGAAGCGTCAGGTTCGTCGAGCAGGGCCAGCAGGAGATGTTCAAGGGTGGCGAGTTCGTGGCGGCGGGCGTTCGCAAGCGCCAGGGCGCCGTGGATGGCTTGCTCGAGTGTGTTTGAAAAAGATGGCACGTTCGGGTGCTCCTGTCCTGCGGGCGGAGGGGCGTAGGGCCTCTCGCAACCTTGGCCTCGTAAGGTTTAAAGTTCGGTTTTATTCGCCGGTCTTCAAGTGTTATTTCCGGCGCCGTGTGGTTTCCGGCGCGGTCTACGCAAATTGTGATCGTCTTTGCGCGGATGCGTCAGAATTTGTCCTTCCGGCGGCGAATCTCGGCGAAAACCTCGGCATCCCCGGCATCGGCCATGTCGACGGCGGTCTTCAGCTCCGGCAGGTTCGCGCGCAGAAAGGGGTTGGTGGCCAGTTCGTCGGCGAGTTGCGAGGGAACGGTGGGTCTGCCGTCCTTGCGGGCGGCGGCGATCGACCCTGAGCGGAAGATAAGCTCGGGATTGGCCGGTTCAAGGGAGCGGGCGAAGCGGGCGTTGGACTCGGTGTATTCGTGGCCCGAGCAGATCAGCGTGTCGCCGGGCAGGGCGGCCAGTTTCGACAGGCTGCGCCACATCATCTCGGCCGTGCCCTCGAACAGCCGGCCGCAGCCCATGGCCATCAGGCTGTCGCCGGTGAAGGCCAGCTCGGACTGCGGGAAATGGAAGGCGATGTGGCCGATGGTGTGGCCGGAGACGTCGAGGGTGCGGCCGGTCTCGGACCCCACGGTGACCTCGCCGCCCTCGTCCAGCGCGAGGTCGAGCGGCGGCAGGCGATGCGCGTCGGCGGCGTTGCCGACGACCCTGGCCCCGGTCTGCCGCCGCAGCTCCTCCACGCCCTGGATGTGGTCGGCGTGGTGGTGGGTGAGCAGGATCTGCGACAGCGACCAGCCGCGCGCCGCCAGCGCCGCGAGGATCGGCGCCGCCTCGGGCACATCGACCACGGCGGTGTCGCCGGTTTTGGCGTCGTGGATCAGGAAGGCGTAGTTGTCGGACAGGCAGGGGATGGTGACGAGTTCAAGCGGCATGGTCTTTCCTCTCTTCTGTTGTAGTGTGGGCCGAAATACCGCCCGGACAAGGCCCCGCTCCGCATGCATCTTGATGTGCTCGACCTGCGAAACTTCTATTACCGGACCCAGCTGGGCCGGGTCGCGCAGCGGGCCATCCGGGACCAGATGCAGAAGCTCTGGCCCGAGGCGCAAGGCCAGACTGTCGCGGGCTTCGGTTTTTCCGTGCCGTTGCTGCGCCCCTACCTCGCCGAGGCGCGGCGGGTGATCGCGCTGATGCCGGGTCCGCAGGGGGTGATGCCCTGGCCCGCGGGGATGGAGAACGTCTCGGCGCTCTGCGAGGAGACGCATTGGCCGCTGGCCACCGGCATGGTCGACAAGCTGGTGATGCTGCACGGGCTGGAGACCTCGGAGCACCCGACCGAGGTGCTGGAGGAGGCCTGGCGCGTGCTGGGGCCGGGGGGCAAGGCGCTGTTCATCGTGCCCTCGCGCTCGGGGCTCTGGGCAAGGCGGGACGGGACGCCCTTCGGCTTTGGCCGGCCCTATTCGCTGGCGCAGCTGGAGACCCAGCTGAAGCGGCACAACTTCACCCCTGAACGGTCGCTGGCGGCGCTGTTCGCCCCGCCCTCGGGCCAGCGCTTCTGGCTGAAGACGGCGGAGTTCTGGGAGAGCGGCGGGCGCAGGTTCGCGCCCTGGCTGGCGGGCGGGGTGCTGATGGTGGAGGCGTCGAAGCAGGTCTATGCGCCGACGCGGGGCGGGCTGCGCGAGGCGGTGCGCCGGCCGCTGCGCGTGCTGGAGGGCCTGCCGCAGCCGCTGCCGGCCCCCAGCGCAAGGCAATGCCGCGACGTCGCGGGGGAGGACTGTTAGCGGCACCATTTTGCCGCATGGACCTGTCCTGTCGGGGCAGGGTGAATCAACCCTTGACGCGCCTGTCGATAATTTTGCCCCCGCCGTCCCGTCCAAATTGCGGGCAGGTGGAAAAGCCGTTGAATTCCCAAGGAAACAAAGCCGCCCCGCGCAGGCGCGGCCGCGACCTTGGTGGTTGCGGGGTGAGAAACCGTCTGCTACACCCGCCGCGAACTTGAGACGCATGCACCCGTATGCGCCACGGAATGCCTCTGACCAGAGCCGACTTCGCCGCGGTCCGGAGGCCAAGATATCGAAAGGGTTGACGTGTCCGAACCAGCTTCGATTTCCACAGGCATTGCCGCGCGCTACGCCGCCGCCGTTTTCGAACTGGCGAAGGAAGAGAATGCTCTCCCCGCACTGGAAGCCGACATTGACGCGCTGGAAACCGCGCTGAAAGACAGCGCCGACCTGCGCGACCTGGCCTTCTCGCCGCTCTACTCCCGCGAAGACCAGTCGAAGGCCATCGCCGCGATCTCGGCGAAGATGGGCCTGTCGACCCTGACCGCGAACACGCTGGCGCTGATGGCCTCCAAGCGCCGTCTCTTCGTGCTGACGCAGATGATCGCCAACATCCGTGACCGCATTGCCGACGAGAAGGGCGAGATGACTGCCGAAGTCACCGCCGCGGCGCCGCTCACGCCCGAACAGGCAAGCAAACTCGCCGCGACGCTGAAGGCGCGCGCCGGCAAGGACGTGAAACTGAAAACCACCGTCGATGAATCCCTCATCGGCGGTCTTGTCGTCAAGCTCGGCTCGACCATGATCGACACCTCGATCAAGGCAAAGCTCGCGGCTCTCCAGAATGCAATGAAAGAGGTCGGATAAATGGGTATCCAAGCTGCTGAGATCTCTGCGATCCTCAAGGAGCAGATCAAGAACTTCGGTCAGGATGCCGAAGTTGCCGAAGTGGGTCGCGTGCTGAGCGTCGGCGACGGGATTGCCCGCGTCCACGGCCTCGACAACGTCCAGGCCGGCGAGATGGTCGAGTTCCCCGGCAACATCCGCGGCATGGCCCTCAACCTCGAAGTCGACAACGTCGGCGTCGTGATCTTCGGCGACGACCGTTCCATCAAGGAAGGCGATGTCGTCAAGCGCACCAAGTCCATCGTGGACGTGCCCGCCGGTGACGCGCTGCTCGGCCGCGTGGTCGATGGCCTCGGCAACCCGATCGACGGCAAGGGCCCGATCGCGGCGACCGAGCGTCGCGTGGCCGACATCAAGGCCCCGGGCATCATCCCGCGCAAGGGCGTGCACGAGCCGATGGCCACCGGCCTGAAGTCGGTCGACGCCATGATCCCGGTCGGCCGCGGCCAGCGCGAGCTGATCATCGGCGACCGTCAGACCGGCAAGACCGCGATTGCGCTCGACACCATCCTGAACCAGAAGTCCTACAACGAGGCGGCTGGCGACGACGAGAGCAAGAAACTCTACTGCATCTACGTGGCCATCGGCCAGAAGCGCTCCACCGTGGCGCAGCTGGTGAAGAAGCTCGAAGAGACCGGCGCCATCGCCTACACGATCGTCGTGGCCGCGACCGCTTCGGACCCGGCGCCGATGCAGTTCCTGGCGCCTTATTCGGCGACCGCCATTGCGGAATACTTCCGCGACAACGGCCGTCACGCGCTGATCATCTACGATGACCTTTCGAAGCAGGCCGTCGCCTACCGCCAGATGTCGCTGCTGCTGCGCCGTCCGCCGGGGCGTGAAGCCTACCCGGGCGACGTGTTCTACCTCCACTCCCGCCTGCTGGAGCGTTCGGCCAAGCTGAACGCCGACCACGGCTCGGGCTCGCTGACCGCTCTGCCGATCATCGAGACCCAGGGCGGCGACGTGTCGGCCTTCATCCCGACCAACGTGATCTCGATCACCGACGGCCAGATCTTCCTCGAGACCGAGCTGTTCTACCAGGGCATCCGCCCCGCCGTGAACACCGGTCTGTCGGTGTCGCGCGTGGGCTCCTCGGCCCAGACCGACGCGATGAAATCGGTCGCCGGCCCGGTGAAGCTGGAACTGGCGCAGTATCGCGAGATGGCGGCCTTCGCCCAGTTCGGTTCCGACCTCGACGCCTCGACCCAGCAGCTGCTGAACCGCGGCGCCCGCCTGACCGAGCTGATGAAGCAGCCGCAATATGCGCCGCTGACCAACGCCGAGATCGTCTGCGTCATCTTCGCCGGCACCAAGGGCTACCTCGACAAGGTCGCGGTGAAGGACGTTGGCCGCTGGGAAGCGGGCCTGCTGAAGCACCTGCGCACCAATGCCAAGGATCTGCTGTCGGACATCACGCTCAACGACCGCAAGGTGAAGGGCGAGCTGGAAGACAAGATCCGCGCAGCACTGGACGCTTTCGCGAAAGACTTCGCCTGAGGGCGCGGCAGGGAGATAACGGATGCCCAGCCTTAAGGACCTGAAAAACAGGATCGGAAGCGTCAAGAACACGCGGAAGATCACCAAGGCCATGCAGATGGTCGCGGCGGCCAAGCTCCGCCGCGCGCAGGATGCTGCCGAAGCCGCCCGGCCCTATGCCGAGCGGATGACCTCGGTCATGTCCGGCCTGTCGTCGGCCGCCAGCGGCTCCGCCGAGGCGCCGCGGCTGCTGGCGGGCACCGGCAGCGACAAGGTGCACCTCCTGGTGGTGATGACGGCCGAGCGCGGGCTCTGCGGCGGCTTCAACTCCACCATCGTGCGCCTGGCGCGGGTGCATGCCAACCGGCTTATCGCCGAGGGCAAGACGGTGAAGATCCTCACCGTCGGCAAGAAGGGCCGCGAGCAGCTGAAGCGCGACTTCGGCAGCTACTTCGTCGGCCATGTCGACTTCAGCGAGGTCAAGCGCATGGGCTATGCCCAGGCGCAGACCGTGGCGCGCGACGTGCTCTCGCGGTTCGACGAGGGCGAGTTCGACGTGGCGACGCTGTTCTTCAACCGCTTCCAGTCGGTGATCTCGCAGATCCCGACCGCGCAGCAGGTGATCCCGGCGAAGTTCGACGAGGCCCCGCAGGTCTCCGCTCTCTACGACTACGAACCGTCCGAGGAAGGCATTCTGGCCGATCTTCTGCCGCGGGCCGTGGCGACGCAGGTCTTCACCGCCCTGCTGGAGAACGCCGCCTCGGAACAGGGCGCACGGATGAGCGCGATGGACAACGCCACGCGCAACGCGGGCGACATGATCAACCGTCTGACCATCCAGTACAACCGGTCGCGGCAGGCCGCGATCACCAAAGAGCTTATCGAAATCATCTCGGGCGCCGAGGCGCTCTGATCGAGACGGAGAGACGACATGGCAACAGCGACAGCACATGGCAAGATCACCCAGGTGATCGGCGCCGTGGTGGACGTGCAGTTCGAGGGTGACCTTCCGGCCATTCTGAACGCGCTTGTCACCAGCAACAACGGCAAGAAACTGGTTCTGGAAGTGGCCCAGCACCTCGGCGAGAACACCGTGCGCACCATCGCAATGGATGCGACCGAGGGTCTGGTCCGCGGCGAGCCCGTGTCCGACACCGGCGCGCCGATCTCGGTGCCGGTGGGCGACGCCACGCTGGGCCGCATCCTGAACGTCATCGGCGAGCCGATCGACGAAAAGGGTCCGGTTGCCTCGACGACGCTGCGCGCCATCCACCAGCCAGCCCCGACCTTCGCCGAACAGGCGACCTCGTCGGACATCCTCGTAACCGGCATCAAGGTGATCGACCTGCTGGCCCCCTACTCGAAGGGCGGCAAGATCGGCCTCTTCGGCGGTGCGGGCGTGGGCAAGACGGTTCTGATCATGGAACTGATCAACAACATCGCCAAGGTGCACTCGGGTTACTCCGTGTTCGCCGGCGTGGGCGAGCGGACCCGTGAAGGGAACGACCTCTACCACGAGATGATGGAATCGGGCGTCATCAAGATCGACAACCTCGCCGAGTCCAAGGTGGCGCTTGTCTATGGTCAGATGAACGAACCGCCGGGCGCGCGCGCCCGCGTGGCGCTGACCGGCCTGACGCTGGCCGAGCAGTTCCGCGACCAGTCGGGGACGGACGTGCTGTTCTTCGTGGACAACATCTTCCGCTTCACCCAGGCCGGTTCGGAAGTGTCGGCTCTGCTGGGCCGTATCCCGTCCGCCGTGGGTTACCAGCCGACGCTGGCCACCGACATGGGGGCGCTGCAGGAGCGGATCACCTCGACGAAGGCCGGCTCGATCACCTCGGTGCAGGCCATCTACGTTCCGGCCGACGACCTTACCGACCCGGCTCCGGCGACCTCCTTCGCCCACCTCGACGCCACGACCGTTCTGTCGCGCGCCATCTCGGAACTCGGCATCTACCCGGCCGTGGACCCGCTCGACTCGACCTCGCGGATCCTCGACCCGACCGTCGTCGGCCTCGAGCATTACGAGACCGCCCGTGCGGTGCAGGGTATCCTCCAGCGCTACAAGTCGCTGCAGGACATCATCGCCATCCTCGGGATGGACGAACTGTCGGAAGAGGACAAGCTGACCGTGGCCCGCGCCCGGAAGATCCAGCGCTTCCTCAGCCAGCCCTTCGACGTGGCCAAGGTCTTCACCGGCTCCGACGGCGTGCAGGTTCCGCTCGAGGTCACCATCGCCTCGTTCAAGGCGGTCGTGGCCGGCGAATACGATCACCTGCCGGAAGCGGCCTTCTACATGGTCGGCGGCATCGAGGACGTGATCGCCAAGGCGCAGCGTCTCGCTGCAGCCGCGGCGTAAGGGGGCACCATGGCGGGAACGCTGCAATTCGACCTCGTGTCGCCCGAGCGGAGGCTTGCCTCCGTCCAGGCCACCGAGGTGCAGATCCCGGGGGCCGATGGCGACATGACGGCGATGGAAGGGCATGCCCCGACCATCACCACCCTGCGCCCCGGCATCCTCCGGGCAGTCAGTGCGGCGGGCGTCCAGTCCTATGCCGTCACCGGCGGCTTCGCGGAGATCACCGCCACCAGCATCTCGGTCCTGGCCGAGCGCGCCATCCCGGTTGAGGAACTGACCGGGACCGTGTTCGACGAGCTTCTGGCCGAAGCGCGCAGCCTGTCTGCGGCCGCGCTGCCGGAAGACAAGGACGGCGCCGAGAAGATGGTGAACGAAATCCTCGCGATGCGCGGCGCGACGGGTCACTGACCCGTTGCGACCCTGAAGACACGAAGGCCCCGCTTTTGCGGGGCCTTTTGCATTTCGGTAGGGTTTGGGGGGCTCCGCCTTGCGGGCGTTTGCGGGGCAGGGGAGGGCGGCCTCAGCCGCCCCCAGAGCGCCTCAGCCGCGCTGGTACATGCCCTCGTAGATCGGCACCAGCGTGTCGGTCTCGAACAGCGACGATACCGAGGTGCCGCTCCAGATGTTGAGGATCGCTTGCGCGAACATCGGCGCGGTCGGCACGATGCGGATGTTCGGAGCGGCGCGGACCAGCGCCGAGGGCTCGATCGAGTCGGTGATGACCAGGCTCTTCATCACCGATTTCGACACCCGCTCCACCGCCGGGCCCGACAGGACGCCGTGGGTGATGTAGGCATGCACCTCGGTCGCGCCGTTCTCGGACAGGAGTTCCGCCGCCTTGCAGAGCGTGCCGGCCGTGTCGCAGATGTCGTCGACGATGATGCATTTCTTGCCGGCGACGTTGCCGATCACCGTCATCTCCTGGATCTCGCCAGCCTTCTCGCGGCGCTTGTCGACGATGGCCAGCGGCGCGTTGATCCGCTTGGCGATCTCGCGCGCCCGGGCCACGCCGCCCACGTCGGGCGAGACCACCATCACGTCTTCCAGCTGGCCCTTGAAGTGGTGTTCGATGTCCAGCGAGAACACCGGGGCGGAATAGAGGTTGTCCACCGGAATGTCGAAGAAGCCCTGGATCTGGGCGGCGTGCAGGTCGAGCGTCAAGACGCGGTCGATGCCGGCCTCGACGATCAGGTTGGCCACCAGCTTGGCCGAGATCGGGGTGCGGGCCTTGGCGCGGCGGTCCTGCCGGGCGTAGCCGAAATAGGGGATCACGGCGGTGATGCGGTCCGCCGAAGAGCGGCGCAGCGCGTCGGCGATGATCAGGAGTTCCATGAGGTTGTCGTTGGCCGGGTTCGAGGTCGGCTGGATGACATACATGTCCTCGCCGCGGACGTTCTCGTAGACCTCGACGAAGATCTCCTGATCGTTGAACCGTTCCACCCGGGCGTCGACCAGAGCCACGGCCATGCCGCGATGCACCGACATGCGGCGGGCGATCGACTTGGCGAGAGTCAGGTTGGCATTGCCGGAGATCAGCTTCGGCTCGTTCATGGCAGGCATTGGGGGCAATCCTCGATGGTCCGGCTGGCGGATTCGTGACGTTGCCTCCGCATATCACCCGGCCCCGCGGTTGAAAACCGCGGGGAGCGACCTAGCCGTGTCGGGTGTGGCGAATGCGCTATTCAGGCCGACGGCGCGGCGAGGGCGCCGAGGAAGGCGTCGACATCCGCCTCGGTGGTGGACCAGGAGCAGACCAGCCGGGCCGTCACGCCGTCCGGCGTCTCGGCCATCGGGTAATAGACCGCACCGGCCGCTTGGGCCCGCTCATGCGCGGCGCGCGGCAGGGTGGCGAAGATCATGTTGGCGTCGACCGGATGCAGCAGCGTCGCCCCGGCGGCGGCGAGCCCGTCGGCCAGCCGGGCGGCGGCGGCGTTGGCGCGGGCGGCGAGGTCGAGCCAGAGATCGTCCTGCAGATAGCCCTGCATCTGCGCCGAGAGGTAACGGTGCTTGGAGAACAGATGCGCGCCCCGCTTGCGGCGCAGCTCGAACTCCCAGGCCTTCTGCGGATCGAAGAGCACCACGGCCTCCACCCCCATCAGCCCGTTCTTGGTGCCCCCGAAGGAGAGCACGTCGATGCCGGCCTTCCAGGTCATCTCGGCCGGCGAGCAGCCCGCCGCGACCAGCGCATTGGCGAAGCGGGCGCCGTCCATGTGGCAGGCCAGCCCCTGCGCCTTGGCGATGGCGCAGAGCCGCGCCACCTCGGCGGGGGAATAGACCGTGCCGGCCTCGGTCACGTTGGTCAGGCTCAGCGCCGCCGGCTGCACGCCATGCACGCCGCCGCCGGAGGCGGTGCGGATCGCCGCGTCCAGCGCCACCGGGTCGATCTTGCCATGCGCGCCCTCGACCAGCACCAGCTTGCCGGAGCCGTAGAACTCCGGCGCGCCGCATTCGTCCATCTGGATATGCGCGGCGCTGTGGCAGAAGGTGGCGCTCCACGGCTCGCAGAGAGTCGCCAGCGCCAGCGAATTCGCCGCGGTGCCGGTGGCCACCAGATAGACCGCCGCCTCGGGCGCCTCGAAGATCTCGCGGATACGGTCGCGCACCTGGGTCATGATCGGGTCGCGGCCATAGGGCATGGCGAAGCCCTCGTTGGCCGCGTTGAGGGCGGCCATGACCTGCGGCGGCACGGCCGAGGCATTGTCGGAGGCAAAGAACATCAGGGCGTTTCCTCGATTATGTAGTCTTCCCAGTCTTCCTCCGCGACTTCGAACTCCGGCACCGTCCAGCCGCGGGCCGAGACGCCGGCGGCATGCACGGTCTCCGGGTCGCCGGAGATCAGCGGGTGCCAGTCGTGCAGCGGCTTGCCCTCGTGCAGCAACCGGTAGGCGCAGGTGCGCGGCATCCAGTAGGCGATCTTCGGCAGGGTGGCGGGGGAAAGCTGGACGCAGTCCGGGACGAACTGGCGGCGGTTCTCGTAATTCGAGCAGCGGCAGCTGTCGCCGTCCAGAAGGCGGCAGGCGACGCGGGTGAAGGCGACCTCGCCGGTATCCTCGAATTCGATCTTGTTCAGGCAGCATTTGCCGCAGCCATCGCAGAGCGCCTCCCATTCGGGGGTCGTCATCTTGGTCAGCGGCACGGTTTCCCAGAACCTGGGACGGAGGCGGGGCGGTTGCATCGGGGCACCTTGGGGGCTTGGCCCGCAAAAGGAAAGGGGATCAGAGGCGGGCGAGGATCTCGCGCGCGCGGGCGCAATCGGCGTCCATCTGGGCGATCAGGCCGGGCAGGCCGGTGAAGACCATCTCGGGCCTGAGGAATTCGACGAAGGCGACCGAGAGGTGCTGGCCGTAGAGGTCGCCGGTGAAATCGAGGAGGAAGCTTTCGAGGTTGGGCTGGTTCACCCCGAACATCGGCCGCACGCCGAGGCTGGCCGCGCCATTGTAGCTGCCCGTCTGCGGCCCGGTCAGCACATCGACCTTCACCGCATAGACCCCGAGCCGTGGCAGGTGCAGCCCCGCCACCGACATGTTGGCGGTCGGATAGCCGAGCTCGCGGCCGCGCTTCTCGCCGTGCAGCACCTCGCCGTCGATGCGGTGCCAATGGCCGAGCATGCTGGCGGCGTCGAGCGGCCGACCGTCGGACAGCGCCTGACGGATCGCGGTGGAGGAGATCTCGCCCTCGGCCGACTGCACCAGCTCGGCGATGGTGACCTCGAAGCCGAGCGCGGCGCCGAGCGCCTGCAGATCGGCCGCGGTGCCGCTGCGGCCCTTGCCGAAGCAGAAATCGGCGCCGACGACGACGTGGCTGACGCCGAGCCCCTCGGACAGCACCTCGCGGGCGAAGGCCTCGGGCGTCAGCGCGGCCAGAGCCTCGCTGAACGGCAGCTGGTAGAGCCGCTCCACCCCCAGCTTGGCCAGCCGGTTGGCGCGGGCCTCGGGGTTCATCAGCCGGAAGGGCGGGGCCTTGGGGGCGAAGAACTCGCGCGGGTGCGGCTCGAAGGTGACGATGCCGAGCGGCGCTTCGGTGCGGGCGAGGTCGATCACGTGCTGGTGGCCGAGATGCACGCCGTCGAAATTGCCCATGGCGATGGAGGCGCCACGGTCTGCAGGCTCAAGCCCTTGCCAGTGCTGATAGATCCGCATCGGTCCCCAGAGGCGGGGACCCCGCCGTCAGTCGAATTTCCGGCTGGGCGCCAGAACCAGCGCCTCGCCCTTCAGGACAACGGTATCGCCCACCGCGCAATGGGTTTCAAGGGTCACCCGCCGCCGTTGGTGGTCGATGGCGGTCACCTTCACCTCGGCATAGACCGTGTCGCCGGGCCGGACCGGGGCCATGAATTTCAGCGACTGGCCGAGATAGACCGTGCCGTGCCCAGGCAGCTGCTCGCCGATCACCGCCGAGATCAGCCCGGCGGTCAGCATCCCATGGGCGATGCGGCCCTGGAAGATGGTGTCGCGGGCATAGTCGTCATCCAGATGCACCGGGTTGTGATCGGTCGAGACCTCGGCGAACAGCTCGATGTCGCGGTCGGTCACCACCTTGCGCAGGTAGCGGACCATGCCGATCTCGATATCCTCGATACAGATCGTGCCGCGGGGCATGTTGTCGAGCATCCTGCGATTCCTCCAGCCGGGTGGGAGAAGCGTAGTCGATGCTGCGCCGCAGCGCAAGGCGCTGCGGTAACTTCTTGTCTTCAATGCGGCAGAGGGCGCAATTTTGTTACCGGGTCACCGCAGGTGGCCGATGGTCAGCGTCGGGTCCAGCTGCCGCGCGGCCAGCCAGATCTCCAGGAGTTCGGTGTCGAGATTGACCGGGTCCGGCCCGAACTCCCCGGCGGCCAGCCCCTCGGAGACGAAGAGCGTGTCGAGCCCCTCGGCCACGCCGCCGCGGATGTCGGTGAAGATGCCGTCGCCGATGCAGAGGATGTCCTCGGCCCGGGCGGTGTGGTCCAGCGCCGCCAGCCTGCGGCGGGCGAGGTCGTAGATCGGCGGGTGCGGCTTGCCAAAATACAGGCTCTCGCCGCCCATCTCGTCATAGGCCTGGGCGAGCGCGCCGGCGCAGTAGAGCCGCTTGTCGCCGAAATCCACCACGATATCGGGATTGGCGCAGAGCAGTTTCAGCCCGTTGGTCTTGGCGTAGAGCAGGGTGGCGCGGTAATCCTCGGGCGTCTCGGTCAGGTCGTCGACGAGGCCGGTGCAGACGATGCCCTCGGCCTCGTCCAACGGCACCCGGACGATCGGCGGCTCGCCCGCCAGCGTCTGCGACAGGTCATCGGCGAATTCGGTGAAGAAGGAATGGTCCTTCTCCGGCCCGAGGTGGAAGACCTTGCGACCCACTGCGCCGGTGAGCAGGGCGTATTGCGCGGCGTCGCCGGAGGTGACGACCTCGTCATAGGCGTCATGCGGCACGCCGATCACGTCGAGCTGCCGGACGACGCTGGGCTTCGGCCGCGGCGCGTTGGTCAGCAGCACCACCGTCCCGCCCTGCTTGCGGAAGGCCTGCAGCGCGGCGACCGCCGAGGGGAAGGCTTCGCGGCCGTTGTGCAGGCAGCCCCAGAGGTCGCAGAACACGGCGCGGTACTGGGACGAGACATCGGCGAGGGAAGCGATGAGACGGGTCATCTGCGGCCTTTCGGTGGAGGTGAGTTCGATGCACGGAGCATGCACGGCGCGTGCATATCGCCTGTGACGGCGGCGGGGGAGAGGATCGCGGCCCGGAGGGCTGCCGGGCGGGGCCGCCCGGCGCGGGACGGAAGGCCGGGCGGGGCGCCCGGCCCGGAGATCAGAGCTTCAGCGCCGGGATGATCTGCTTCTTGCGGCTCATGATGCCCGGCAGCACGACGGAGTCGCCGGTGACGGTCGCGCCGAAGCTCTTCTCGGCCAGGGTCTTCACCAGCTCGTTCGGCACCAGCAGCGTCGCTTCCTCGCGCAGGATGTCGATGACGAAGAGCACGACCTGATCGGCGCCATCCTCGGCGGCGACGCCGGGCATCGAGGCCATCAGCGAGGCCTTGCGGTCGAGCACCACCTTCGGCGCCGTGGTCTCCAGCACCGAGATGCGGAACTGCTTGCCCTCGATCTCGTATTCCTTGGAATCCATCCGCAGCAGCTCGGCGTCGGAGAAGGCCGAGACGTCGGATTTGGCGGCGAAGAGCTCGGCGGCGAAGTCGGGGATGTTCACGTCCAGCTCGGCGGCGAGCTTTTCGGCCACGGCGCGGTCATGCGGGGTGGTGGTGGGCGAGCGGAATTCCAGCGTGTCGGACAGGATGCAGGACAGCATCGCGCCCTTGATGCCGCGCGGCGCGCGGTCCAGCGCATCGCCCATCAGGTCGTGCAGAATGGTGGCGGTGCAGGCCAAGGGGCGGATGGTGATGTCGATCGGCGCGCGGGTCTTCAGCCCGCCGACCAGCATGTGGTGGTCGATGATGCCGAGGATGTTGGCCTCGTTGATCGAGGGCGGCAGCTCGGCCGGGTTGTTGGTGTCGACGATCACGCAGCTGTCGCCGGCGGCCACGTCGGTGATGATCTCGGGCTTGGGCAGATCCCAGTGGCGCAGCACGAAGGCGGCCTCGGTGTTGGGCTCGCCCAGCAGCACCGGGGTGGCGGGGGTGCCGGCGATCTCGCTCAGGTACCAGGCCCAGATGATGGGCGAGCCGGTCGAGTCCGTGTCGGGGGATTTGTGGCCGAAGACCTTGATCATGGGATGTGCCTTGGTGCGCTGGTGAGGTTTGCCGCCTTATAGGCGGCGCGCCCGGCCTTGTCACCTCCGCGCGCCGCCGGAAAGCCGAACTCGCCGCGGTGCAGAGACGGGGCGGGGCGCTGCGGGGCATGCGTCAAGCGCATAGCGGGGATGCGGGTTTTCTGCGTTGCGGCGAAGCGGTTGGAGGGCCATCTTTGGCTTGTCGAAAAGACGTTACAAAGGAAATTCTGTCATGCACACGCTCGCCCTGAAACCGCAAAGCTTCAGCATCCGTCCGGTGCTGGCGTGGTTCGGCACCGTGTTTGCGGTCATTGATGCCGCCATCGCCGTCTCTGCCGCCGCTGAATCGCACCGCAAGCCCAAGGAGCGCGACCTGCGCACCCTGGGGATCAACCCGGCGCAATATCCCACCTTCTGATCCGGCTCAGAGCGGCAGGGCTTCCAGCGTGAAGCCCTCCCGCTCCAGCAGGCTCAGGATGCCATCGCGGCCCGGCAGGTGCAGCGCACCGAAGGCGACGACGACCGGGCCCTCGGCAAGGGCCGCCTCGATCACCGGCAGCCAGTCACGGTTGCGTTCGAAGATCACCGCCTCCTCCATCCGGGCGAATTCGGCATCGGCGCTCTCGGCGGTGTAGCCGGGCAGCTCGTGCGAGGTGATCCGCATCAGCTCCCAGACCTGCCGCGATTCCCCTGCGAAATAGGCGTCGGCCAGGGTGACGGCATAATCCGCCCCGCGCGCCTCCAGCGGCAGCGAGCTGCGCAGCATCGACAGCTGCTCTTCCTCCGTCAGGTGCTCGAACAGGGTGAAGACCGTGTCGAAGGGCTCCAGCGCCCGCACCGGCACCCCCGCGTCGTCGGCGGCCCGCATCAACTGGCGGTCGAGCCCGTTCTGCGCGCCGATCCCCTGCATGGCGCAGGCCGGGATGCCCAGCATCATCGAGACATACCAGGGCTGGAACTTCGCCGCGACGAAGGGCGGGATGCCGCGCGCCCGCATTGCTTCGGCCAGCGTCCGCCATTCCGGCTCGGACAGCAGCTCCGGCAGGGTCGCGCCCTCGCTGATCAGCAGGGCGGGGTTCTCCGCCATCGCGGCCTGCAGCGCTGCCTCCTCCTCCGGCCCGGCCTCGACCAGCAGGACCGTCGCCGCTTCGATCCGGGACGCAACCGCCGCGAGGGTCGCGGCATGGCGCGGGTCGTCCAGGTGATAGGTGCCGATCAGGTGCAGCACCTGCCCGCCGCGGGTGGCGCGCCAGAAATTGCCCTCCGGAAAGGGCTGCGCCGCCACCGCCGCCTCCAGCTCGGCCCGCTGCGCCTGCGGCAGGGCCTCGACCAGATTCTCGCCATCGCAGGCGGCGACCGTCGGGCCGCAGAGCAGGGCGAAAGCGAAGGCGAGCGGCAGGAGTCGGCGCATCCGGAGGTCCTTTGTTTGACCGGGCCAGAGTGACATGCGACCACGGCCATTCCAAGGCGGCGGGCCGGGCGGATGCCCGCAATTCGGCGCAGCCGACGGTTGACAGACTCGGGGCCCCTGCCTATCTACAGCGCTGTTGGCACTCACCACCTTCGAGTGCCAATGATATTCAACCTGGAACCTAGGGAGTGTTCTCAGATGGCATTCAAACCGCTGCATGACCGTGTACTGGTCCGCCGCATCGAAGGCGAAGAAAAGACCAAGGGCGGCCTGATCATCCCCGACACCGCGAAAGAAAAGCCCGCCGAGGGCGAAGTGATCTCGACCGGCGAAGGCGCACGCAAGGATTCGGGCGAGCTGATCCCGGTCGGCGTGAAGGCTGGCGACCGCGTCCTGTTCGGCAAGTGGTCGGGCACCGAGGTCACCATCGACGGCAAAGACCTGCTGATCATGAAAGAAAGCGACATTCTCGGCATCATCGCCTGATGGCGTCCGCTCGCCCGCAAGGCTGAGCGAAATCCCGAGAAGTCCCCCGAAACAATAGACTAGGAGCAACACAATGGCTGCTAAGGACGTCAAGTTCGACACCGATGCCCGCGACCGCATGCTGCGCGGCGTGAACATTCTCGCCGACGCCGTGAAGGTGACGCTGGGCCCGAAAGGCCGCAACGTGGTCATCGACAAATCCTTCGGCGCGCCGCGCATCACCAAGGACGGTGTGACGGTCGCCAAGGAAATCGAACTTTCCGACAAGTTCGAGAACATGGGCGCGCAGATGGTGAAGGAAGTCGCTTCCCGCACCAACGACGAGGCCGGTGACGGCACCACCACCGCGACCGTGCTGGCCCAGGCCATCATCAAGGAAGGCCTCAAGGCCGTCGCCGCGGGCATGAACCCGATGGACCTCAAGCGCGGCATCGACCTCGCGACCACCAAGGTCGTCGAAGCGATCAAGGCTGCCGCCCGTCCGGTGTCGGATTCGGCTGAAGTCGCCCAGGTCGGCACCATCTCGGCCAATGGCGAAGTCGAAATCGGCCGCCAGATCGCCGATGCGATGCAGAAGGTCGGCAACGAGGGTGTCATCACCGTCGAAGAGAACAAGGGCCTCGAGACCGAGACCGAAGTCGTCGAAGGCATGCAGTTCGACCGCGGCTACCTGTCGCCCTACTTCGTGACCAACCCCGACAAGATGGTTGCGGATCTGGAAGACGTGCTGATCCTGCTGCACGAGAAGAAACTCTCGTCGCTGCAGCCGATGGTCCCGCTGCTGGAAGCCGTGATCCAGTCGCAGAAGCCGCTGCTGATCATCTCGGAAGACGTCGAAGGCGAAGCGCTGGCCACCCTCGTGGTGAACAAGCTGCGTGGCGGCCTGAAGATCGCCGCCGTGAAGGCTCCGGGCTTCGGTGACCGTCGCAAGGCCATGCTGCAGGACATCGCGATCCTGACCGGCGGCCAGGTGATCTCGGAAGACCTCGGCATGAAGCTGGAGAATGTCACGATCGACATGCTCGGCCGCGCCAAGAAGGTCACGATCACGAAAGACACCACCACCGTCATCGACGGCGCTGGCGACAAGGCCGAGATCCAGGCCCGCGTCGGTCAGATCCGCACCCAGATCGAGGAAACCACCTCGGACTACGACAAAGAGAAGCTGCAAGAGCGCGTGGCCAAACTGGCTGGCGGCGTTGCGGTGATCCGCGTCGGCGGCATGACCGAAGTCGAAGTGAAAGAGCGCAAGGACCGCGTCGATGACGCCCTGAACGCGACCCGTGCGGCCGTGCAGGAAGGCATCGTCGTCGGCGGCGGCGTCGCCCTGATCCAGGCCGGCAAGGCCCTCGACGGTCTGACCGGCGCCAATGCCGACCAGAACGCCGGGATCATCATCGTCCGCAAGGCGCTGGAAGCTCCGCTGCGTCAGATCGCCCAGAACGCGGGCGTCGACGGTTCGGTCGTGGCCGGCAAGGTGCGCGAGTCGAACGACAAGAACTTCGGCTTCAACGCCCAGACCGAAGAATATGGCGACATGTTCAAGTTCGGCGTGATCGACCCGGCCAAGGTGGTTCGCACCGCCCTGGAAGACGCGGCCTCGGTCGCCTCGCTGCTGATCACCACCGAAGCCATGATCGCCGACAAGCCGGAGCCGAAAGGTTCGGCCGGCGGCATGGGCGGCGGCATGGGCGGAATGGGCGGCATGGACGGCATGATGTAATCCTGCCCGGATTGCCTATCGGGAAAAGGGGGGCCCAGTGCCCCCCTTTTTCATGGGCCCCCTTTTTTCATGCGCGCCTCTATGTGGGTTGGGCCGGATCAGGCGTCCTTCTCGGACGGGTCCTTCGCCCGGCAGGCCCAGCGTTGCAGCTGCCATTGCGGATGCTCGCCCACCCATTTCGCCAGGGTCGGCGCGGCGCCCAGCATGCAGGCCTGGTGGGAAATGTCGTTGTAGTAGAGGCTCTTCTTCTCGCAGTCCTGCGGCGATGCGCTCATGCAGACCACAAACATCAACTCGATCATGGCGACCTCTCGACGAAAGATGTGGCTCTCCCCGCGACCATGCTGCGCCCGGTCGCCGAAGCGGCGGAGCGCTTTGCGCCGCGCGGGGGCAGGCAAGCGGAAGATCGCCCGTCTCGGGAACAGTTGGCGCAGCATGCGCCGAAATTCCATGCGGACAATGAAGATTTTCGCCGGTTACGACCTTTTCCCGAGTCGCGCCCTGCCTCAGCCCTCCACGCCCCCGTCCGGCGCGGCGATCCGGGTCACGGTCAGGCTGGCGGTCCCCGCAGGGCGGCGCCACTGCACCTCGTCGCCGACCCGCGCCCCCAGCAGCGCCCGCGCCAGCGGCGATTGCGGCGCGATGCGGTGCTCGGCGGCGCTGGCCTCGTCCTCGCCGGTGATCTGCCAGGTGGTCTCGGCCCCGTTCTCGTCCTCCACCGTGACGCAGAGCCCGAAGGCGACCTCCTCCAGCGGCAGCGCCGCCGGATCGTTGAGGATGGCGCTGCGCAGCCGCGCCTCGAGATAGCGGATGTCACGCTCCGCCGCCGCCTCCGGCAGCCGGTCGAGCCGCTCGGCCCGGCCGCGCAGCGTGGCGAGCCGGGCCTGAGCCTCGGTCAGCCGCGCCTGCAACTGCGCCAGCCCGCGCGGCGTGACATGGTTCGGATGCGGGCTGACCGGCAGATCGGGCAGCGGCGCATTGTCCGGCCCGTCCTCCTTGACGAAGGCGCGGCTCATCGGCGGGCCCCGTTGGAGGGCCCGCAGACGGCGCACCCTGGCGCGAGGGGGCGCCGCGGGCCGTGGCGCGGCGCGGCAGGGGGGTGTGACAGGATCATCCGCCCAGCCTCGCAAGCCCGGGGATGATTGTCCACAGGCTGCGCGATGCCTAGATGACAGGGATGCGCCTGCTCCTCGCCCTGATCGCCTGTCTCGCCGCGCCGCCCGCGTTCGCGGCGGACTGCGTGGTGTTGCTGCACGGGCTGGCGCGGGGCCAGATGTCGCTGCTGCCGATGCAGGCGGCGCTGCAGGCCCAGGGCTTCACCGTGGTCAACCAGGGCTATCCCTCGACCGAGGCGACGATCGCCGAACTGGCCGAGGCCCATGTCGGCCCGGCGGTGGCGGCCTGCGGCGCGGCGCGGGTGCATTTCGTGACGCATTCGCTGGGCGGCATCCTGGTGCGCGACTGGCTGGTCGACCACCGCCCGGCGCAGATGGGCCGGGTGGTGATGCTGGCCCCGCCGAACCGCGGCTCGGAGCTGGTCGACGCCCTGGGCAGCATCGCCGCCTTCGAATGGATCAACGGCCCCGCCGGGCTGGAACTCGGCACCGGCGAGGGCTCGGTGCCGCTCGCCCTGCCGCTGCCCGACTACCCGCTGGGGGTGATCGCCGGCGACCGCTCGCTGAACCCGTTCTATTCCTCGCTGATCGAGGGGGCGGATGACGGCAAGGTCTCGGTCGCCAGCACAAGGTTGGCCGGGATGCAGGACCACCTGGTGCTGCCGGTGACCCATACCTTCATGATGATGAACCCGCTGGTGATCGCCGAAACCGTGCATTTCCTGCGTGAGGGCCGCTTCGATCCGAGCCTCACGCTCGGCCAGTCGCTGGAGACGACCTTCGGCCTCGCCCCCTGACCCGGTGGAGCCGCAGGGCGGGGCATCGAACCCCGCCCTGCGGCCGTGCCCGCGCCTCTGGCTTCTTCTTGGCCCAAATACTCACTGCAACGCTTGCCCCGGGCGGGCCGTCTCCCATCCGGGGCGCGGCAGCACCGGATGAGGGGGCTCGATGCCCCCGAGGACGGTTCTTCCGGCCGGCGGAAGATGAGTATTTTCGCCAAGAAGAAACTCAGGTGACGCGGATCTCGATCAGGCGGGGGCCGCTGCTCGGGGTGAGGGCGGCGCGCAGGGCTTCGGGGCTGTTCTCGACCGAGGTGAAGGGCAGGTCGCAGGCGGCGGCGAAGGGTTCGAGGTTCAGCGGCGAGGGGGTGCAGCCAATGACGTCGGTCCCGGACTCCTGCATGGCCTCGGCGATCTCGCGGAAGCCTGCGTTGTTCCAGAGGAGGAAGGTGATCGGCAGGCCTTCGTCCACGGCGGTGCGCAGCTCGCCGGGGCTGAACTGCAGCCCGCCGTCGCCGATCAGGCAGATGACCGGGACGCCGGGGGCGGCCAGCGCCGCGCCGACCGCCGCGCCGGGTGCGAAGCCGAGCGCGCCGTAGCCAGTGGCTGCGTTGAACCAGCCGCCGGGGCGGTCGTGGTCGTGGTAGAGGTTGCCGGCATAGATCGGCTGGGTGCTGTCGCCCACCACGATGGCGCCGGGGACCGCGTCGCGCAGCGCCTCGAGCATGGCAAGCTGGCGCCGCATTGCGGGCGAAAGCTCGGCCCGAGCCGCGGCGCGGGTGGCGGCGGCGCGGGCGGCGGCCTCGGCTTTGCCCTGCGGCAGCAGGGGCAGCAGGGCGTCGAGCACCGCCCCGCAGTCGGCTTCCAGCGTCAGGGCGGCGGGGTGGCGGGCGAGTTGTTCGGGGCAGAGATCGACGCGGATCATCTGCCCGAGGTCGGGCAGGCCGCCGCGCACATACATGTCGTAGTCGGTCGGCCCCAGCTCGGTGCCGAGCGCGAGGATGCGGTCGGCATCGGCGATCAGGCGCCGCGTCGCCTCGAGGCTGGGGCTGGCGGGGACGGTGAGCGGGTGGCCGTGCATCAGCCCGCGGGCGTTGGTGGTCTGCACCACCGGCGCGTCGAGCCGTTCGGCCAGGGCGCGCAGCGCCGTTCCGGCATGGCGCGCACCGCCGCCGGCGAGGATCAGCGGGCGCTCCGCGGCGGCGAGCAGCCGGGCGGCCTCGGCGATCCGGGTCGGATCGGGGGCGGGGCGAAGCTCGGGCTGCACAGGGGCGGCAGGCGGGGCGGGCAGGGGCATGACGTCGGTCGGCACCTCGAGATGCACCGGGCCGGGGCGGCCGCTGCCGAGCCGGGCGAAGGCGCGGGTCAGAGCGGGCTCCACCTCTGCCGGGTCGTCGATCCGTTCGGTCGGGCAGAGTGCAGCGACCATCGCCGCCTGATCGGGCAGTTCGTGCAAGAGGCCGAGGCCGCGGCCGAGCGAGCCGCGGCGGTTCACGCCGGAGATCACCAGGATCGGGATCGAATCGGCCCGGGCCTGCGCCATGGCGGTCAGCGCGTTGGTGACACCGGGGCCGGTGATGACCAGCGCCACGCCGGGCTTGCCGGAGACGCGGGCGTAACCATCGGCCATGAAGGCCGCGCCCTGCTCGTGCCGGGCGGTGACATGGCGGATGCCGGAGCCTGCAAGGCCGCGGTAGAGCTCGATCGTGTGGACGCCGGGGATGCCGAAGACCACATCGACTCCGCGCGCCTTCAGCCCGGCGATCAGGGCTTCGCCGACCGAGCTCATGCCGTCACCATCGGGCGGGCGGCGAAGGCAGCGATGCGCTCGCAGGCCTCGGCGATCACCGCATCGGGTTGGGTCAGGCCGACGCGGACCCAGCCGCCGAGCGCCGCACCGAAGGAGCTGCCGGGCATCACCGCGACGCCGGCCTCTTCCAGCAGGGCATGGGCGAAGGCGCTGCCGCTGCCGGAGACGGCGCTGACGTCGATCAGGGTGAACATCCCCGCCTCGGGACGGTGGACGCGCAGCCCGGCGACGCCGTCGAGCCGGGCGTGGATCATCTGCGCCCGGGTCTGGAAGCGCCGGGCCATGCCGGGGGCGACGGGCGAGGGATGGGAGACCGCCTGTGCCGTCATGTCGGCGATGAAGGGCTGGTTGCCGAAGAGCATGGTTTCCGAGAGCGGCAGCAGGCGGGTGCAGAACTCCGCCGGCCCGACGCACCAGCCGGAGCGGAAGCCGGGGGCGGCGTGGGATTTGGAGATCGAGGAGGCGACGATCACCCGCTCGGCCAGACGCGGGTCGCCGAGCGGCGAGGTGAACTGGGCGCCGGGGAAGACCAGATCCTCGTAGACCTCGTCGCAGAGGATCCAGAGGTCGTGACGGATCGCCAGATCGCCGATGGCGGCGAGGTCGGCGGGCGTGAGCACCGCGCCGGTGGGATTGTGCGGCGAGTTGAGGAAGATCACCCGCGAGCGCGGGGTGATGCGGGCGGCGATATCCTCGGCCTGCTGCCGGAAGCCGTGTTCGGGGCGCATCGGCACCGCGACCATGGTGGCGCCGGTCGAGGCGATGAGGCCCTCGTAGGTGGCATACATCGGGTCGCCGATCAGCACCTCGTCACCGCCCTGCACCAGTGCGGTGAGCACGGCGTAGAGCGTGGTCTGGGTGCCCGGAAAGCACATGACCTGATCGGGGCCGATGTGCCGGCCGCGCCGGGCCGAATAGCGGGCGGCCAGCGCGCGCAGCAGGTTCGGCTCGCCACGCCCGTTCGAATAGCCGGTGCGCCCGGCCTGCATCGCGGCGATGGCGGTCTCTGTCAGGGCCTCGGGCGTCGGCACGTCGGGCTCGCCGATGGTCAGCTCGATCACCTTGCGGCCCTCGGCCTTCAGCGCGCGGGCGCGGGCATGGATCTCCCATTTCGCGCCGCCAAGATGGGCGAGGCGCTCGGTCACGTCGGCATATTTCATGGGCTATCCTTGGTATCGGGAAGGGATGAGAGCAGGTCGGCGCCGATCATGGCGCCCACGGCCTTGAGGCCGATCCGCTCCAGTTCTCCGGGATCGAAGGCGTCGGGGATGGCGGAGCCTTCCAGCCAGAGCCCGTCGATCACGGCGTTGCAGGCGATGGCCTGACGCCGCAGGGTCTGCGGGTCGTCGGTCAGGCCGAGGGCGGCGATCAGCTGCTGCAGCTGGTCGCGGTAGTGCAGATAGGTGCCGCGGTGGATCTCGCGCATGTCGGGATCGCTGCGCACCATGTGGATGAAGCCAGCCCAGAGCCGCCTCGCTGCGCCGTCCACCACCGGCGGGCGCAGCGAGGCGGCGACGAAGGCCGCGAGCCGCGCCGCGGGGTCGGGCGGGGCGCCGGCCAGCACGGCGAGATTGTCCGCGATCATGCGGTCCATCACCCATTGGTAGGCGGCGCGGGTCAGGTCTTCCTTGGTCTGGAAATAGTGGCGGATCAGCCCGGCGGTGACGCCGGCGCGGGTGGCAATGGCGCGCACCGTGGCGGCCTGCATGCCGCCCTCGGCCAGAAGCTCCAGCGCCGCGGCGATCAGCGCCTCGCGCCGCCGCTCCTCGCCCTCCCGCACATATTTCCGCCGCTCTCCGGTCACCCGCCGCTCCAATTATACGCTTGCATAATTACAAACCAGCCGTCTTACTGCAATCACAATCCCGATGAGGTTCGATGCCAGACCCGCTTTCCGCTTCCCGACCCGCCTCCCCGAGCACCGCGATGGCTGCCCGTGCCGAGGCGATCCGCATCGAGGGTCTGCGCAAGAGTTTCGGTGAGCTCGAGGTGCTGAAGGGCGTGTCGCTGCTGGCGCATGAGGGCGATGTGGTGGCCATCATTGGCGGTTCGGGCTCGGGCAAATCGACCATGCTGCGCTGCATCAATTTCCTCGAGACGCCAAGCTCGGGGCGCATCGTCATCGCGGGCGAGGAGATCGCGCTGAGGGCCGACGGCACGCCGTCGAGCCGCCGCCAGATCGAACATGCGCGGCGGCGGCTGGGCATGGTGTTCCAGCAGTTCAACCTCTGGACCCACAAGACGGTGCTGGAGAATCTGATCGAAGTGCCGGTGCATGTGCTGGGCGTGCCCAGGGCCGAGGCGGTGGAGCGGGCGCGGAAGCTGCTGGCGCGGGTGGGGCTGGCCGAGAAGGCCGATGTCTATCCCGCCTATCTTTCGGGCGGTCAGCAACAAAGGGCGGCGATCGCCCGCGCATTGGCGATCGAGCCGCGCGCCATGCTGTTCGACGAGCCCACCTCGGCGCTCGACCCGGAACTGGTGGGCGAGGTGCTGGGGGTGATCCGCGATCTGGCCGCCGAGGGGCGGACGATGATCCTCGTCACCCATGAGATGAAATTCGCCCGCGAGGTCGCCTCGCATGTGATCTACCTGCACAACGGGGTGATCGAGGAGGAGGGCCCGCCCGAGCAGCTGTTCGGCGCCCCCCGCTCGGAACGGCTGAAGCAATTCCTGAAATCCGTGGGTTAACACGGAAACAACCAACGAGAGGTATCCCATGAAGACCACGATCCTGACGCTGACCGCGACGCTTCTGCTGGGCTCCGCCGCGCTGGCCGAGCCTGTGAAGGTCGGCATCGCCGCCGAGCCCTATCCGCCCTTCGCCTCGCCCGACGCCTCGGGCAACTGGGTGGGCTGGGAGGTCGACATGATCGGCGCGGTCTGCGCCGCGGCGGAACTGGAGTGCGAGGTGACGCCGGTCGCCTGGGACGGGATCATCCCGGCGCTGACCTCGGGGCAGATCGACGCGATCATGGCCTCGCTGTCGATCACCGAGGAGCGGCTGAAGACCATCGACTTCTCGGACAAGTATTACAACACGCCGACCGTCATCATCGGCGCCAAGGGCGACGACTTCGCGGCGACGCCGGAGGGGCTGGAGGGCAAGATCATCGGCGTGCAGGTCTCGACAGTGCATCAGGCCTATGCGCAGGCGCATTTCGCCGACGCCGCGGCCGAGATCAAGCTCTACCAGACGCAGGACGAGGCCAATCAGGATCTGGTCGCGGGCCGGATCGACGCGACGCAGGCCGACAGCATCGCGCTGGACGCCTTCCTCGCCTCCGAAGCCGGGGCCTGCTGCGACAGCAAGGGCGCGGTGGCCGACGATCCGGCGATCCTCGGGCTCGGCGTGGGCGTCGGCCTGCGCAAGGGCGACGAGGAGCTGAAGGCGAAGTTCAATGCCGGCATCGCCAAGGTTGTCGAGGACGGCACCTACGAGAAGGTCTCCGCCCCCTATTTCGCCTCGTCGATCTACGGCGGCTGAGGTTTGGAGGCGCTGCTCGAAGCCTTTCCGTCGCTGGGGCTTCTGGCGCTGGAGCCGCCCGGCTGGGGCGGCAACCTCCTGCGCGGTCTGGTCAACTCGATCCAGATCGCACTGGGGGCCTTCGGGCTGGGCCTCGTGATCGGCACGCTGGGGGCTTACGGCAAGCTCTACGGCGGGCCGGTTCTGCGCGACCTGCTGGCGATCTACACCACCGTGGTCCGGGCGGTGCCGGAGCTGGTGCTGATCCTGATCCTCTACTACGCGGTCACCGATCTGGTGAACCAGGCGCTGGTGTCCTTCGGCTATGCGCGGGTGCAGGTCTCGGGGCTGATGGCGGGCATTGCCGTGCTGGGCGTGGTGCAGGGGGCCTATGCCACCGAGGTGCTGCGCGGCGCGATCCTCGCCGTGCCGGTCGGGCAGGTGGAGGCGGCGCGCGCCATGGGCATGCCGCCGGTGATGCTGGCGCGGCGGATCACCCTGCCGGCCATGCTGGGCTTCGCCATGCCGGGGCTCGCGAACCTCTGGCTGATCGCCACCAAGGACACCGCGCTCCTGGCCATCGTCGGCTTCGGCGAGCTGACGCTGGAAACGCGGCAGGCGGCGGGATCGACCAAGGCCTATTTCACCTTCTTTCTCGCCGCCGGGGCGCTGTATCTGACGCTGACGCTGGTCTCGGGCTGGCTCTTCGGGCGGATCGAGCGCTGGGCGCGGCGCGGCGACCGCGAGATGGGGCGGGCGCGGGGATGAGGCTCTATCCGCATCGCATCCTCCTGATCCTGCTGGCGGCGGCGCTGGTCGTCTGGTGCGCGGTCTCGCTGCGCTGGGACTGGCTGCCGAAGTATCTGCCGCTGATCGCCGAGGGCATCTGGCGCACGGTCTGGATTCTTGTGGTGACAGCGGTGCTTGGGTTCCTGCTGGCGATCCCTCTGGGGTTGGCGCAGGCGGCGGGGCCCTGGGTGCTTGCCGCCCCGGCCCGGGCCTTCTGCACGGTGATCCGCGGCACGCCGTTGCTGTTGCAGCTGTGGCTCCTGTATTACGGGCTCGGCTCGCTGTTTCCGCAATATCCGTGGATCCGGGGCAGCGAGCTCTGGCCCTATCTGCGGCAGGCCTGGCCCTATGCGGTGCTGGCGCTGACGCTGAGCTTCGCGGGCTACGAGGGCGAGGTGATGCGCGGCGCCTTCCGCTCGGTGCCGCGGGGGCAGCTGGAGGCGGCGAAGGCCATGGGCATGCCGCGGCTGACGATCCTGCGGCGGATCTGGCTGCCGCAGGCGATCCAGCGGGCGCTGCCGACGCTGGGCGGCGAAACCGTGCTGCAGCTGAAGGCGACGCCGCTGGTGGCGACGATCACCGTGGTCGACATCTATGCCGTGGCGGGCCGGGTGCGGCAGGACACGTTCATCGTCTACGAGCCGCTGCTGCTGCTGGCCGTGGTCTACATGCTGATCACCGGGGTTCTGGTGCTGGGCTTCCGCTGGCTGGAGCAGCGGCGGCCGGCGAAGGTGGCCTGAGCCTCAGTCGATCACTTCTTCCGGGTCGACGCCCCAGAGCGCGTTCTTCGTCACCCAGCCGCGCCCGGCCTCGGTGTTCAGCCGGCACCAGTCCTTGCTGCATTCGGCGATCCGGGCGATCACCCCCTGCTCGGCATGCAGCACCACCGGCGAGCTGCTCTCCGGGTCGCTGTGCAGGTCGGCCATCTGCGCCACCACCAGCGCCGAGCGTACGCCGGAGAGCAGCGTGTAATGCACCCAGCCGCCGGCGCCCTCGGCGTCCTGCACCCGGCGCCAGTTCTCGTATTCCGCCGTCACCCGCAGGGGCATCCCGGCGCGCTTGAACACCCAGTCGATCCGGTGGCTCAGCCCCGGCCCGCGCCGGGCATTGCCCTCCGAGGTCTTCAGCGAGACATAGCGCGGCAGCGGCAGCGTGGTGACCGAGCCGATGTTGGGATCGCGCACCGGCTCTTCCGGTTCGGCGGCCTCCGGGGCGGGCTGCGGCGGCTCTTCGCCTTCGGTGGAGAAATCGCTGGCGGGACCGGCCTCCGGCGGCGGGCTGTCCTGCGCCGCGGCAGACAGGCCGAGCCCCAGCATCACCACCAGAGCCGCCGCGGCGCGCCATATTCCTGCCATCGCTGTCTCGCCTTCGTGCTTCGCGCCGCATGGGCTCCATGCCGCGCCGTCCCGCCTCATCCGGGGCTTGTGCCTTGCCCCGCTTGGCGTCACCTTGCCACCAAGAGGCCGGTTTTGGAAGTGCAGGGAGGATAGCAATGCCCGTTGGACGCCTGTGTGTTGTCGTGACGCGACGTCTGCCCGAGGTGGTCGAGACCCGGATGAAGGAGCTGTTCGACGTCGAGCTGCGCGACCCCGACGTGAAGATGACGCGGGACGAGCTGGTCAAGGCGATGAGCCGCGCCGATGTGCTGGTGCCCTGCGTCACCGACCAGATCGACGCGGCGATGCTGGGGCAGGCCGGCGAGAAGCTCAAGCTGATCGCCAATTACGGCGCCGGGGTGGACCATATCGACGTGGCGACGGCGCGGCAGCGCGGCATCCTCGTCTCCAACACCCCCGGCGTGGTGACCGAGGACACCGCCGACATGACGCTGGCGCTGATCCTCGCCGTGACCCGCCGCATCCCCGAGGGGCTGGCCGAGATGCAGGCCGGCAACTGGGCCGGCTGGGCCCCGATGGCGCATCTGGGCGGGCGGCTGCGCGGCCGGAGGCTCGGCATCCTCGGCATGGGGCGGATCGGCCAGGCGGTAGCGCGGCGGGCCCGCGCCTTCGGCATGCAGATCCACTACCACAACCGCAAGCGCGTCCGCCCCGAGATCGAGACCGAGCTGGAGGCGACCTATTGGGAGAGCCTCGACCAGATGGTGTCGCGGATGGACATCATCTCGGTCAACTGCCCGCACACGCCCTCGACCTTCCACCTGATGAACGCGCGGCGGCTGAAGCTGATGAAGCCGACCGCGGTGATCGTGAACACCTCGCGGGGCGAGGTGATCGACGAGAACGCCCTGACCCGGGGCCTGCGCGCCGGAGAGATCGCCGGGGCCGGGCTCGACGTCTTCGAGCATGGCCACGAGATCAACCCGCGCCTGCGCGAGTTGCCCAATGTGGTGCTGCTGCCGCACATGGGTTCGGCCACGGTCGAAGGCCGGGTGGAGATGGGCGAGAAGGTGATCATCAACATCAAGACCTTCGCCGACGGCCACCGCCCGCCGGATCAGGTGCTGCCCGGCATGCTCTGACGGGCTCTTGCCCTTCATCTTGGCGCAAATATCCCGGGAGAGCGCGCAGCGCGGGGGCGGAGCCCTTCCGCCGCCGGCCGTCAGAACCGCGTCGGCAGATAGGGACCCAGCGCCAGTTCCGGCGTCTTGCCGTCGATCAGGTCGGCGATGATCCGCGCGGTGACCGGGGCGAGGGTCAGGCCGATATGGCCGTGGCCATAGGCATGCAGGATCTCCGGCCCGGCCTTCGACGGGCCGATCACCGGCAGGCTGTCCGGCATCGAGGGGCGGAAGCCCATCCAGGTGCGCGAGGGTTCGGCCAGGTCGGGGAAGATCGCCCGCGCGCCGCTTACCAGCCGGTCGATGCGGTGCTGTGACGGCGGCGCGGTCAGCCCGCCCAGCTCCACCGTGCCCGCGACCCGCAGCCGGCCGCGCATCGGGCAGAGGTAGAAGCCGCGCGTGGTGGGGCAGGTCGGCCGGGTCAGCCGCGGCTCGGCCATGTCCCATTCGGCGTGATAGCCGCGCTCGGTGTCGAGCGGGATGCGGTCGCCGGCCTGCGCGGCCAAGGCGCGGGAGTGCGCCCCGGCGGCGATCACCACGCGGCGGCCATGCGCCTGCAGCCCGGCGCCGCTGACGATCACCCCGTCGACCCGCCGCTCCAGCTTCTCGACCCGGGCCTTGACGATCCGCACCCCGGCGGTCTTCGCCGCCGCCGCGATCAGCCCCACCATCCTGCCCGGATCATCGAGGAACACCGCCTTGGGGAAGAACGCGCCGCCTCCCGCCACCGGCGGCAGACCGGGCTCCATCCTCGCCAGCTCCTCGGGCGAGATCAGCTCGACCGTGACGCCGAGGCTGCGGCGGAACTCCATGTCGGCGGCGGCGGCGCGGAAGGCGGCCTTGGTTTCGTAGGCATAGAGACAGCCGCGCTGGGCCATGATCTTCTGGCCGCCAACCTCGGCGGCCAGCGCCTTCCAGTCGGCGTTGGACGTGGCGAGCAGCGCGGCGATGGCTTGGGCATTGCGCTTCGCCGCGCCGGGCAGCGACTGGCGGGTGAAGCGCAACAGCCAGGGCGCCAGCGTCGGCAGCGCGGCGTGGCGGATGGCCAGCGGCGAGTTGCGGTCGAAGAGCAGCGAGGGCAGCGCCTTCAGCACCGAGGGCGTGCCGACCGGCAGCACGGCGTAATCGGCAATGGTGCCGGCGTTGCCGTAGGAGGCGCCCGAGCCGGGCTCCTCCGGGTCGATCAGGATGACCGAGCGGCCGCGGCTGGCCACGCGCAGCGCGATGGTCAGGCCGACGACGCCTGCGCCGATGATGACGGTGTCTGAAGCGAGGTGCTGGTTCATGGCCCCCTTGTCGCCGCTTCCCGAAGGTTCGGCAAGATGGCCCGCGCGTGCGGGATACCGATTGCGCTCTCGCGCGGGCCATCCATTGGTCTCAGAGACAGGCCTCGAACAGCGCGCGGGTGTTTTCGCGCGTCATTTCAACCGGGTTGCCGCCGCAGGAGGGGTCCTCCAGCGCCATCTCGGTCAGCTCGTCGAGCCGCGCGGCCTCCACCCCCATCGCCGTCAGGGTCTCCGGGATGCCGAGCGTCGCGCGCAGCTCCATGACCCGGGCGCGGAAGCCGTCGAAGCCGCCTGCGATGCCGAGATAGGCCGCGGCCTTTTCGATCCGGTCCTCGATGGCGGCGCGGTTGAAATCGAGCACCATCGGCATCACCACGGCATTGGTGGTGCCGTGATGCGTGCCGTAGACCGCGCCGACCGGGTGGCTCAGCGAATGGATGGCGCCGAGGCCTTTCTGGAAGGCCACTGCCCCCATCGCCGCCGCGCTCATCATATGGGCGCGGGCTTCGAGGTCGTTCGGGTCGGCATAGACCTTCGGCAGGTTCTCGAACACGAGCCGCATGCCCTCCAGCGCGATGCCTTGGCTCATCGGGTGGTAGAAGGGCGAGCAGTAGGCCTCGAGGCAATGCGCCAGCGCGTCCATGCCGGTGCCGGCGGTGATGAACTTCGGCATGCCGACGGTCAGCTCCGGGTCGCAGATCGTGACGGCGGGCAGCAGCTTGGGGTGGAAGATGATCTTCTTCTTGTGGGTCTGGCTGTTGGTCAGCACGCCTGCGCGCCCGACTTCGGAGCCGGTGCCCGCGGTGGTCGGCACGGCGATGATCGGGGCGATCTTCGATCCATCGGCGCGGGTCCACCAGTCGCCGATATCCTCCAGATCCCAGACCGAGACGGTCTGGTCATGCATCAGCGCGATCATCTTCCCCAGATCGAGCGCCGAGCCGCCGCCGAAACAGATCACCCCGTCATGCCCGCCCGCCTTGTAGGCCGCGATGCCGTCGGCCATGTTCGTCTCGTTCGGGTTCGGATCGACCTCGGAGAACACCGCCCGGCCAAGCCCCGCCGCATCGAGCTGGTCGAGCGCGGCTTGGGTGATCGGCAGCGCGGCCAGCGCCTTGTCGGTGACCAGCAGCGGCCGCTCGAGGCCCACGGCCTTGCACTGCTCGGCCAGTTCCGCGATGCGGCCCGCGCCGAACTTGATGGCGGTGGGGTAGGACCAGTTCGCCCGGATCGTCATTTCGTCACCTTCTTGAGATGGTAGGATTTCGGTCGCGTGACCGCGTTGTAGCCTAGCACCGACAGCGCGGCGCCGCGCCCGGTGTCCTTGCAGCCGGTCCAGCACAGCGCCGGATCGAGGTAGTCGCAGCGGTTCATGAAGACGGTGCCGGTCTCGATCCGCGCGCCGATCTCGGCGGCGGCTTCGGCGTCACTTGTCCAGATCGAACAGGTCAGACCGTAGGGGCTGTCGTTCATCAGCGAAATCGCCTCGTCATCGCCCGAAACTTTCATGATTCCGACAACCGGGCCGAAGCTCTCCTCTTTCATCACCCGCATGTCGTGGGTGATGTCGACAAGAATCTGCGGCGCGAGATAGGCGCCGCCGTCATCGGCCGGGAACAGCGCCGGGTCGATCAGCGGGGTGGCGCCGGCGGCGATGGCCTCGGCCACCTGCGCACGGACCACGGCGGCGAAGCGCTTGTTGGCCATCGGGCCGAGGGTGGTGGCGGCGTCGAAGGGGTTGCCCAGCGTCAGGCCCTTCACCCAGGCCACCGACTTCTCGACGAAGGCGTCGTAGAGGCTTTCATGGACATAGATGCGCTCGATGCCGCAGCAGCATTGCCCGGCATTGTACATCGCCCCGTCCATCAGGCTGTCCACCGCTGCGTCGAGATCGGCGTCGGCGCGGACATAGCCCGGGTCCTTGCCGCCCAGCTCCAGCCCCAGCCCGGTGAAGGTGCCCGCGGCGGCCTTCTCCATCGCGGCGCCTCCACCGACCGAGCCGGTGAAGTTGACGAAGTTGAAGGCGCGGCCGGCGATCAGGCTTTCGGTGGTGGCGTGGTCGAGAACGACGTTCTGGAACAGCTCGGCAGGCACGCCGCCGGCGTGGAAGGCCTCGGCCAGACGCTCGCCCACCAGCAGGGTCTGGCTCGCGTGTTTTAGGATCACCGCGTTGCCGGCGATCAGCGCCGGGGCGAGGGTGTTGATCGTGGTGAGATAGGGGTAGTTCCACGGCGCGACGATGAAGACGACGCCGACCGGCTCCTTGACGATGCGGCGCTCGAAGCGGTCGGAGGCTTCGGCCACGATCGGGGCCAGCGCCTGTTCCGCGATCTCGGACATGTAGTTGGTCCGGTCGCCGACGCCGCCGAACTCGCCGCCGTAGCGGGTCGGGCGGCCCATCTGCCAGGCCAGCTCCTCGACCAGCTTGTCCTTTATGCCGTTGAGCTTCTCGACCCCGGCCTTTACCAGCGCGATGCGCTCGGCCAGCGGGCGCGCGGCCCAGTCCTTCTGCGCGCTGCGGGCGCGGGCGACGGCGGCCTGCGCCTCGTCATGGCTCAGCGGCTGGCGTTCGGCATAGACCGAACCATCGACGGGAGAGATCAGTTGGATGGGCTTCATCTTTGGTCCTTCGTTGAGCATTCGCCGTTCTGCGCGCGACCGGCAGTCACGCCCGCTCGAACAGGCGGCTGAGTTCGAAATCGGTGACCACGCGGTCCTGCTCCTGGATCTCCCAGAGGGCGGCGTGGTGGTAGTGGTCGATGACATCGTCGCCCATCGCCGCGCGCAGCATGGCCGAGCCGTGCAGCATGGCCGCCGCCTCGCGCAGGGTCTTGGGGATCTCGCGGACGCCGGCTGCCGAATACATGTCGCCCCTCATCTCGGGCTCCAGTTCCATCTTCTGCTCGATCCCGTCAAGCCCCGCCGCCAGCAGCCCCGCCATGGCGAGATAGGGGTTGAGGTCGGCGCCGCCGATCCGGCATTCGACGCGGATGGCCGAGGTGCCCTCGCCGCAGACGCGGAAGCCCGCGGTGCGGTTGTCGCGGCTCCAGACCGCCTTGGTCGGGGCGAACATGCCGATGCAGAAGCGCTTGTAGCTGTTGATATAGGGCGCGAGCAGGGCGGTGATCGCCCCGGCATGGGCAAGCTGGCCGGCGAGGAAGTGCTTCATCGTTGCCGACATGCCATGCGGGTCGGAGGCGTCCCGGAAGGCGGGCTTTCCGTCCAGCGTCCAGAGCGACTGGTGGACATGCGAGGAGGAGCCGGCGCGGCGGTGGTCGTATTTCGCCATGAAGGTGACCGAACGCCCCTTCGCCGCGGCGATGTCCTTCACCGCGGTCTTGGTGATGGCGTGGTTGTCCGCCGTGTCCAGCGCGTCGGAATACTTGACGTTGATCTCCTCCTGCCCCGCATCGGCCTCGCCCTTGGAGCATTCCACCGGAATGCCCGCGGCGTAGAGCCCGTTGCGCAGGGCGCGCATCACCTCTTCCTCCTTCGTGGTCTGGAAGATGTGGTAATCCTCGTTATAGGCGCTGATCGCCTTGAGGTCGCGGATCTGGCCATGTGCCTGCTGGCTGTCGCGCAGCGCGTTGTAGCTGGTCTCGAACAGGTAGAACTCGAGCTCGGTCGCCATCATCGCGCGGAAGCCCATCGCCTCGGCCCGGGCGATCTGGCGCTTGAGGATGGCGCGGGGCGATTGCGGCACCTCGTGGTGGTGGTGGTCGAGCAGGTCGCAGAGCACCAGCGCCGTGCCGGGCAGCCAGGGCAGCGGGCGCAGCGTCGCCATGTCGGGGCGCATGACATAGTCGCCATAGCCCCTTTCCCAGCTGGAGCTCTTGTAGCCGGGGACGGTGGTCATCTCCATGTCCACCGCCAGCAGGTAGTCGCAGCAATGGGTTTCGGCATGTCCGCTGTCGACGAAGAACTGGGCATGGAACCGCTTGCCCATCAGACGGCCCTGCATGTCGACCCCGGCCACCAGAACCGTGTCGATCTCGCCGGCTTTCACGGCTTTCTTCAGGGCGTCGAAGGTCATGTTACCGGGCATGGCGGGCCTCTTTCTGTTCCGTGTCGGGAAGGGCGGTGATCGCGGCCAGCGCCGCCGCCAGCACCGGGGCGAGCGTGTCGGCCATCGCGGCCTCGGCGGCAGGGCTGGCGATCAGGTCGTTGCGCAGCTCCAGCATGGCATTGGGCAGGTCGTAGGGCGTGGCCTGCAGGCGGAGCGTGTGGGTCACGTCGTCGGCGGCGGAATAGGGCTGGTTCAGCGCCGTCTGCAGGTCGGTCCGTGCCTGCGCCTCGGCGGTGATGGCGCGGGCGAGACGGTCGTCGGCGTCATGGATCACGCCGAAGTCGAGCGTGCGGCGCTGGCCGTGGTAGATGCGGGTGAAGGAATGGATGGTGACGATCACCGGCGCCAGACCCAAAGCGATGCGCTGGGCGATCCGGGCGTGCAGCGTGGCGTGGAACGGGGAATAGACCGCCGCCGTCCGTGCCGCTCGTTCGGCGGGGGTGAGGGCGGCATTGCCGGGAATGTCATGCACCTCGGAACGGACGGGCATCGCCCCCGCCATGTCGGGCGCGCGGTTGCAGTCGTAGAGCAGCCGCGAGACCGGAGCATGGATGAGGAGGCCGTCGAGCCGCTGCGCCAGACAGCGCGCCAGCCCCAGCGCGCCCGGGTCCCAGGCGATATGCGCCTGCCGCTGCTCGGCGCTCAGCCCCAGATCGCCCCAGGGCGCGGGGAAGGCGTTGGAGGCATGGTCGCAGACGAAGACGAAACGGCTCTGCGCCGTCTCGTTCTCCACCAGCGCCGGATAGGTCGCGGCCGCCTCTGTCGGTGCCGTCATGGCGCCTCCCCGAGTCTTCTTCGTCGGCGGCAAGGCTCCACCGCCGCGCGGCATTCTGTCAAGAATATTTCTTGCGTCGCGCCGCTGTTACAAAGTTTACTGAATCATTCCGATGCGGCATGCCTGTCGCAAGGGCAGAGCAGGAGCGGCCATGACCCCCAACCCGATCGAGGACCAGATGCGGGCGGCGCTGCCGGAGATGACGCGGGCCGAGCGGCAGCTGGCGACCCATGTGCTGCGGCATTATCCGGTCGCGGCGCTGGGCTCGATCACCGCGCTGGCCAAGGCGGCGGAGGTCTCCACCCCGACGGTGGTGCGGCTGGTGCAGAAGCTGGGGTTCAAGGGCTACCCCGATTTCCAGAACTCGCTGCGGGGCGAGGTGGAGGCGATGCTGGTCTCGCCGCTGGCCAAGCACGAGCGCTGGGCGGGGGGCGTGCCGGATACGCATATCCTCAACCGCTTTGCCGATGCGGTGGTGGCGAACCTGCAGGCGACGCTGCACCAGATCGACCATGCCGAGTTCGACGCCACCGCGCGGCTCTTGGCCGACCCCTCGCGCCGGGTCTTCGCGCTGGGCGGACGGATCACCCATGCGATGGCCGACTATTTCGTGACCCTGATGAAGGTGGTCCGGTCCGATGTGACGCTGATGTCCGATATGTCCAATACCTGGCCCCCGGCTCTGCTGGACATGAAGGCGGGCGATGTGCTGCTGGTGTTCGATATTCGCCGGTACGAGAACACGGTGCTGCAGGTCGTCGAGATGGCGGTGGAGCAGGGGGCGGAGGTGGTGCTGATCACCGACCGCTGGGTCTCGCCCGCCGCGACCCATGCGCGCCACACGCTGAGCTGCCATATCGAGGCGCCCTCGGCCTGGGATTCCACCGTGTCGATCCTCGTGCTGGTCGAGACGCTGCTGGCGGCGGTTCAGGACCTGAGCTGGGGCCAGACCGAGGCGCGGATGAAGCGGCTGGAAGAGCTCTACGACCGCTCGCGCTTCTTCCGCAGGCACCGCTAGGTGATCGGCGGCGCATAGGGCTTGCGCCGCATCCCAGACAGCGCGTTGCCCGCCACCGCCGCCATCAGGATGCCGCCGCCGAGGAAGGTGCCGCTGCTGGCGGTCTCGCCCAGCATCAGGAACACCCAGACCGGGGCGAGCATCACCTCGACCATCGACAGCAGCGTGAGTTCGGCGGCGGGGATCACCCGGCTGCCCAGGGTGTAGAGCACCATGCCGGTGCCGAGCAGCCCCGCGCCCATCAGCATCGAGATCAGGACGTCGCGCAGCGGCACCATCAGCGAGGCGCCCTGCACCCCAAGCACCAGCGCCGCCGCGATCATCGAGAAGACGCCGCCCAGCACCACGGCGGGCATCATGTCCTCGAGCTTGCCCCAGCGCAGGGTGAGGGTGAAGGCGGCGAAGCCGAGCGCCGAGAGCAGCGCCGCGACATTGCCCGCCATCTCGCCCATCGCCAGCCCCTCGCGCACCATGACGAACATGCCGACCCCGGCGACGGCGATGGCGACCCATGTGGCGGAGCGGACATATTCGCGCAGCAGGAGGCTGCCGAGCAGGGCGGCGAGGAAGGGCGAGGCGGCAAAGAGGAAGACCGCGTTGGCGATGGTGGTGGCCTGGATGGCGTAGATCGCCCCCGCGAAGGCGAGGACGAGGCCAACGCCGCCGACGCAGCCCGCAAGGCCGACGCGGCGCAGCCGGGCGATGGGGCGGCCGCCGGAGCGCCAGGCGATGAAGGCGAAGAGCACCGGCACCATGCCGACCGAGCGCCAGAACAGGATCGCCCATGTCCCGGCCTCGCCGATCTGGCGGATGGCGAGGCCCATGAACGACCACAGACAGGCCGCCAGCACGACCAGCACCACTCCCGTTCCGTATCGCATCCGATCCCTCGCCTTTGGCAAAAGACTGCGGGGCAGGCGGGGTCTCGTCTGTTCCGTTACCGACGCGGAAGCGGTGAAACCGGGGCTCAGTAGCCCCGGCGTGTGTCCACGCGGTGCAGGAACGGCAGCCCCGCCTCGCCGCGGCGGATGTTCTCCACGACCACCCGCGCCGCGCTCGCCGGGCGGGTGTCGGCGGCGATATGCGGGGTCACCGTCACCTTGGGGTGGCGGCGGAAGGGATGGTCGGCGGGCAGCGGCTCCACCCGGAAAACGTCGAGCGTGGCATGGCCGAGCGGACCATCGAGCGCGGCCAGCAGCGCCGCGTCGTCGATCAGCGCGCCGCGCCCGGGGTTGAGGATCACCGCCCCCTGCGGCAGCCAGGCAAGGCGGCGGGCGTCGAGCAGGTTCTCGGTCCCGGGCGTCTTCGGCAGCAGCGTCACCACGATCTGCGCCTGCCGCAGCACGGCCTCCAGCCCCGCCTCGCCATGCGCGCAAGGAATGCCCTCGACCGTCTTGGGTGAGCGGCTCCAGCCGGTGACGGGGAAGTTCAGCGCCGCAAGCGCGCGGGCGCAGGCGGCGCCGAGCTCGCCCATGCCCAGCATTGCCACGGGGCGCTCGCGGGCCAGCGGCGGGACGATCTGGGTCCAGCCCGCGTCGCGTTTCAGGATGTGCCGGTCCATCCCGAGATGATGGCGCAGCGTATGGCCGACCACCCATTCCACCATGCCTTCGGTCAGCGAGGGATCGACCATGCGGCAGAGCGGCTGGGTCAGCGTCGGGTTGCCGACGATCCGCTCCACCCCGGCCCAGAGGTTCAGCACGGCTTTCGTACGGGTGAAGGGCGAGAAATCCTCGATGTCTCCGCCGGGGGCGAAGACGATGTAATCCACCGCCGCCGGGTCGGGCGCCTCGGTGGAAATCTCGGCCTCGATCCCCGCCTCGCGCAGGGCGGCGGGCAGGGTGTCACGGTAGCCGGGCCAGTTCCTGGCGCCGGCGGCAAAATAGATCCGGATCATCGCAACCTGTGGACATGGGCGCTCTGGACCAGCCCGAAGGCGACCATCAGCACCAGCATCGCGGAGCCGCCGTAGCTCACCAGCGGCAGCGGGACGCCGACCACCGGCGCCATGCCCATCACCATGGAGAGGTTCACCGCCAGATAGAAGAAGAAATTGGCGGCGATGCCGAGGATCAGCAGCGAGGAGAAGCGGTCCTTGTTCTGCAGCGCGGAGGCGATGCAGAAGGCGATCACGAGCGCATAGAGCGCCAGAAGCGAGAAGGCACCGATGAAGCCGAACTCCTCGGCCAGCGTGGTGAAGATGAAGTCGGTGTGCTTTTCGGGCAGGAAGTTCAGCCGGCTCTGCGTGCCCTGCATGAAGCCCTTGCCGGTCCAGCCGCCCGAACCGAGCGCGATCTTGGCCTGGATGATGTTGTAGCCCGCGCCCAGGGGATCGGCGGTCGGGTCGAGGAAGGTGTCGATCCGGCGATAC
The DNA here is from genome assembly GCF_003034985.1 of Cereibacter changlensis JA139. Classification (GTDB taxonomy): domain Bacteria; phylum Pseudomonadota; class Alphaproteobacteria; order Rhodobacterales; family Rhodobacteraceae; genus Cereibacter; species Cereibacter changlensis. The sequence continues at coordinate 38,587 of NZ_PZKG01000007.1, forward strand.
TGGTAGTCGTGCAGGAACTGCCAGGGCGTGCCGCGCGTGGTGAAGACCGAGGCCACCGCGCCGACCCCGATGGCGCCGACGCCGAGGAAATACCAGTAGCTGACCCCCGCCATGAACATCACCGCCGCGCCGACCATCAGCATCAGGAGCGAGGTGCCGAGGTTGGGCTGGATCACCACGAGGAAGGTGGGCAGCAGGATCATGATCACCGGGATCAGCACCCAGAGCGGGCGCGAGACCTTCTTCACGTCGAGCCAGTCGTAATAGGTGGCCAGCATCATCACCAGCGTGACCTTGGCGAGCTCGGATGGTTGCAGCACGATCGGGCCGAGGCTGATCCAGCGCTGCGCCCCCATGCCGACGGTGCCGAAGAACTCCACGATCAGCAGCAGCACCAGCGAGACCAGATAGGCGACGCCCGACATGTTGCGCCAGAACCAGATCGGCACGAAGGCGACGCCCAGCATCAGCACAAGCCCGACGGCGAAACGCTTCATCTGCGGCTCGGCCCAGGTGTCGATATTACCGCCGGCGACCGAGTAGAGCATCAGCCAGCCGACCGAGGCGGTGGCGGTGACCAGCAGGATCAGCGCCCAGTTCAGGTGCAGCACCTTGGCCATGCCGGTGGGGGCGGTCTTCACCCGGTATTCGAGGAAACTCATGCGCTCATGCCCGCGACTTGGCCGTGACTTCGGGTTCGGTGTGGCGCAGCTGCAGCCCGTTCAGCAGCGTCTCCATCCGGCCGCGTTGGGCGGACGGATAGGCGCTGAGCGGCGGCATGCCGCCGGTGAGGCAGCGCAGCAGGATGTCGCGCACGATGGGACCGGCGACCGACGATCCGCCGCCGCCATGCTCCACCACCACCGCCACCGCGACCTTCGGATCGGCATAGGGGCCATAGCCGACGAAGAGCGCGTGGTCGCGCCGCTCCCAGGGCAGGTCGTCGTTGGAGATGACGCCGCGCGCCCGCTCCGCCGCGCTGATGTTGCGCACCTGGCTGGTGCCGGACTTGCCGGCGAAGGCCAGCTGCTCGTCGGCGATCCGGGCCGAGCGGCCGGTGCCATGCTGCGAGTTCATCACCGCGTTCATGCCGTCGCGCACCGCGCGCAGCTTCGAGCCGTCGATCCCCAGCAGCGGGGCCTCGGGGGCGGGCACCGGCCGGTCGCCGATGCTGTGCACCAGCCGGGGCGAAATCGCCCGGCCGCTGGCGACGCGGGCGGTCATCACCGCCAGTTGCAGCGGCGAGGCCAGCACGTAGCCCTGGCCGATCGAGGCGTTGATCGTGTCGCCGATCCGCCATTCCTGCTGGTAGCGCTCCTGCTTCCAGGCCTTGTTCGGCATCACCCCTTCGGTGATCGCCGACATCGGCAGGTCGTGGCGTTGGCCGAGCCCGAGCCGCTTGCCCATCTCGGCGATCTTGTCGATGCCGACCCGCTGCGCCACGTCGTAGTAATAGACGTCGCAGCTTTCCGAGAGCGACTTCTGCAGGTTCACGTTGCCATGGCCGCCGCGCTTCCAGCAGTGGAAGCGCCGGCCGCCCATCTCGTAATGGCCCGGGCAGTAGACCGAGGTTTCGGCGCTGATGACGCCGGCCTCCAGCGCGGCGAGGGCGGTGACCATCTTGAAGGTGGAGCCGGGCGGATAGGCCCCCTGCACCGCCTTGTTGGCCAGCGGGCGGTGGTCGTTCTCGGTCAGGATCGAGTAATCCTTGTAGGAGATGCCGCGCACGAAGAGGTTCGGGTCGAAGGAGGGCGAGGAGCAGATGGCGAGGATGTCGCCATTGGTCACGTCGATCGCCACGGCGGCGGCGCTCTCGCCGCCGAGCCGGGCCTGGGCGAAGTTCTGCACGTCGGCGTCGATGGTCAGGCGGATGTCCTGCCCGGCCTCGCCCTCGACGCGGTCCAGCTCGCGCATCATGCGGCCGAAGGCGTTCACCTCGATGCGCTTGCTGCCGGCCTTGCCGCGCAGCGTGTCCTCCATCCAGGTCTCGACGCCGATCTTGCCGATCTGGAACTCCGGGATCTGCAGCAGCGGGTCGGGGTTCTGCAGCTTGGCGAGATCGGCCTCGGAAACCGGGCCGACATAGCCGACGACATGGGCGAAATCGGTGTCCAGCGGATAGCTGCGCGACAGGCCGACCTCCGGCGTGACGCCGGGCAGCGAGGGGGCGTTGATCGCCACCTTCGACAGGTCGTCCCAGGCCATGCGGTCGGCGACGATGATCGGGATGAAGGGGCTGCGCCGCTTGGTTTCGGCCAGCGTCGCCTCGATCACCTCCGGTGTCAGCGGGATCACCCCGGCCAGCCGGTGCAGCACCTCGTCGACATCGCCGGCGTCCTCGCGGGTGATGACGACGCGGTAGTTCTGCTCGTTGCCGGCGATCAGCTTGCCGTTGCGGTCGAAGATCTGGCCGCGGTTCGGCGGGATCAGCCGGATGTTTATCCGGTTCTCCTCGGCCAAGAGGCGGAACTGGTCGGCCTGATCGACCTGCAGGTAGCGCATCCGCGCGCCCAGCACGGCGAACATGGCGCCGAAGCCGCCGCCCAGCAGGAGGGCGCGGCGGTTGATGCGCTTCGCGCTGTCCTCGGTGTCGCGGGCCGACCGTCTCACATGCGCCTCCCGTAGGAATCAAGCTCGCCCGTCGCCGGCTTGTGCAGATCCAGCAGGAACCAGGACAGGCCGACCACCAGAGGATAGCAGAGGATGGTGGCGACTGTCTGGATCATCGCGAAACCGAAGCCGGGCTGCGGCAGGAAGGCGATCAGGAACATCAGCCGATAGGCCAGCAGCATCGCCACCATGACCCCGGCGACCAGCAGCCATTCACCGGCGAAGCTCAGCTCGCGGGTCAGCGCGCCGCGCGAGCGCAGGAATTCGGAGGCGACGAGCACCAGCGCCGCCCAGAGCCCGGGCGGGCGCATCAGGATCAGGTCTTCGGCCAAGACCACCAGCGCGATCAGCAGGGCGGGCAGATAGTCGGGCCGCCGGGTCACCCAGACCAGGATGAGGCAGAGCAGCAGGTCGGGGCCGGGCCAGCTGCCCGCCTCGGCGCTGATCGGCATCAGCCGGGCGATCAGCAGCATCACGGCGATGCCGACGAAAGCCATCGGATAGGCCCAGGCCAGCCCGCGCACCCGGTCAGCCATCGGCGGCCTCGGCGGTTTCGGGCTCGGCTTCGGCGGCGGGCAGGAGCGGCGGCATCACCGGCGCGGCGACGAGGCCGCCCGGGTCGCTGATCGGTTCCAGCTCGTGGCTGCGCAGCACGCGCAGGAACTCCAGCCGGCCATAGTCGGCCGCCAGCCGCACCCGCATCCGCCGGTCCGGCCCCTGCGCCACCTGTCCCACCAGCAGATCGGCCGGGAACACCCCGCCATCGCCCGAGGTCACCACCCGGTCGCCGGGGCGCACGAGGTCGGGCTTGTCGAGGAATTCCAGCGGCGGGGCAGGGGAGTTGTCGCCCGACAGGAGCGCCCGCTGCCCCGAGGGCTGCACGATCACCGGGATCCGGCTGTTGCTGTCGGTGAGCAGGATCACCCGCGCCGTGTTGCGCCCCACGCCCGAGATCCGCCCGACGAGGCCGATCCCGTCCATCGTCGCCCAGCCGTCGCGGATCCCGTCGCGCGCGCCGACGTTCAGCAGAACCGACTGGCGGAAGGGCGAACCGGAATCGGCGATGACCACGCCGGTCACATGGGTCAGCTTGGGGTCGAGCCGCACCTGATTGAGGTCGAGCAGACGGGCGTTCTTCTGCTCCAGCTGGAGCGCCGCTTCCTTCCAGGCCTTCATCTGCTGCAGCTCGCGCCGCAGCTCCTGATTTTGCTCGTAGATCCGGGTGTAGGACTGGAAGTCGTCGATCATCCCGGCGACCTTAGTCACCGGCGTCATCGCCCAGTCGAAGCTCGGCACCAGACGGTCGATCAGCGCGGCGCGGAACCGCTCCACCCGCGGGCTGTCGATGCGCCACAGCAGGAAGACGGCAAGCAACAGCAGGACCAGCCCGCCGACAAGGATGCGGCGCAGCGGGCGGGTGAACTGCTCGGGTCCGTTCCGGTCTCTTGCCACGGCGGCCTCGTGTCAGGCGCGGGTCGGGTCGCGCTCAGCTGTCGTAGTCGATCACATGCCGGAGCTGCTTTTCATACTCCAGCGCTTTCCCGGTGCCGAGGGCAACACAATTCAGTGACTCGTTGGCCACCGAGATCGACAGGCCGGTCTGCTCGCGCAGCGCGAGGTCCAGATCGCCCAGAAGAGCGCCACCCCCGGTCAGCATCACGCCACGGTCGACGATGTCGGCGGCGAGATCGGGCGGGGTCGCCTCCAGCGCCTGCATCACCGCATCGCAGATCTGCTGCACCGGTTCGGCCAGCGCCTCGGCCACCTGGGCCTGGTTGATCTCGGTCTCCTTCGGCACGCCGTTCAACAGGTCGCGGCCGCGGATCATCATCGACGAGCCGCGCCCGTCGTCGGGCATCCGCGCCGTGCCGATCGAGGTCTTGATCCGCTCGGCGGTGGATTCGCCGATCAGCAGGTTCTGGTGCCGGCGCAGGTAGTTGATGATCGCCTCGTCCATCCGGTCGCCGCCGACGCGGACCGAGCGGGCATAGACGATGTCACCCAGCGACAGCACCGCGACCTCGGTCGTGCCGCCGCCGACATCGACCACCATGTTGCCGGTGGGGTCGGTGATGGGCATGCCCGCGCCGATGGCGGCGGCGATCGGCTCGGCGATCAGCCCGGCGCGGCGGGCGCCGGCCGAAAGCACCGACTGGCGGATCGCCCGCTTTTCCACCGGAGTCGCGCCATAGGGCACGCAGACGATGATCTTGGGCTTCGAGAAGGTCGTGCGCTTGTGCACCTTGCGGATGAAATGCTTGATCATCTCTTCCGCCGTGTCGAAATCGGCGATGACCCCGTCGCGCATCGGGCGGATCGCCTCGATGCTGCCGGGGGTGCGGCCGAGCATCAGCTTGGCGTCCTCGCCCACGGCCAGAACCTGCTTCTTGCCGTCCTTCACGTGGTAGGCGACGACCGACGGTTCGTTCAGGACGATCCCCTTGCCGCGGACATAGACCAGCGTATTGGCCGTGCCGAGGTCGATGGCCATGTCCGACGAAAAGAGGTTCGAAAGTATCGACATCCTGAGGGGATCCTGTCCTGTAGACCGATGGACGCCCGCGACTCTGGGCAGAGGCAGGCCGCGCCCTTATAGGAAGGGGTCCTGAGAAGGAAAAGGCCCTTGGACGCCGGGCTGCGCGCCAATCCGCCCGCGGGCGGGGCGGGCAAGCGCCGGGGCAGGGCGCCACATGGGCGGTTTCGGGGCCTGGAAGTTCGGAATGGAACTTTCCTGCCCGCCGGCCGTTCCTTCGCGAAGGCGGAATGTTCGAAAAGGTCAGACCGCAGTTTTCCCGCGCCCGGCTGACGCTGCCGGAAAATACTTTGTGACGCCGCCCCTCGCGGGCCTCCGCCGAGCCGCGCGGGCTGCGTTTACCCCGGCGGGTCCAGCGGATAGGATCGCCGCGCATCGCCCTCCCGGAAGGACCGCTTCTTGACCTCCCCGCCCGTTTCAAGCGCCGCCGCAGCCTCGCCTCCCGGCTTGCGCAACCTGTCGCTCGACCTGCTGAAGGTGGTCATGGCGGCGATGGTGATTGGCCTGCATGGCGGCTTCCTGCGCGACGTGAACCCGGCGGCGGCGAGCTATTTCACCAACGGGCTGTTCCGCATCGCGGTGCCGACCTTCTTCCTGATCAACGGCTATTACCTCGAGCGCCTGCTCGACCGCGGCGTCTGGCCGTGGTTCCGGCGGATGCTGGTGCTCTACGGGCTGTGGATGCTGATCTACGGCCCGCGCTGGCTGCGCCCCGACGTGCGCCCGCTGGAGGATATCGCCAAGGATGCGCTGATCGGCTTCTACCACCTGTGGTATCTGATCGCGCTGATCGCCGCCGCCTCTCTGCTGCAGCTGCTGCGCTGGCGCTTCGGCCGCCGCTCCGGCCCGCTGGCGCTGGCGGCGGGGCTGACCTTCGTCACCGGGCTGTCGATCCAGTATCTCGGCAACTTCCACCTGATCCCGAACCCGGCGATTGACGACTGGCTGAACACCGTCGATAGCTACCGCAACTTCCTGTTCTTCGGCTTTCCCTTCCTCGCCTTCGGCGTGCTGATCGCCCGCTTCGAGCCGGTGATCTCCCGGTTGAGCCGCTGGTATCTGCCGCTGACGATCCTGGGCCTTGCCGCGCTGACGCTGGAATGGGGGCTGAACTACCATTTCAACCGGCAGAACTCGGTGTTCGAGATCTACCTCTCGCTGGCGCTGCTCTGTCCGATGTTGTTCCTGACGGTGAAGGCCCGCACCCTGATGGGCCGCAACCGCAGCATCGGCCTGTTTGCGACCGGGATCTACCTGATCCATGTCTGGGTGCTGCACCTGACCTACTACGTCGAAATGGGCGACACCGCCAGAACCCTGATCGGGCTGGCGGTGTCGGCGACGCTGGCGCCGCTTCTGGTGCTCGCAAACCGGCGGCTGCCGCTGCTTTAGCGTCAGGCCCGCGAGGTGTAGTGGACGTTCTTCATATCCGACCCCGGCGCCGATTTCTGCCGGCGGTGGATCAGCCGGTTCAGCGCGTTGACATAGGCCTTGACGCTGGCCACCACCGTATCGGTGTCGGCGGCCTGCCCGGTGGCGATCTTGCCATCCTCCTCCAGCCGGACCGAGACCGTCGCCTGCGCGTCGGTGCCCTCGGTCACGGCATGGACCTGATAGATGTGCAGCTTGGCCTGATGCGGATAGAGCATCTTCACCGCGTTGAACGAGGCATCCACCGGCCCGTCGCCGGTGGCGTCGATCGAGTGGTCCACCCCGTCGATGCTCAGCGTCAGCTCGGCCTCCTGCGGGCCTTCGGTGCCGCAGATCACCCGCAGCCGCTTCACCTGAAGCGTGTCATGCTCGGCGCTGGTGGTCTGGTCCTGCATCAGCGCCACCAGATCGTCGTCGTAGACTTCCTTCTTGCGGTCGGCCAAGGCCTTGAACCGCACGAAGACATCGGCCAGCTGGTTGTCGGCCAGTTCATAGCCCAGATCGCGCAGCTTGGCGCGCAGCGCCGCCCGGCCCGAATGCTTGCCCATGACGAGGCTGGTATCGGCCAGACCGATATCGGTCGGGCGCATGATCTCGAAGGTCTCAGCGTTTTTCAGCATGCCGTCCTGATGGATGCCGCTCTCATGCGCGAAGGCGTTCTTGCCGACGATGGCCTTGTTGAACTGCACCGGGAAGCCCGAGACCGTGGCCACCTTGCGGCTGATGTTCATGATCTTCGTCGTGTCGATGCCGGTGCGGTAGGGCATGATGTCATTCCTGACCTTCAGCGCCATCACCACCTCTTCCAGCGCGGTGTTGCCCGCGCGCTCGCCCAGACCGTTGATCGTGCATTCGATCTGCCGCGCCCCGGCCTCTACCGCCGCCAGCGAGTTCGCCGTCGCCATGCCCAGATCGTTGTGGCAATGGGTGGCGAAGATGATCCGGTCCGCCCCCGGCACCCGCTCCAGGAGCATGCGGATCAGCGCCGCACTCTCGCGTGGGGCGGTGTAGCCGACGGTATCGGGAATGTTGATCGTGGTGGCACCCGCCTTGATCGCGATCTCGACCACCCGGCACAGATAGTCATGTTCCGTCCGCGTCGCATCCATCGGCGACCATTGCACGTTGTCGCAGAGATTGCGGGCATGGGTCACGGTGTCGTGGATGCGCTCGGCCATCTGGTCCATGTCCAGATTGGGGATGGCGCGGTGCAGCGGCGAGGTGCCGATGAAGGTGTGGATGCGCGGCTGGCGCGCATGTTTCACCGCTTCCCAGCAGCGGTCGATGTCCTTGTAATTGGCCCGCGCCAGCCCGCAGATCACCGCGTTCTGCGCCGCCTTGGCGATGGCCGAGACCGCCTCGAAATCGCCTTCCGAGGCGATGGGAAAGCCCGCCTCGATCACGTCGACGCCCATCTCGTCCAGCAGGCCCGCGATCTCCAGCTTCTCGGAATGGGTCATGGTGGCGCCGGGCGACTGCTCGCCGTCGCGCAGCGTCGTGTCGAAGATCACCACGCGGTCCTGGGTGGCTTTTGTCGTGTCGGTCATGTGAATATCCTTCTCTGTCCTTAGCATCGTCCGCGGGCGCTGGTCACCTCCGAGCGGTCGCGCCCAAGGGCACGCTCAGAGGCGGCTAAGGAGAAGAAGCGCACGGGCGGCCAGAGGGCGCGTGGCCCCCGAAGCGTCTGCGATGATGCTGTCCCGTGTCATGCGCCGGATCATACGGAGCCAATCGGAAAAGAAAAGCGGCAAAACGCCTCGCGCCGCCGCTTCTTTGCCGTGCGGCCGCTCTGGACATCGCCGGCCTTCGCGCTCCGTTATGCGCCGGATGACAGGGGAGATCTTCATGCGGTCACTGGTGATCGGCGCCTCGGGCGGGATCGGCGCGGCGCTCTTGGCGGCAGCGGCCGGGCAGGGCGAGGCGGTCGGGCTGTCGCGTTCGGCCGACGGGCTGGACCTGACCGACGAGGCCTCGGTGGCGCGGCTGCTCGGCGGGCTCGAGGGGCCGTTCGATCGGGTGATCGTCGCCACCGGCGCGCTGCATGGCGGGCAGGGGCCGGAGAAGACGCTGCGGGCGCTGGAGTCCCCGGCGATGGCGGCGCAATTCGCGCTGAACGCCATCGGCCCGGCGCTGGTGCTGAAACACGCGCTGCGGTTCATGCCGCGCGACCGGCCGGCGCGCTTCGCCGCGCTGTCGGCGCGGGTTGGGTCGATCGGCGACAATGGCCTTGGCGGCTGGTATTCCTATCGGGCGGCCAAGGCGGCGCTGAACCAGCTGGTCCACACCGCCGCCATCGAGATCGCGCGCAGCCATCCGCAATCGGTGGTGGTCTGCCTGCATCCGGGCACCGTCGCCACCCGCTTCACCGCCGATTATCCCGACCGCAGCAAGCTTTCCCCGGAGAAGGCGGCGACCGGGCTGCTCTCGGTGCTGGACGGCTTGGGACCGGAGGACAGCGGCGGCTTCTTCGATGTGCAGGGCAAGCGGGTGCCCTGGTGAGCCGGCTGGTCCTGGTCCTCGGCGACCAGCTGACGCTCACCGTCGCCGCGCTGCGCGGGGCCGACCGGGCGCGGGATCTGGTGGTGATGGCCGAGGTGATGGGCGAGGCGGCCTCGGTCGCGCATCATCCGCAGAAGATCGCGCTGATCTTCGCCGCGATGCGCAAGTTCGCCGCCCGGCTCTGCGCCGAGGGCTGGCGGGTGGCCTACACCCGGCTCGACGATCCCGAAAGCAGCGGCAGGATCGGCGGCGAGCTTTTGCGGCGCGCGGCGGAGACCGGGGCAGGGGAGGTGCTGGCGACGATCCCCGGCGAATGGCGGCTGATCGAAGCGCTGGATGCGCTGCCGCTGCCGGTGACGCTGCTGCCGGATGACCGTTTCCTCTGCTCGCGCGCCGAATTCGAGGACTGGGCGCGCGACCGCAAGCAGCTGCGGATGGAGTATTTCTACCGCGAGATGCGGCGGAAGACCGGGCTATTGATGCGGGAGGGCGGGCCCGAGGGCGGCCAGTGGAACTACGACGCCGAGAACCGGCGGCCGGCGGCGCCGGACCTGTTCCGGGCCAAGCCGCCGCGTTTCGAGCCCGATGCGGTGACCGAGGAGGTGCTGGAGCTGGTCGAGGCGCGCTTCGGCGGCAACTTCGGCCGGCTGCGCCCCTTCGGCTGGGCGACCGACCGCGAGGGCGCGCTGCGGGCGCTGGAGCATTTCATCGCCGAGGCCCTGCCGCGTTTCGGGGCCGAGCAGGACGCGATGCTGCGCGGTGATCCGACCCTGAGCCACGCGCTGATCTCGCCCTACCTGAACCTCGGGCTGCTGGCGCCGCTGGAGGTCTGCCAGCGGGCCGAGGCCGCCTGGCGCGCAGGCGCAGCGCCGCTGAACGCCGTCGAGGGTTTCATCCGCCAGATCATCGGCTGGCGCGAATATGTGCGCGGCATCTATTTCCTCGAAGGTCCCGGTTACACGGCGTGCAACACGCTGGAGCATCGCCGCGCGCTGCCGCCGCTCTACTGGGGGGCCGAGACGCGGATGGCCTGCCTGTCGCATGCCGTGGCCCAGACCCGCGACATGGCCTATGCGCATCACATCCAGCGGCTGATGGTGACCGGCAATTTCGCGCTGCTGGCCGGGATCGACCCGCATCAGGTGCATCAATGGTATCTGGAGGTCTATATCGACGCCTATGAATGGGTCGAGGCGCCCAATACCATCGGCATGAGCCAGTTCGCCGACGGCGGGCTGGTGGCCTCGAAACCCTATGTCTCCTCCGGCAACTACATCAACGGCATGTCCGACTACTGCAAGGGTTGCAGCTATTCGGTGACGGCGAAGCAGGGGCCGGCGGCCTGTCCGTTCAACCTGCTCTACTGGCATTTCCTGCTGCGGCACCGCGCCCGCTTCGAACGCAACCCGCGCATGGGGCCGGTCTACCGCACGTGGGAGAAGATGGAGAGCGGCAAGCGCGAGGCGGTGCTGGCCGAGGCCGAGGCCTTCCTCGCGCGGATGGAGGCGGGGGAGACGGTGTGACGGCCCGGAGGTTCCGGGCCGTTGCTCATTCGGTCGCGGGGGCTTCGGCGGGGGTCGCCTCGGGGGCTCCGGTTTCGGCTGACGCCTCGGGCGCGCCCGTCTCGGTCGCCGCGGCGGCGGGCTTGGCGAGCATGCCGTCGTTCCACTCGCCGGCGCTCTCCTGCCCGGTGGCGTAGCGCATGACGCCCTGGCCCTGGCGCTTGCCGGCGCGGAAATTGCCTTCGTAGACGTCGCCATTGGCATAGGTGGCGACTCCGGCGCCGTCGATCTCGCCGGCCTTCCAGCCGCCGACATAGCGGAAGCCGTCGGCCATGACGATCTCGCCCTCGCCCTCGCGCTGGCCCTTGACGAAGCTGCCGCGGTAGACCGTGCCATCGGCATAGGTGGCGGTGCCCTGGCCGTGCCGCTGACCGTCGACCCAGTCGCCCTCGTAGCGGTAGCCGTCGGGGTAGGTCATCACCCCCTTGCCGTTGTTCTGCGCCGCCTTGAACTGGCCCTCGTAGACCAGACCATTGGCGTAGGTCGCCCGGCCCGTGCCCTCGATCACCCCGGCCTTCCAGTCGCCGTCATAGGTGGCGCCGTCCGGATAGGTGATCTTGCCCTTGCCCTCGGGCTGGTCGGCCTTGAAGGCACCGACATAGACCGACTTGTCGGGATAGGTCACCTCGCCCTGACCCTCGATCCGGCCCTCGACCCAGTCGCCCTCGTAGACATAGCCATCGGCGCCGCGGAACGTGCCCTTGCCGTGCCGGCGGTCGGCGACGAAATCGCCTTCGTAGACATCACCGTTCTTGTGGGTGACCTTGCCGCGCCCCTCGCGCTGGCCGTCCTTCAGCGGGCCCTCATAGATGTCGCCATTGGGCTGGGTCAGCTTGCCCGTGCCGTTGATCTGGCCATCGGCCCATTGGCCGACATAGACCAGCCCGTCCGGCATGGTCAGCATGCCCGTGCCCTGACGCTGGCCCTTCACGAGGTCGCCCTCGTAGACCGCGCCGTCGGGATAGGTGATGCGGCCCTTGCCCTCCTTGACGCCGTCGACCCAGTCGCCGTCGTAGCGGTAGCCGTCCGGCCCCTCCATCACGCCCTTGCCGTGATGCACCGCATTGAGGAAGCTGCCGGTGTAGACGCCGCCATTGGCGTAGCGCGCCGTGCCCTCGCCGGTCATCTGACCGTCGGTCCAGTCGCCCTCGTAGGTGCCGCCGTCGGAGAAGGTGATCTTGCCCTTGCCCTCGGGCTTGCCGGCCACGAAGCTTCCGACATAGACCGACCCGTTGGGGAAGCGCGCCGTGCCCTCGCCACGGATCTCGCCATCGATCCATTCGCCGCTGTATTCATAGCCGTTGGGCAGGCGGTAGGTGCCGGCGCCATGCTGCAGCCCGTTGCGGAAGGTGCCCTCGTAGACCGAGCCGTCGTCATACTGCTTGGTCGTCACCGCGCCGTCGTCCTGCGCCAGCGCCATCCCGGCGCCGGTTGCGGCACAGGCCAGCGTCGCGCCGAACAGCCCGGCCCGCAGGACCTGCCTGATGGTTCCGTCTTTACCCTGCATCATACCCCGCCCCGTTCGCGGCCTGCCGTGATCCGGCCAGTGCCGCCAGCCGCGCGAAGCCTAGCCGCCGTGTCCCGCACTGACAAGCGTCAGCGCCGCTATCGGCTTTTCCTTGCCCGCCAACCTGCTAGAACACAAGCCAACAGCGCGTGAGCAGAAGAGGGCAGGGCATGGCTGAACGGTTCCGCCTGACAGTGGCACAATTGAATCCGACTGTCGGCGATCTGGCGGGCAATGCCCAGAGGGCGCGGGAGGCCTGGCAGGAGGCGCGGGCGGCCGGCGCGCAGATGCTGGCGCTGACCGAGATGTTCATCACCGGCTACCAGACGCAGGATCTGGTGAGGAAGCCTGCCTTCGCCCGCGCCGCCATGGCCGCGGTGGAACAGCTGGCGCGGGACTGCGCCGAGGGGCCGGCGATCGGCATCGGCGGGCCCTGCCTGAAGGACGGGCGGCTTTACAACGCCTATTACGTGCTCGAGGGCGGCAAGGTCGTCGCGACGGTGCTGAAGCATCACCTGCCCAATACCGATGTCTTCGACGAGAAACGCATCTTCACCCCCTCCGACGTGCATGGCCCCTACCGGGTCGGCCCCTTGCGCATCGGCACGCCGATCTGCGAGGACAGCTGGCATCCCGACGTCTGCGAGACGCTGGCCGAGACCGGGGCCGAGATCCTCCTGGTGCCGAACGGCTCGCCCTATCACCGCGAGAAGCTCGAGGTGCGGATCAACCTGATGGTCGCCCGCGTGGTCGAGACCGGGCTGCCGCTGGTCTATCTCAACATGGTGGGCGGGCAGGACGATCAGGTGTTCGACGGCGCCTCCTTCGTGCTGAACCCGGGCGGGCATCTGATGGCCCAGCTTCCCGCCTTCACCGAGGAACTGCGGCATATCGATTTCGTGCTGACCGACGAGGGCTGGCGGGCCGAGAAGGGCAGCTTCGCGCCGCAGCCCGATCTCTGGGAGGCGGATTATCACGCCATGGTGCTGTCCTTGCGCGACTATCTGGCGAAGTCGGGCTTCCGCAAGGTGCTGCTGGGTCTTTCGGGCGGCATCGATTCCGCCATCGTCGCCGCCATCGCCTCCGACGCCATCGGGGCGGAGAACGTGCGCTGCGTCATGCTGCCCTCGGCCTATACCTCGGCGCATTCGCTGGAGGATGCGACGCTGGTCGCCCGCGCCTTGGGCTGCCGGCTGGACACGGTGCCGATCTCCGGCCCGCAGGCCGCGGTGGGCGAGGCGCTGGCCGGGCTCTTTGCCGGGACCGAGGCCGACCTGACCGAGGAGAACGTGCAGTCGCGGCTGCGGGGGCTGCTGCTGATGGCGCTGTCGAACAAGTTCGGCGAGATGCTGTTGACCACCGGCAACAAGTCCGAGGTCGCGGTCGGCTATTGCACGATCTACGGCGACATGAACGGCGGCTACAATCCGATCAAGGACATGTACAAGACCCGCGTCTTCGAGACCTGCCGCTGGCGCAACGCGACCCATCGCCCCTGGATGAAGGGCCCGGCGGGCGAGGTGATCCCGGCGCGGGTGATCGAGAAGCCGCCGAGCGCCGAGCTGCGCCCCGACCAGCGCGACGACGACAGCCTGCCGCCCTACGAGGTGCTCGACGCCATCCTGCAGGGGCTGGTGGACCGCGAGGCCTCTATGGCCGATCTGGTGGCCGAGGGGCATGACCGCGACACGGTGAAGAAGGTGGAGCGGCTGCTGTATCTCAGCGAATACAAGCGCTTCCAGTCGGCCCCCGGCACGCGGCTCACCGCGCGCGCGTTCTGGCTCGACCGGCGCTATCCGATCGTCAACCGCTGGCGCGACGAGGGCTGAGCCCCCGGGCTTACCGGCGGCTCAGATCTGCTCCACGATGCAGTCCGCCCGCAGCCGCTCGGCATCCTCGCGGCGGCAGAGTTCGGTGGCGGCGGTCATCACCGCCGCACTCGCCCCGGCCACGCCATGCGCCAGCGCTGCCTCGGGCGGATGGCCCTGCGCCAGCGCCAGCACGAAGGCGCCGACGAAGGTGTCGCCCGCGCCGACCTTGCTCTTCACCACCACCGGCGCGGATTTCGAGAACCAGCGGCCGCGCGCATCGGCCATCACCGAGCCATCGGCGCCGCGCGCCACGATCACCGTCCGCGCCACCCCGCGCGCCACGAGGGCGGCGGCGAAATCGGCGGTCTCGGCCCGGCCGGTCAGCAGCCGGCCCGCCAGCCCTTCGGCCTCGCTGTCATCCATCCTGAGAATGTCGAGCCCCGGCAGCCCCTGTTCGGCCAGCCGCGCCAGCGGCGGGCCGGAGGTGTCGACCACCAGGACCGCCCGCCCGCCGATCCGGGCGGAGAGCGTCACCGGAAAGTCGTCGGGCACCCCCGGCGGCAGCGAGCCGCTGAGCACGACCATGCTGCCCGGCGCCACCGCGCGGTCGATCTCGTCCAGCGCCGCGTCCACCCGCTCGGGTTCCCAGACCGCGCCGGGCAGCATGAAGCGGAACTGGTGGCCGGTGCTCGTCTCGGTGACGGTCAGGCTCTCGCGCGTCTCGCCGGGCCCGGCGAAGGCGGTGAAGCGGATGTGCTCGGCCCTGAGCAGATCGGCCAGCCGCGCCCCCAGCGCACCGCCGAGCGCCACGAAGGCGGTGCTCTCGCCGCCGAGGATGCGGATCGCGCGGCTGACGTTGATGCCGCCGCCGCCCGGATCGACCTTCGCGTGGTGCAGCGCAGCTTGAGGCCCGGCAGCACCTCGCCGACATCCGCGGCAAGGTCGATCGCCGGATTCAGCGTCAGGGTCAGGATGGGGGTCATCGGAGGGTCCTGCGTTTTTTGTCAGAGTGACAGAGCCCGCGGCGATTGCCAATGCCGCGGCGCGGCGCGCGCCCCTGCACAGGAAATTTGCGGGATTACGCAATGGCGCCGTGCCGGACAGGCGCTATGCTTACCCTGCACATCCATAAGGAGGTCTCCATGCCCGTCAAGCTCGCGATCCTGTTCTACTCGACCTACGGCACCAATCACCGCATGGCGGAAATCGCCGCCGAGGCCGCCCGCGCCGCCGGGGCCGAGGTGAAGCTGCTGCGCATCGCCGAGACCGCGCCGCAGTCGGTGGTGGAGGGGCAGGACGCCTGGAAGGCGCAGGTCGAGAAGGCCTCGGGCCTGCCTGCGGCGACGCCGGCCGACATGGAATGGGCCGATGCCTATCTCTTCTCGGCCCCGACCCGCTTCGGCAACGGCCCGAGCCAGCTGCGCGCCTTCATCGACACGTTGGGCGGCGTCTGGAGCCAAGGCAAGCTGGCCAACAAGGCGGTCTCGGCCATGACCTCGGCGCAGAACCCGCATGGCGGGCAGGAGGCGACGCTGCTGAGCCTCTACACCACCTTCCTGCACTGGGGCTCGATCATCGTGGCGCCGGGCTACACCGACCCGGCGATCTACGCCACCGGCGGCAATCCCTATGGCTACAGCCACACCCAGGGCGCCGAGTTCGACGACAAGGCCGTGGCCTCGATCTCGCATCAGGCGAAACGTCTGGTCGAGATGGCCGCGAAGCTGAGCGCCTGACGTGAGCTTGGCCCGCCGCTTCGGTGGCGGGCCTCAGGCCTTCGGCGCGGGCGTCTTGGCGAGGCGGTAGCTGCCCTCGGGCAGGTTCAGCGCGGCGGCGAGGTCGCGGATCTGCGCCATCGACAGGGTGAGGCGGAAGCTCTCCTGCCGCCGCTCGTCGAACTGCTCGACCGTCACGCAATCCTCGAAGGCGCAGATCGTCACGTCCTCCTGCAGGCCCGGCGACCCTTCGTCGACGAGCGTGATCACGGTGGCGTCGAAGTCGTGCTCGATGGTGAACATGGGCCGATGCTAGGGCAGGGGAGGGGCGAACTCAATGCGCTTTCCGAAGCCATTGTCCCGCGCACCTTTCTGTGAGATGGGCTGGCCCCCGCCAGCGGTTTTGATAATCTGGCGGGCGGATCAGCGAAGGGTGTCGCATGCGGTGGATGTGGATTGCGGCGGCCTGTCTCGGCCTCGCGGGCTGTGCTGGCGTTCCCATGGGGCCGGGGCCGATGTCGGGCCCGGCGATGCCCTCTCCCGCCCCCGATCCCGGACCGCTGCTGACGCCCGCCGACGCGGCCCGCGCCTTCAGCGACGTGGTGGCGAGGGTGGAGCCGGTGGCCGAGCAGCTCTGCCTGCAGCGCACCCGCAACGTGCCTTGCGATTTCCAGATCGTCGTCGATGGTCGTCCCGGCCAGCAGGCCAACGCCTATCAGACGCTGGACCCGCAGGGCCGCCCGGTGGTGGCGCTGACGCTGGCGCTGCTCGACGACGCGCGCAACGCCGACGAGCTGGCCTTCGTGCTGGGCCACGAGACCTCGCACCACATCCTCGGCCATATCCCGCGCCAGCAGGAATCGGCGATGACCGGGGCGATGCTGGCCGGGGTGCTGGCGCAGATGGGCGGGGCCGCGCCCGAGACCATCCGCTCGGTGCAGCAGATGGGCGCCAGCATGGGGGCGCGCACCTTCTCCAAGGATTTCGAACTGGAGGCCGACGCGCTGGGCACCGAGATCACCCTGCTCTCGGGCTATGACCCGGTGCGCGGCGCCGCCTTCTTCACCCGGCTGCCCGACCCGGGCGACACCTTCCTCGGCAGCCACCCGCCGAACGGGCAGCGCATCGCCATCGTGCAGCGCCGGGCGGCGGAGCTTGGTTACTACTAGGGATTGATCTGGGTCATGGCGGCCGAAGGCGCCGCGCCGCAGGTTGGTGCGACACGTCCCGAGGAGGAACCCATGATCGGATATGTCGAGGCGCCCGGCGCATGGTCGCTGACCAACAGCATGGCGCGGGTCGCCGGGGTCGACCTGCCGGATGCGGTGCTGCAGGGCTGGCTCAGCCGTGGCGAGTTGGCCGAGCTCGTCCACCGCTGCGAGACCTGCTCTGCCACCGAGATCTGCAGCGGCTGGCTGGCGCATGACGCCACGGCGGCCCGGCTGCCGGGCTTCTGCCGCAACAAGGCCGAGCTTGAATCGCTGGCCTGACGCCGGGGATCTGGCCTAAGCCCCGCTTGCAGGCTAGCCTGCGGGCGGAGGCAGCATGTTGCAGATCGAGAATGTCGTCAGCGACCGCGGGTCGAAATACGCCGTGTCGGGCGGTCCTGCGGCGACGCGGGCCGAGGTGGCCGAGTTCCTCGCCACGCTGAAGCAGGTGAAGAAATACGCCAAGGCCACCCACAACAGCTGGGCGCTGCTGCCGAGCGACGGCCCGCCCCTGAAGGACGACGACGGCGAGGCGGGGGCCGCGGTGGCGATCCTGCGCATGCTGGAGCGCGAGGACCTGCGCGACCACCTGATCGTCGTGACCCGTTGGTATGGCGGGGTGAACCTCGGCGGCGACCGCTTCCGCCATGTCGTCTCGGCGGTGCGCGCCTATCTCGCGGCGCGCTGAGCGGAAGGGGAGAAGCATGCTGACCGCGATCCGCGCCGAGCTCTTGCGCTGGCGCAACACCGCGCGCTGGTCCTGGCAGGGCTGGCGGGCGGCCTGGCGGTCGGAGAAATCGCTGCGGCAATGGACGCTGGCCAATGCCGGCTCCGCCCTTCTGGCGCTGAGCCTCGACCTGACGGCGGGCGAGCGGGCGCTGATCCTGGCGCTGGGTCTACTGGTGCTGGCGGCGGAACTGGCCAATACCGCGCTGGAAGAGGTGGTGGATTACATCTCCACCGCGCAGGACCCGCGCGCCGGCAAGATCAAGGATTGCGGCAGCGCCGTGGTCGGCATGACCGCGCTCGCCGCCGGCGTGGCCTGGGTCGTGGTGCTGATCGGCTGACCGGGAACCTTGCCGGCTGCCCCGCGTTTCTATTCGGTGACCAGAAACGAAGGAGATCGTCATGGATACCGCGACCCCGAACACGAACGGCAGCATGGTGTCGAGCGCGGATGTGAACGGCACCGCCGTCTACAATCTGGCGGGAGAGCATCTCGGTCACATCGACCATCTGATGATCGACAAGCAGTCCGGCAACATCGCCTATGCGGTGATGGGCTTCGGCGGCTTTCTCGGCCTCGGCGAGGATCACCATCCCGTGCCGTGGAAGAAACTGAGCTACGACGTCTCGCTCGGCGGTTTCGTCACCGACATCGACCGCGAGCAGCTCGAAGGCGCCCCGGTGCGCCCGGCGAACTGGCGCGACGACCGCGACTGGAACGCCGCGACCTACAGCTATTACGGCATCGCGCCCTACTGGATCTGACGGCAGATCCGACGGTTTGAACGTCCCGGCACCGGCCGCGTCTCACCCGAGGCGCGGCCGTATTCAGTTCAGCGAGCCCCAGAGGTCGTATTCGCTGGCCTCTTCCACCGTCACGTTGACGATGTCGCCCGGCTTCAGCGCCTCGAAACCTTCGTCGATGAACAGGTTGCCGTCGATCTCGGGAGCGTCGGCCATGGTGCGGCAGGTCGCGCCTTCCTCGTCGACGCTGTCGACGATCACCGGCATCACCCGCCCGACCTTCGCCTCCAGCTTCGCCGCCGAGATGGCCTGCGCCTTCTCCATGAAGCGGTCCCAGCGGTCCTGCTTCACCTCGGCGGGCACGTGGTCGGGCAGCAGGTTCGACCGCGCCCCGGCGACGTTCTCGTATTGGAAGCAGCCGACGCGATCGAGCTGCGCCTCGTCCAGCCAGTCGAGCAGGGTCTGGAACTCGGCCTCGGTCTCGCCGGGGTAGCCGACGATGAAGGTCGAGCGCAGCGTGATGTCGGGGCAGGCGGCGCGCCAGGCCGCGATCTCGTCCAGCGTGCGGGCGGCGGCGGCGGGGCGGGCCATGCGGCGCAGCACATCCGGATGGGCGTGCTGGAACGGGATGTCGAGATAGGGCAGCACCAGACCTTCCGCCATCAGCGGGATCAGGTCGCGCACATGCGGATAGGGGTAGACGTAATGCAGCCGCACCCAGGCCCCGAGCCTGCCCAGCTCGCGCGCCAGATCCGTGACATGCGCCCGCACCTCGCCGCCCTTCCAGGGTGAGAGGTCATGCTTGCGGTCCACACCGTAGGCGGAGGTGTCCTGCGAGATCACCAGCAGCTCGCGCACCCCGGCCTCGACCAGCTTCTCGGCCTCGCGCAGCACGGCATGCGCCGGGCGGCTGACCAGCCGGCCACGCATGTCGGGGATGATGCAGAACTTGCACTTGTGGTTGCAGCCCTCGGAAATCTTCAGATAGCTGTAATGCCGCGGCGTCAGCGTCACGCCGCTGGCGGGCAGCAGGTCGATGAACGGATCGGGCGCCGGCGGCACCGCCTGATGCACCGCGTCCAGCACCTGCTCGTATTGATGCGGCCCGGTCACCGCCATCACCTTGGGATGCGCGCCGGTGATGTATTCGGGCTCCGCGCCGAGACAGCCGGTGACGATCACCCGCCCGTTCTCGCGCAGCGCCTCGCCGATGGCGTCGAGGCTTTCGGCCTTGGCGCTGTCGAGAAACCCGCAGGTGTTCACGATCACCGCATCGGCCCCGGCATAGTCGGGGCTGATCGCATAGCCCTCGGCGCGCAGCCGGGTCAGGATGCGCTCGCTGTCCACCAGCGCCTTGGGGCAGCCGAGGCTGACCATGCCGATGGTCGGCTGGCCCTCGCGGCGCGGGCTGTCGAGGATCAGGCGCGGCGCGAGATCGGGGCGGAGACTGGGCGGGTTCTGTGACATCGCGCCGATATAGCGATGCCGAGGCTTGTGGGGAAGGGCGAAGAGGGGGGAACCTGCTGCGCTGACCCTGCATGGCTGGGAGGCGGGCCTGTTTGGCGCGAGCGGAGGTTCCTAGCTGCGGCTGGCCTCAGTGGAAGCCCGCCTGAAACGACATCGGCGTCAGCGAGACATGGGCCTCGAGCGGCGGAAGGAGCTCGAAGGCTCTCGGTTCGCGGCTGAAGTTCCACAGCCGGAACAGCAGCCACTCCGCGCGGCGGTCCTTGGACACCGCCAGCTCGTTGCGGCTGATGTGGAACGGCGTCCTCTCCCAGCCATTCGTGGTCTTCACCTCGATCAGGCGGGGCCTGCCGTCCGGAGAGAAACTCGCGATGTCATAGCCCGCGCCGTCGCCATCCTCCTCCGAGACCCAGCGCACCTGCCGCGCCAGATCCTCGCATCCCGCCGCGCGCAGGCTGGCCCTCTCATGCGCCAGCACCCGCTCTTCCCCGGCGCGACCGAGCGCCCGGTTGCGCTCGTCGCGCCCCGCCACATCGAATTTGCGGGCGATCTGCAGCACTTGCTCCAGCTCCTGCGGCGGCGGCTGGTTCGACAGCGTCGGCGGCGGGCCGATCCAGATCTGGGCTGTCTCGTGCAGGCCAGCGGCAGGACGAGTGGCCGCTGAGCGAAGCACCCACTCCGGATGAGAATTGAGCCACCGGACGACGGCATCCTCAAGCGCCCCCTGAAAGTTGAAAGCAGGCGCCAAGCCCGTCAGCCAAGTTTCACCCAGCGCCTTGAGCACTGCGCTGATATTCTGGTGCTTGTATTCGATCGCCTTTGCCGAACGGTCGATCCGGCCAGCGAGCTGTCGATATGACGCTGCCTTGTTGAATGTCTTCCTGGCGAGATCATCAACCAGCATCGCGAAGTAATCCGCGACGATCAGGTCATTCTCCGCATCGGTCCAGGGCCTGTTCGACATGAGGCCAGGCTAGGGGCGCAATCCCCGCTTGTCATCAAGGAGTTGCGACTTACGGTCGGTTGCCGCGCCACGGCGGCAGCCCCGCACTTGCATGGCGGCGGAGCGACCGTGCGTGGCTACCCGCAGTTGCCCAACTGCAATTGCCTCTGAAACGAAAAAGGCCCCGACGGCCCTGGGATAAGCTGGTTTTAATGGTGGCGGAGACGAAGGGATTCGAACCCTCGAGACCCTTCCGGGCCTGCACCCTTAGCAGGGGTGTGCCTTCGACCACTCGGCCACATCTCCGCCGACGGGTTTAGCGAGGTCGGCTGGAGGGGGCAAGGGGAAAGAGCGGGGTTATTTGCCCCCCGGACCGCCTGTCAGCCGCTGAACAGGAAATGCAGCACGTCGCCGTCCTTGACCTCGTAGGTCTTGCCCTCGACGCGGAACTTGCCGGCCTCCTTGGCGCCGCTCTCGCCCTTGCCGGCGACGTAATCGTCATAGGCGATGGTCTCGGCGCGGATGAAGCCCTTCTCGAAATCGCCATGGATCACGCCCGCCGCCTGCGGCGCCATCATGCCCTTGGTGATCGTCCAGGCGCGGGCCTCCTTGGGGCCGACGGTGAAATAGGTCTGCAGGCCCAGCAGCTCGTAGCCGGCGCGGATCAGCCGGTCGAGCCCGGCCTCGTGCAGGCCCATCTCCTCGAGGAACATCTCGGCCTCCTCGGCGGCGAGCTGGCTGATCTCCTCCTCGATCCGGGCCGAGATCACCACCGTGGCGGCCCCTTGAGCCTTCGCCATCTCGGCGACGCGGGCCGATTGGGAATTGCCGTTGGCGGCGCAGGATTCCTCGACGTTGCAGACATAGAGCACCGGCTTCGAGGTCAGCAGCTGCAGCAGCCGCCAGTTGCGGCTGTCATCCTCCGAGACGGTGACGCTGCGCGCGGGCTTGCCGGCCTCCAGCGCCGCCAGCGCCTGGCGCAGCAGCCGGTCCTGGTCAAGCGAATCCTTGTCGCCGCCCTTCAGCTTGCGGGCGAGGTTGGCCAGCCGCCGCTCGATCGATTCCATGTCGGCCAGCATCAGCTCGGTCTCGATGGTCTCGGCATCGGCCACCGGGTCGATGCGGCCCTCGACATGGGTGATGTCGCCATCCTCGAAGCAGCGCAGCACATGGGCGATGGCGTCGCATTCGCGGATGTTGGCGAGGAACTGGTTGCCGAGGCCCTCGCCCTTCGAGGCGCCGCGCACGAGGCCGGCGATGTCGACGAAGGTCATGCGGGTCGGGATGATCTGCTTGGAGCCGGCGATGGCCGCCAGCGTCTCCAGCCGCGCGTCGGGGACGGCGACCTCGCCGACGTTCGGCTCGATGGTGCAGAACGGGAAGTTGGCCGCCTGCGCCGCGGCGGTGCGGGTCAGCGCGTTGAAGAGCGTGGATTTGCCCACGTTCGGCAAGCCGACGATGCCCATACGAAAGCCCATGACACGCACTCCGATTGAAGGTTTGCCGCTTCATAGGCAAGGGGCGGTCGCAAGGCAAGGCGGGCAGGGCGGAAAGCCCCGCCGCGCCGCCCCATTGATTTTCCCGCGCGCCTGTCGCACACCCGTCCGCGACAGGCGCGGCGCAGGCAATGGGCGGAGACGGAACGATGACACGGATTGACGACAGCTTCGCGCGGCTCAGGGCCGAGGGGAAGAAGGCTTTCGTGGCCTATATCATGGCGGGCGACCCGGATCTGGAGACCTCGCTTGCGGTGATGAAGGGGCTGCCGGCGGCGGGGGTGGACGTGATCGAGCTGGGCATGCCCTTCACCGATCCGATGGCGGATGGCGAGACGATCCAGCTGGCCGGGCAGCGGGCGCTGGAGGGCGGCCAGACGCTGGAGAAGACGCTGGCGATGGCGCGGGCCTTCCGCGAGGGCGACCAGAAGACGCCGATCGTGATGATGGGCTATTACAACCCGATCTATTCGCGCGGGGTGGAGCGTTTTCTGGCTGACGCGCGTGAGGCCGGGATCGACGGGCTGATCGTCGTCGATCTGCCGCCGGAGGAGGACAGCGAGCTTTGTCTGCCGGCGCAGGCGGCGGGGATCAACTTCATCCGGCTGGCGACGCCGACGACCGATGCGAAGCGGCTGCCCACGGTGCTGCAGAATACCTCGGGCTTCGTCTATTACGTCTCGATCACCGGGATCACCGGGGCGGGGGCGGCGCGGCCCGAGGATGTGGCGCCGGAGGTGGCGCGGATCAAGGCGGCGACCGACCTGCCGGTGATCGTCGGCTTCGGCATCACCACGCCCGAGGCGGCCCAGGGCATCGCCGGCATCGCCGACGGCTGCGTGGTCGGCTCGGCCATCGTCAAGCTGATCGGTGAGGGACGGCCGGCAGCCGAGGTGCTGGAACGGGTGGCGGCGCTGGCCGCGGGGGCGCATGCGGCCTGATTTTCACGCGTGAAAATCGGGTCAGAAGACTGATATTGCTGGAAAAACAAAGCGCCGTTAACTCTTTGGCAAGAGTTGGGGCGCTTCGTTTTCGCAGGGCGGGTCGCTACGTTCCACGGGCTGCCCTGCAGAACAGGCCGGAGGTCAGAAGGTGTCGAGCGGGTCCGGCCCGTGCCGGTTGCGGCGCGCCTCGCTCTGGATGCAGAACCACCAGATCAGGATCACCGCGCCGAGCACCGGCACGAAGACCAGAAACAGCCAGTGACCCGGCTTGCCGATGTCATGCAGCCGGCGGACCGCCACGGCGATCAACGGACCCAGCAGCAGCGCCGCGACGCCGAGGACCAGCGGCCCGGGAAAGCCTGCACCGCTGAACAGGCGGATTTCGAGAGAAGCAGCGCAAGCGATGAGCAGCGTCGCGAGGGCGACAAAGCTCCAGAATTCGGTACGCGTCGCCCTTCCGCGACTGCTGGCGACATTGCGCAGAATTTGCCCAAGATGTGGGAAGTCCATTCGGTTAACCCCCTTAATACACGCACAGGTTGCATGGCGCGGCCGTCTGCCGCAACCTGCGGTAACCCACCGAACTACATGCATTTTCTTCTTATGTAGCATCGTGGAGGTCTACAACTTCAAGCTGTTTCTTCCGCTGCCAAGTCGTCCAAGGCGGGCACTGGAGCGAGAATTTTCCGCCATTGTGGCGCGAGGAACCGCTTTCCCTTACGGTGCGTTACCGACCGTTACTTCCTGTCACGGAGAGCGGAACCATGGGAATCATCTGGACCATCATCATCGGCTTCATCGCGGGGCTCATCGCCAAGTTCATCACGCCGGGTGACAACGAACCCTCGGGTTTCATCCTCACCACCATTCTCGGTATCGTGGGGGCCTTCGTGGCGACCTGGCTCGGCCAGGCTCTGGGCTGGTACTCGGCGGGCGAGGGCGCGGGGCTGATCGGGGCCATCGTCGGCGCGATCATCGTGCTCGTCATCTGGGGCATGGTGTCGAAGAAACGCGCCTGACCGGCGCGGGGCAGGACGCTGCGCGGCTGCGGACGGGCCGCGCGGTCCCGTCCGACCCCGCTTCCCCATCGGTCCGGCATGGCTTAAGGTGCGGTCATGCCGGATACGGGGGACGAAGCGGTGCAACAGCCGGAGACGGTCAACGTCATCTGCATGAAATGGGGCTCGCTCTACGGGCCTGAATACGTGAACAATCTGGCGCGCGGCGTGGCGCGCCACCTGAAGCGGCCCCACCGCTTCGTCTGCTTCACCGATGATGAAAGCGGGCTCGACGCCGGCATCGAGGCGCTGCCGATGCCGGAGCTCGACCTGCCCGCGGGCAAGACCGACCGGCGCTGGCGCAAGCTGGCGCTGTTCCGCAGCGATCTGGCGGGGCTTCGCGGCACGGGGCTGTTTCTCGATCTGGATCTGGTGATCGTCGACGATCTGGAGCCGTTCTTCGCCCATCCGGGCAAGTTCCTCATCATCCGCGACGACGATCTGTTCCGCGCCAAGCCGCTGCGCCGGGTGAACCCCGAGCGGGACCGCTTCTTGCATTCGGTCGGCAATTCCTCGGTCTTCCGCTACGAGATCGGCGCGCACGCCTATATCCACGACGCCTATGTGGCCGATCCCGAGGCGGCGATGGCGAAGTACGAGATCTCGCAGCAGTTCCAGAGCGCGCAACTGGCCGCGCATGGCGACCTGGCCTATTGGCCGAGCGACTGGTGCGTCAGCTTCAAGAACGCCTGCGTGCCGCGCGGGCTGCGCAGCTATCTCGGCGATCCGGTGCTGCCGGAGGGCGCGAAGATCGTGGTCTTTGCCGGCAATCCGAAGATGACCGAGGTGCTGGAGGGCGGTGGGCAGCGCTGGTATCGGCGGATCGGCGATATCGGCTGGCTGAGGAAGGCGTGGCAGGGCTGATGCTGGGCGATGTGATCCGCGAGTGGAAGCGCAAGCGGCGGGTTGCCGCGGCGCTGGCCGAGCTGGAGGGGCGCACGGTGACCGGGCGGCCGCATGGCCTGCCGGCGCCGCTGGTGGTGTCGCTGACCAGCTATCCCGGGCGGTTCGGCACGCTGGCCTTGACGCTGCGCGCCGTGCTGCGCCAGACGGTGCGGGCCGACCGGGTGGTCTTGTGGCTTGCCGCTGAGGATGTGGGGCAGCTGCCGCCCGAGGTGCTGGCGCTGAAGGCCGAGGGGCTGGAGATCGGGCTTTGCGAGGATATCCGGTCCTTCAAGAAGATCGTGCCGACGCTGCGGGAGACGCCCGAGAGCTTCATCCTGACGGCGGATGACGACATCGCCTATGGTCCGACATGGGTAGAGGACAGCGTCGCCGCCGTCGATCCGTCCCGGCCGGAGGTGATCTGCCACCGCGCGCGGCGCATCCTGCTGCGCGCCGAAGGCCAGCCCGCGCCCTATGTCGAGTGGGAGTCCAACATTGGGCCCGCCGTGGGGCCGCTGGTGTTTTCCACCGGCGTTTCGGGGGTGCTCTATCCGCCGGGGGTGTTCCATCCCGATACCTGCAAGGCGGAACTGTTCCGCGACCTGACGCCGGCGGCGGATGATGTCTGGCTCTGGTGGATGTACCGCATGACAGGCGCCGTGGCGCGCAAGGTGGGGCCGCCGCAGCGGATCGTCGAATGGCCGGGCAGTCAGGTCACGCAGCTGCGGCAGGGCAATGTGGCGCAGAACGGCAACGACCGGCAGATCGCGGCGATGATCGCGCGTTACGGCTTTCCGGGCTAAGGCACACGTTTTCGCTATTTCGTGGAAACGGCCGCTTGGGGCGGCGGAATCCCTCCTACCTGACGTTATAGGCTTGATGAGTGGAAGTGAGGCGCAATGAAGAAGTTCTGGTTCGGGCTGCTGGCCGTGCTGGTCGTCGCGGCGGGGGGCTATGGCTGGACGCGCTGGCAGGCGTCGCAGGTCGTTGTGGTTCCGACCACGGTCGCGGTGGAGCGGGGCACGGTGGAGCAGACGGTGCTGGCCTCGGGTGTGATCGAGGCTTCGTCGCTGGTCTCGGTCGGGTCGCGCGTGTCGGGGCAGGTCGAGACGCTGGCGGTGACGCTGGGGCAGCAGGTGAAGGAGGGCGACCTGATCGCGCAGATCGACTCGCTGAGCCAGCAGAATGACGTGCTGCAAGCCGAGGCGGATCTGGCGCAGATCGAGGCCGACATCCTCGCCAAGAACGCCTCGATCCGCGAGGCGGAGCTGACGCTGGAGCGCAACCAGCAGCTGAGCGAGCGTCGGCTGTCCTCGACCGGCGATCTGGAGGCGGCGGAGGCGGCGTTGGCGGTGGCGCGGGCCGGGCTGCTCTCGCTTCAGGCGCAGAAGCAGCGGGCGGAGGTCACGATCTCCAACGCGCGGCTGGAGCTGGCGCGGACCAGGATCACCGCGCCGATCGACGGGACGGTGGTGGCGATCGTCACCAGCCAGGGCCAGACGGTGAACGCCGGGATGGATACGCCGACCATCGTCAAGCTGGCCAATCTGGAGCGGATGGTGGTGAAGGCCGATGTCTCGGAGGCCGATGTGATCCGGGTGGAGCCGGGGCAGGTGGTGGGATTCACCCTCCTGGGCGAGCCCGACATGACCTTCGAGGCGGTGGTGCGCGATGTCGAGCCGGCGCCGGCCTCGATCAAGGAGAGCGACGAGATCTCGACCGACACGGCGATCTATTACAAGGGTCTGTTCGACGTCGAGAACCCCGACCGCAAGCTGCGCATCGGCATGACGGCGCAGGTTTCGATCCAGATCGCCGAGGCGAAGGATGTGCTGACCGTGCTGTCCTCGGTGCTGGGCGCGCGGGACGAGGACGGCGCTTACGCGGTGCGGGTCTATGATCCGGAGACCGGGCGGACCGAGGAGCGCAGCGTCTCCATCGGGCTGAACAACAACATCACTGCCGAGGTGAAATCCGGGCTGGCGGAGGGCGAGCGGGTCATCGCCGACGCCGCCGCGCCGGGGGGCGCGGCGGGCGGCAGCCGCAGGGGCGGGCCGCCGATGATGGGCTTCTGACATGGCGCTGATCTCGCTGCGCGGCATCGGGCGCGCCTTTCAGGCGGGCGACGAGCAGATCACCGTGCTCAAGGACGTCTCGCTCGACATCGAGGCGGGGGAGATGGTGGCGATCATCGGCTCCTCCGGGTCGGGCAAGTCGACGCTAATGAACGTGCTGGGCTGTCTCGACCGCCCGAGCGCCGGGACATACCTCTACAACGGGCGCGACGTGGGGGCGCTGTCGGCGGAGGACCGGGCGCGGCTGAGACGCGAGCATTTCGGTTTCATTTTTCAACGCTACCAGCTGCTGCCCGATCTCGACGCGCTGTCGAATGTCGAGGTGCCGGCGATCTACAAGGCCACCCCCCGCGCCGAGCGGCGCGAGACGGCGAAGGCGCTGCTGACCCAGTTGGGGCTCGGCGACCGGATGGACCACCGGCCCAACGCACTGTCGGGCGGCCAGCAGCAGCGGGTCTCGGTGGCGCGGGCGCTGGTGAACGGCGGCGAGGTGATCCTGGCCGACGAGCCGACCGGGGCGCTCGACACCAAGTCGGGGGCCGACCTGATGGCGCTGCTGGCCGACCTGCACCGGCAGGGCCACACCATCATCATCGTCACCCATGATCCCGAGGTTGCCGCGTTGGCCGAGCGGGTGGTGGAGATCCGCGACGGGCTGATCATCGCCGATACGCGCAAGACGCCGCTCGGCACACCGCCCGAGGTGAAGACCACGACGGCGCGGCCGAGGGGCGGGCTGGCCGAACGGATGTTCGAGGCCTTCGTCATGGCGACGCGCTCGATGAATGCGCATCGGTTGCGCAGCTTCCTGACCATGCTCGGCATCATCATCGGCATCGCCTCGGTGGTGCTGGTGGTGGCGCTGGGCGCGGGCAGTCAGCAGAAGGTGCTGGAGAACATCGCCGCCATCGGCACCAACACCATCTCGATCCGCGCGGGCACCGGCTTCGGCGACCGGCGGGCCAGTGCGATCGACACGCTGGTGCCCGCCGATGCGCAGGCGCTGGCGCAGCAGCCCTTCACCGTCTCGGTCTCGCCCGAGGTGAGCACCAGCGCCACGCTCGCCTATCGCTCGGTGGCGACCTCGGCCTCGGTCCGGGGCGTGGCGGGGGGCTATTTCGAGGTGGCGACCTATGAGGTGGTGCAGGGCCAGCTTTTCGGCCCCGACGCCATCGCCGCGCGCGATCAGGTGGCGGTGATCGACGAGGCCACGGCGGAGACGCTGTTCGTGCAGCACGAGGATCCGATCGGGCAGGTGATCCTGCTGGGCCGGGTGCCGATGCAGGTGATCGGCGTGGTGAAGAGCGCGGCGCAGCAATTCGGGCCGGACTCGCTGCGGGTCTTCGTACCCTATACCACGGTGGCGGCGCGGATCACCGGGTCGGACAGCATCAACTCGATCTCGGTGAAGGTGCGCGACGATTACGAGATGGACGAGGCGCAGGAGATGATCGAGGCGCTGATGCTGCGGCGGCACGGGGTGAAGGACTTTTTCACCACCAACTCCGACACGATCCGCGAGACGATCCAGAGCACGGCGCAACTCCTGACGCTGCTGGTCTCGGCCATCGCGGTGATCTCGCTGATCGTCGGCGGCATCGGGGTGATGAACATCATGCTGGTCTCGGTGACCGAGCGGACCAAGGAGATCGGCGTGCGCATCGCGGTGGGGGCGCGCAGCAGCGACATCGTCATGCAGTTCCTGATCGAGTCGGTGCTGGTCTGCCTGTTGGGCGGGGTGCTGGGGGTGGGGGTGGCCTACGGCATCGGGCTGATCGCCAGCGAGTTCCTGCCCTTCGGGCTGACCTTCTCGGCGGTGGCGGTGGTCTCGGCCTTCCTCTCCTCGACGGTGATCGGCATCGCCTTCGGCTTCCTGCCGGCGCGCTCGGCCTCGCGGCTCGATCCGGTGGTGGCGCTGTCGCGCGAATAGTGGGGCGCTTCGCCGCGGCGCGCGGCAGCAGCCTCGACGGATGGGGGCGGGTGGGGTAACCGTTGCAGGACCCCGCCTGACGGAGCGCGCGATGGACATGCCCTTCCTTCCCGGCCTTTCGGCGCCTACGCTGCCCGGCGGGCCGCGCCCCGGGCTCTGCACCGATTGCGGTGTGTCGCGGCTGGGCAATGGCAAGGCCTGCGGGCGGGCCTGCCAGTTCATCCATCCCGACTATCCGGCGCAGGAGCGGCGGGTGCATGGCCGCGAGGCCAAGCCCGATCGGGAGGAGGAGGCCTTCTTCGGCCCCTACCGCGAGATGCTGCGGGCGAAGCTGGAGCCTGCTGCGGAAGGCGCGCAATGGACCGGGATCACCACGGGCCTTGCCGCGGCGTTGCTGGAGGCGGGCGAGGTCGATGCGGTGCTGGCGGTGGCGCCCGACCCCGAAGACCGCTGGAAGCCGATGCCGGTGATCGTCACCGAGGCGGCGGAGATGGCGCGCTGCCGGGGCATGCGGATGGGCTATGCGCCAACGCTCGCGTTGCTGGAGCCGGCGCGGGCGGCGGGGCATCGGCGGATCGCGGTGATCGGCATTCCCTGTCAGGTCTATGCGCTGCGGGCGATCGAGGCGGAGCTGGGGTTCGAGCGGATCTTCGTGATCGGGACGCCCTGTTCGGACAACACGACGACCGCGAATTTCCACGGCTTTCTCGATCTCCTGGACCCCAAGCCTGCGGGGATCAGCTATCTGGAGTTCCGCGCCGATTTCCGGGTGGAGCTGCGCTATGACGATGGCCGCCCCGACCGGACGATCCCCTTCCTGAAGCTGCCGATCTCGAAGCTGCCCGCCGATTTCTTCCCGATGACCTGCAAGACCTGC